>JACQXE010000042.1 GCA_016208915.1 Nitrospirota bacterium | reverse complement strand
CTTTAATTCTCTTTGATGCAACATGATAATGTCCTTTCCTGCCATCTCGCCTCCTTTTTAAAAAAAGGCAGTATAGCATCACTTGGAATTAGGACATTTCTATTTCTGCAAAACCGGACATTTCTATTTCTGAATTACAGACCTTCTCGCATACAATTCCCAAACGCCTTTTACTGAGTTAAGCTGAAAAAAATGGACACCAAAGTTGAGTAAAATACAAAGACGGAGGTGTCAGGATGGAGAGAATACCATACGGAAAGCACAGAAAAAGATAAAAAGGAACTGGCACATCAAAAGTAAAATCTATAAAATATTATGCAGAATAAATCCCTGCCTGCAATAGACAGATAACGCGTACATGTGTAAAATGAAAAATGCCTTGCACTTTACAGTCAACGCAATTGTTATGTGAAAGAATAAGCTGTATGAGATTTGTTATAATTTATAATGAAAGGTGGTGGGAATAATGGATTTACTCAAAGAAGCAACTGTTGAAACTATAAAACGCCTTCCTGACGGATGTTCTGTCGAAGACATAATGTATGAAATTAATTTTATTGCACAAGTTCTTGAAGGCATAAAAGATGCCGAGGAAGGCAGATTATTATCAACAGAAGAACTTCTTGCAAGAGTTGGACAATGGGGGAAATAAAATGGTCAGAAAAGGCAAGCAGCCATTTGGAGGCAATTCACAATTATATTGCTAAAGATTCAAAAACATACGCCATCCGCTTTATAAAATCCCTCATCAAGTCAACCTCAAAGCTTGAAAAAGCACCTCGTTGTGGACGTATTGTCCCTGAGTTTGAAATAGACAGATTAAGAGAAGTTATTTATCAAAATTACAGAATCGTCTATAGAATCAAGAACAACAATGAACGTGTTGAAATACTTGCAGTAATTCATTGCTCGCGTGATTTTAAAACAACATTTTCTCAGGAATGGGAATTAAATTAAAAGAAATATCGCTTGTTCAATCGCCTGACAACAGGTTGAAAAATTGATATTCACCTGCAAATATAACCGCCTTTAAGACGATATCTCTCAGAGTGAAAATTGACAAAGTTTCAGTATTATTTTACAGTAAATAAACTACCTGTAGGAGGAATACCTTGCTCAAAGCAGTAGAAGATATCAGTACGACAAAGAAGCGCCTGAAAATCGAGATCCCATCAGAGGCGATTGAAGAGAAGATCAAGCTCTCATTGGAAAAGATGCGTCAGCAGGCGAAGATTCCTGGTTTTAGGCCCGGAAAAGCGCCCATGAATATGATCGAAAAGCACTTTGGAAAAAGCGCAGAGGCTGAGACAATCGAGAAAATAATCCCTGAATTTTATGAAAAGGCATTGAAAGAGGCTGATATAGTTCCGGTTGCTTCACCAGAACTGGATGGAGGATTGAACTTTCAGAGGCATAATCCTCTTTCGCTCGCCTTCACCGTAGAGATTCGGCCAAGGATTCAAAACCTCAGTTACAGTGAACTTGCAGTCAAGGATATACCTATAACTGTTACGGATTCGGATATTGAGGCTGCGTTAAAGAGGCTTCAGGATGGAAAAGCTACCTATGAAATTGCAGAGAAAGCAGCGGAGAATGGAGATTTAGTAACAGTTGACTATGAGATTAAATATGACGACCAAACCTCATCTGCAAAAGACCAGGTCTTGCAGGTTGGCATCGGAACACTGCCCAAAGAGATATCAGATAGCCTTATAGGCAAAAAGGCAGGAGAGACTGCTGAGGCTGAGGCTGATTTTCCGGAAAACTTTCATGTGAAGGCGCTCGCAGGGAAAAAGACAATGGTGAAAAATCACATAAAGGCAGTAAAAAAGAAGATACTGCCTGCGATAGATGATGAGCTTGCGAAGGATCTTGGCTTTGAAAATCTTGATTCTCTGAAGGCAGGGGTTAGAGAAGAGATCGAGAAGGCAAAAAAGAATGAGGTGCAAAAGATTCAGAAGGATGAGATTCTTGAAAAACTTGTTAATACCCATGACTTTGATCTGCCTGAATCCATGCTCGACAGGGAGCTTTCTGCATTAGTTAGCGAAGTTAGGGCAGCAAAAAAATCCGACAAGGATGAAAATGCATTGCGTAATGAATTAAGGCCTGAGGCTGTGAGAACAGCAAAGGCTGAGATACTCCTTTCTGTCATCGGAGGAAAAGAAGGAATTATTGTGACAGATGATGAGATGAAGGAAAAGATTCTGGAAATTTCTCAGAGGCTTTCAATGACGCCTGAAACATTAATGAAAATATACATACAAAGAGACGGCTCACTCGAAGGCTTCAGGAGTTCTCTCCATGGTCAAAAAGTCTTAGATCTTCTGCTTTCGATGGCGAAAACAGAGAAAGGAGAACAATCGTGAGCTTTATCCCTTTTGTTATAGAGCAGACAGGAAGAACAGAGAGGGCTTATGATATCTATTCAAGACTTCTTAAGGACAGGATTATATTTCTCGGGACAGCTATCGATGATGTTGTAGCAAATACAGTCATCGCGCAGCTCCTCTTTCTCCAATCAGATGACCCTGATAAGGATATTCATCTCTATGTAAATTCACCTGGCGGCATAGTGTCTTCTGGCCTTGCAATCTATGATACGATGCAGTATGTAAAATCTGATATAGCAACCTATTGTATAGGTCAGGCAGCAAGTATGGGAGCGCTGCTCCTCGCTGCAGGAAAGAAAGGGAAGAGGTTTGCACTCCCCCATTCAAGAATCATGCTTCATCAGCCGATGGGCGGGTTTCACGGACAGGCAACTGATGTCGAGATTCATGCACGGGAAATTCTTAAGATGAAGGAAACACTGAACAGAATCATTGCCCAACATACAAGCCAGTCTCTGGAGAAAATACAGGCAGACACTGACAGGGATTTCTTTATGTCAGGCGATGAGGCAAAGGAATACGGGATTGTGGATGAGGTCATACACAGCATAAAGAATAAGTAAAAAGTTTAAAGCTACGAGTTAAAAGTTGAGAGCTTCTGAAAATTTCTCACTTCTCACTTTTAACTTTATTAATTGGAGGTTTAATGCCGAAAAGAGAAGAAACTATACTTAAATGTTCATTCTGCGGCAAGGGGCAGGATGAGGTAAAAAAACTTATTGCAGGCCCTACTGTTTATATATGCAATGAATGTGTTGAACTCTGTAATGAGATAATGGCTGATGAGCTGTATCCTGTTGAAGAAGGACAGGCGTTTCCAAAGCTGCCTACTCCCAAGGATATACACCAGTTTCTGACTGATTATGTGATAGGGCAGGAGAAGGCAAAAAAAATACTCTCGGTCGCAGTTCATAATCATTATAAGAGGATATACAGTCCTGTCAAGACAGACGTGGAACTGCAGAAAAGCAATATCCTTTTGATAGGTCCGACAGGCACTGGAAAGACGCTCTTTGCACAGACACTGGCAAGGCTCCTTGATGTGCCGTTTACAATAGCAGATGCAACAACCCTCACAGAAGCAGGATATGTTGGTGAGGATGTTGAGAATATAATTCTCAAGCTCCTTCAGGCTGCAAAATATGATATTGAAAAGGCACAGCGCGGCATTGTCTACATAGACGAGATTGACAAGATAAGCAGAAAATCTGAGAATCCCTCAATAACGCGTGATGTTTCAGGAGAAGGCGTTCAGCAGGCGCTGCTTAAGATAATAGAGGGGACGATAGCAAACATACCCCCACAGGGCGGAAGAAAGCATCCGCAGCAGGAATTTATTCAGGTTAATACAGCGAATATGCTTTTTATCTGTGGCGGGGCATTCATAGGCCTTGAAGACGTGATTAAGCAAAGGATCGGGCAGAAAGCTTTAGGTTTCGGGGCAAAGGTGGAAGGAAAGGCTGACAAGAGGATAGGAGATATCCTCAGTCTTGTAGAGCCGGAGGATTTGATAAAATACGGCATGATACCTGAATTCGTAGGTAGGCTCCCTGTTATCGCGACTCTTGATGAACTTGACGAAGCAGCGCTGGTTAAAATACTCACAGAGCCTAAGAATGCTTTGATAAAGCAGTATCAAAAACTGCTTTCTTTTGACAATGTAAGGCTGAGATTTGCAGATAACGCATTAAAGGCTATCGCAAAAAAGGCAACTCAAAGAAAAACAGGAGCCCGCGGTCTGAGGGCAATCCTCGAGGAGGTAATGCTCGATGTTATGTATGAGATACCTTCGCAGAAGAGCATAAAAGAATGCGTCATCAGTGAAGATACAGTAACTAAAAAGGAAAAGCCCCTTTTGATATACGAGAAACAGGCTGAATCAGCATAAAAGAGGGAGACCATGAATCCTGTAATCGAAGCGATTATGAAGAGAAGGTCGGTGAGGTCATATGAGCCTAAACCGATTCCCAAAGACATCATACAAACAATCATAACAGCTGGCAATGAAGCGCCGTCAGCCATGAACAGCCAACCATGGAGGTTTGTTATTGTCGAGGACAAGGCAACAAAGAGCAAACTGCTCGGCGCTGCCAAGCCGGGCGCTAAAAAACTTTTCGATTCACTCAAGGAGATTAATCCTGAGAGATACGAAATGGTAATGCAACGCTTCAAAGAGCTTGAAGACCCTATCTATTATTCAGCACCGGTAATTGTTTTTGTGATCGGCTCAGGACGGTATGCAAGCCATTCCTGTCCCCTTGCCTGTGAGAACATGATGCTTGCTGCTCACTCTCTGGGACTGGGAAGTTGCTGGGTTGGTTTTGGCGCCATGGTAACCGAAGATGCGGAAATACGCAAGATCCTTGAGCTGAAAGATGATGAGACAGTGTTTGGCCCAATCCTTCTTGGTTATCCCAAAGAATATCCTGAGCGGCCTGATAAAAAAGAGCCTCAGGTCAAATGGATTGCATAAGATCGAATGTTTCACGAATAAAGCATAGAAAAGACTATTTGCTTTATTCATCAGCCTCTGTTCGAATGCTTCAAATGTCATAAGGCAAAAAGAACGGCAAAGATTAAATAGCAAAATTACGCTACGGCAGTCGGGCTGCATTATGGGTAGAGACCCTGAACAGTTGACGGACTGGGTAAGTGGAAGAGTAAAAGCTTGCAAAAAAATATCAAGAGTATCACCTGCTTTTTAAAAGCGCCAATTCTATAATAATAGAAGCTAAGATAGAGATATAGGTCGAACAATAGCTATGTCAATAATTCGTAGAAACCATTATGTCCCTGAGTGGTATCAAAGAAGGTTCTTGCTTTCGGGCCGAGGATCATTTTTTTATTTAGATCTTTATCCCGATAAAAAGAAGTTACCAGATGGCAGAATCATAACGATGAACGACTGCCTTTGTTGGGGTCCGAAAAAGTGCTTTTGGGAAAAGGATCTCTATACTACTTCAATTTTCGGTTTTCCAAACGATGAGATCGAGAAATTCTTATTTGGTTCCATAGACAGAGAGGGTTCTGCAGCTATTCGCGCATTTGTAACGCAGGACTTACAGCAACTGTACCATTTATTCAGCAAGATTTTTGAGTACCTTGACGCACAAAAGCTTCGAACACCCAAAGGCCTTGACTGGATAAGGTCTCACTACCCAAAACTTACGCAACTCCAACTCATGCTCGAAATGCAACATCTTCGTCAGATGCACTGCACTATGTGGGTTGAAGCAGTAAGAGAGATAGTTTCAACTGAGGATTCAGATGTTAAATTCATCATAACAGATCATCCAGTAACAGTATACAATCCTGCCTGCCCACCAAGTTCGCTACAGTGCAAATATCCTGATGATCCATCTATTGCCTTGAAGGCTTCTCACACAATTTTCCCACTTGATCTGAACCATTGTCTAATTCTGACTAATCTTGAATATGCGCGTGATCCTGATAGTGTCGATCCACTCTCAAAAAGGACGCATGCGAGGCATTTCGGACAGACGCTTACCAGATTTGACACAATGATTCGTACAAGAAGGTTACAGGAAGAAGAAGTCTCTGCGATTAATCTTATTTTGAAGTCTCGTTCGCGTAAGTTTATAGCTGCAGCAAAGGAAGAGTGGTTATACCCCGAAGCCATGATAAAAAACTCGTGGTCTGAAGTAGGCAAAGTTCTTTTGCCTCCACAGAACGAACTTTGGCATTTTGGCGGAGAAATTTACGTGGGTTATAAAGATGGGTCTACCCGTTATCAGGATGAATTCGGACGTACCACAGGTGATCTATCATATTTAAAAAGGCCTCTCCTAAAAGGCAATTCTGGAGCGAATGACCCATGTCCATGTGGTAGCGGCAAAAAATATAAAAAGTGTTGCAGAGATAAGGTGCCAGATGATCGGCCTTTGGCAACTGAATACAGTATTCGGGAAAGAAACATAATCCTATTCAATGCTGTAACAGATATCCTCGGTCTTTCTAAGGGCAAAACGTGGGAGGATGTTCGACGGGAACTCAGCGACGATCAGGTTAAAGAAATTCATAAGGTTATCGCGTCTCTTTGGCCTCGCGAAACCAATCTTATGGATTTATTACCTCGCCCTGATTCTGCAATATTGAGGGCTCTTTATGCCGGGTTAGTAGACCCCCGCGTGATCTTGCGAAACGTAGTTGGTTTTTCTCTTTATGTTGATGAGATCATAGTCGTGAGTCCATTCACTAACCCTGCCTGCGTCAAAGAGGAATACAGTCCGGTTCATTCACCGACACAATATAAGCAGGAAACCATAAAAAACATTTTACTCTTTATGCACCTTATGCCTTTTATTGATGCTGGAATTGTGCATATGATTCCCGATCCATGTGATTTTGATTACAAGCTTCGGACAAACATTTGGGACATGGCCAAGGAGAGATTAAAAAACTGGAAACCAAGCAGAGAAGAGTATGCGGTCTTTGAGCCTCTTTATAAAGAAGATTTTATGCGTAGCATGTGGAGCTTACCAGAAGAAAGCCTGAAACGACAAGTCAGGAAAGCTGTTTCACATATCTCTGAAGAGGATATGGAAAAAGTTCTTAAGCACATTGAAGAAATGCGGGTTCATGATCCCTTAGCTATTCTGCAACCCCTAATACCTGGCAAAGAAGGGGGACAATTGCTTAAAAGCCAACTTAGTCCGAACTTAGAACTTGGCCTATTCTTATCTCAGATAACGGGCTCTTTCATTTATACAGACAATTTACATAGGTGGAATGAAATCCTTGTGACCAGCCAAGGGGATGGTATACCAGAAAAGAGATGGGAACTTATTGCTGAAAGTCTATCTACTCTACGCTTCACTTTTTTAAACCAAGTCGATCCTCAAACGACCTTTGCAATTAGACAGTCTGGGCGATTAGGGGACTTTAGGAAAGTACTTCGGCAAATCTGGATGAACACTCAAAGAGATTTTGGGGCCGATAATGTTAATGCCTCTGCGCTGAGGATTACCGGTGAGTTAAAGGAAGCACATCAGAAGGCTCAATGGGAATGGTGCTCGATACAAAAGGAACTTCAGGCACAATTAGACAGTCCTTTTAGTCCGATTATGGTTACTGTTAATGGAAAATTTGACTTCAGGATTCCATCGGCCGGTTTTGGACTCAATTCTGTTTATCGCCTTCTACTTTCCCATTCTGGCCGGACAGATTATTTGAGACACCTTCCTATGGCCGCATTTATCATTTTCGATTCTGACTGAACTTCACCGCAGCGAAGCTTTATTTTAGTTCCTACAAATTGACGCTTGTAATCAGCACTCATAACTAAATCATAAACACATACCTCTTGGAATAAGTGATGGGGCATGGCGGAGCCTTGCTGAAGTACAGCATGTAAAGGAGAGGGGAAAGCACTTTAAGGCGCGAAGAAGAGGCAATGTGTAGGGGCATGGAAGGGGTGGGGGAGGATGCGGTGAACTATGCTACCAAAAAAGTCTACTCAGGCTGATATCCGGTTATTAGTAATGCGGGGTACAGATCTCTAACCATGCCGTTAAAGAATTCAAAGATGCAAAATTGCATGTTTATTGAGCGCTCCGCGACTGAACTATCAGAAAGTTCATCAAAGACGCCCTGCAGGTCGTTCAAAATATTTCGGGCTGAGTCTCTGTCTGCAGTCAGCAGTTTAGAAATGGTCTGCTTCACTCTACGCAAATGAGGGCGGAGATTAGAAACTTCCGCAGTTGCCATAAGTGGCAAGTGCAAGTTCTTGGAGGCGAAGAGAGCTACATTTTCAGAAGGAGGGCACACATCAACGTAGACCGGTATGAGGCCGAGGTCCTTACTAAAATTGATGTCGGAAAGCAACTTATCGTCAGCCAGGTGCCTTTCATATGGCAGGAAAAACACCTTCCTATCAATCAGTTCTTCTGGAGATCGCGTCAGAATTAATTCATGTGCTTGTGAAGGCAAGCCAAGGGACCATCCAGTAATTGTAACGCCTTCGTTGCCCGTAACTTTCGAGCGCGCAACGGTGCCCGCCGTCAAATGATAACGCGAAGATATGCCGCCGCTCAGGTATCGAAGGGTGTGAACATACTCGTTATCCCTTTTTACTGTTGGGATCGCACAATCGAAAAAGATAACCTTGTCACGCGGGTAGGGGATTACATCCACGCCGGCACCCGGATACTCCGCGGAGATCGCCTGCAAGCACAAATCAGTGATCGGATGGAGGATTTCTGAAAAGGCCAGGAACCTATTCAAAATATCCTCGCAGAGCATGAACTTAATGTCAGCATTATTGCGATAATTGCCAAGGAGGTCTTCCTGACGGCCCCACATCCATAGCCGAAGAGTACTATCCTGCGCTTCAGGGAACCATCGCACCAGTTCAAACAACTCTTCTACAAGCTGCTTGAAATTAAGCCCGGGGGGCTTGCGTAAATTAATTTTTTCCTGAAGACGTTGAAGAGATTTTCTCAAATGGCCTGAGTACTGGAGATTGAATTTACGACAAAGCAACTCAGCTTCCTGAAAAAGTATCTTGGCTTCCTCTAAGTTACCGAGCTGCATTTGAATTTCACCAAGATTGATGGCAGTACCCGCAATAATATCGTAGTAGGGGGTGCCAGCAACAAGCTTCTTCAATGAGCGATAGATATCAAATTCTTCATTCTTTTCCCCAAGTAAGCCTTTCATACGAGCTATCGAACCTAAGCAATGGGCGATACCGCCGACATCTGACAGTGCCTCATACGCTTTCTGAGAACGCTGATAATAGGTCAGGGCTTCACGAAAGTTTTCCGTCATCTCGTAGAAGAAACCTATATTGCCTATAATGAAGGCACGGCGAGGTTCGGTTTGGATCGAATGCAAAAGTTTTTCTAATGCCTTTATCCCATCGGAAAGCAGGCCATCTCTTTCTTTAGGGTTATTGTTTTTATTGGCAATTAGCGCGAGATTTTTCACGGAGCTTGCATACCCGTCAATCAAGCCCTCTCTCTGCGATAACTCTCGTGCACGTTCAAAAAATTCTTTGGCCCGCTCAAGTTTGCCGCCTTCCAGATAAATATGGCCGAGTTTATTCAGGTACGACTCCTGATCTTTGTAGTCATCACATTTTTCCGCTATTGTTAGAGCAGCTTCAAAAGTGGCAGTTGCCTTCTCTACTTGCCCAAGTGTAAAAAGTAATCGCCCCTTTAGATCGAGACAGCGAGCATGAAAAACATGATCACCGATGTCGCTATAAATAAGGGTGGCCTCGTTTAAGAAGTCAGATCCTTCATCATATTGTCCCTCCCGATATTTCAACCTTGCCAGTAAATAAAGTATTTTGCCGAGATCAGGTTTGTACCCGGATTTCCGATGCCATTCAAGGGCGCGTATGTAATTGGATGCAACCTCTTCAACTTTGCCCTCACGCTCATATACTAAGCCCTTATGTTGATAGCAGGCGGCTATGCTTTGAATCGCATCTTTTTCTGTGTCGGAGTCGTGATCCTGATAAACACTCAAAGCACCAGTGAGAGCGTAATCATAAAACTCAATAGCCTCTTTAGAATGGCCGCGATGATCTGATATCCAACCCAGCTGAATGTGATCCTGGACGATACTTATTTTTCGCCCACGCTTCTTGTCTATATCCAAAGCTTGAGTCACGTAAGCTTCAGCCTGATCTAAATCACCTTCATCTATTTCAAGTACCCCAAGTTCATACAACGTCGCACTAAGGCGTTTTTCTGAATTGGACCCGCGTAATTCCTGAAGGCATTCTTGTAATAAGGCTCTTGCATCAGCAGGCTTCTTGTCCCACTCTCTCAGGAGCACGGCGAGACAATATTTGGCCTGTGCGATGGTAAGTCCATTTTTATAGTGTTCCGCTAATGCCAGTGCCTTTTGAGCAAGGCTTTTCGCGTCTTCATACCTACCCGTGTCTCGTAAAGTTTTCCAGTCTTCAAAAAGTTGCTTAACGTCATCGGGGATATTCGAAGCGGCATCTATCTCGCCGGTTTCTATGAGTTTTGCAAGGATTTCGAAAGTAAAAGCAGATGCATTCCTCGAAGCTACCTCTTGCCAGCCGGCTTTATCTGATGTGCCTTTGCCACTAATGAGATCGGAGATTCCGCGGATAACCAGCGCGGCTACCCCGCGATTAGCATTGACCGCCTCTAAGAAACCATGACCTTCCATTTCGACGGCGAGAGTGTCTCCATAATTTGCCTTGAGAAACTGAAAGGTAATAGATCGCTTCGATGATATAACTTTTTCGCCAGCTGCAATCGGACCGATAGAAACGATAGAAGAAAGTTTTGCATCATTACCTTTAATGCGCCGGAGCCAATCACCCTTTCGTGCTTCAGCCTGCGCCCTCTCTATCAGCCCGAAAGAAGGAATGCCCATCTCCGGCCTCGCGTAAAATGATGACCCTGCCTTACCTGATTCGTAGCCATAGACTTTCTCAGCGACTACCACGTCGCCGAGAGAGACATCTTTTACGCCACCTGCAACCCCGACAAAAAAAACGTAGTTGGGCTTGAAATGCGTGATAGCGCGTTCAGTTTGAACGCCCGCTCTTACATTACCTTTTCGCAGTTGAACAATACCTATCTCAACTGAAAGTCCATTGACAGAGAAAACACCCTTTTCATAAACATTACCTTGTGGATGGACTTCCTCTCGAATAGCGCTTAGATGTTCACGTACAGCCTTGTATTCTATGGGAAGCGCTGTAAGTATGACTGCGCTTGGTGGCATAATAAAACCTCCCCTACGCTTTATTCGCGTTGTGCCGCTGCGTTAAGTTTACCTTGTCTGTCTATAATGCGGGATCACATCGATAAAAAAGACATTCTAAACTATAACTTACGTTAGGGAGATGTCAATATCCTCTTTTTTTGTATGGACAAAGACGATAATAATGGACATCAATGAACAGATGCGGCCGCGAACCCCGAGGTAATGACGATCAGCTCAAGTTCCCTGGTCGAGTCGTTCTTCGAGGCCTCGCGTACAGTGTCAGAGGCGCGCATGAATTCAACGTCGAGTTGAAGCCCTGTACTCCCATGGCGGCTGAGGGTTTGTTTGTTGCCACAGACCGCGCTTATTTGTTCTTGCCTCACTCTCGGCATCAATAAATTCTGAAGCATACGGTCTTTTCAGGTACTGCCTATATGCCCATGCAAAACCACGCTTCACCATCTCACGATTAACATTTATTTAAAGGCTTGCTGAAGCAACATTAGCGCGGAAGGGTAAAAGCGAAGGCACAGTTTAATTTTCTACTCATCCTCTTTCAATGCTGCCTCGAGGTCGAATACAAACTGCCTCACATGTGATTTGAAAAACTTTTTTACTCTCTCCCAGTTCACTGCTTTGCCTTTCCCGTATTCAGGTTCAGGCTGGGAGTCTGCATCAGAAAAATATACGAGTGATTTTCCGATATGGACTGAACTTATCCTCTCCTTGCCAAAGCGTCTCACCATGTGCCTTGCGATCTTATGAAAGGGAATCTTCTGCAGTATAAAATAAAGGTCAAGAAAATCTCTCTTTGTTCCCCTCTGACTGATGGCGATCACCTTCATCGAAGCTATATCGAGAATATCAGCGATCTGAACTCCCTCATAGACAAACGTCTTCTCCAGAAATGGGTAATCGTACTTGAATAAAGAAAATTTTATTCCGCCAATCTCTGCAACCAGATATTCCTCTCCTTCAGAGAAAACCTGAAATTGCTGTTTTGTTTTCTTGATTTCTGTAATAATGGATTCGGTTCGAAAGTCTTCTTCGGTAAAGAAATCTAAGTCAGCAGATATCCTGTGCCCCATCCTCAAGGCCAACGCTGTTCCGCCGGCAAGAATCGCATCGTGCTTTTTAAGCGTATGCTTAAGGCTTTTAAGAACACTCCAGCCGTTTTCAGAAAGGCTTTCTCTGTGAATCTTCAGTTCAGAATCCATGTCATCCAAAAATTACGGGATTTTTCTGTTATAGTCCTGCTTGCATTCAGAACATCCAGAATGGTTTGAACAGGATAAACCCTCTGAAGCCATCTGAATGCGCTCATATCTCCGAATTCCAACACTCTCTCTATAATATATCGCGCATGTTTTTTCAGATGGAGCCTCTTGAGAGTTGTATCCCAGAAGAGAGGGCGGAGGGTTTGGGAAACTGCGGCAGACTCTTCCCTTTCAGCTATCATCTTGATAACCTTGGGATCACGCACTGAGCCGAGGTATTTATGGATAACCTTCTTCCCTTCCCTCAGGGCAAGATATGCGTATTCCCTCTTCCCGATTTCCTTAATGATAATATTCACATTATTATTTTATCAAACATTGTGTTCTAATTGCAATATTTATTCCCCCTCTCTTGCATTTCCTCTGTTTGAATCAATATAATCAACAATGCTTTCAAAGATTCTTAGTGCAAGCGTTATAGGTATTGATGCTTATCCTGTTGATGTAGAAGTTGATATTGCATCCAGAGGGCTTCCCCATTTTTCAATGGTCGGGCTTCCTGACGCTGCTGTCAAAGAGAGCAAAGACAGGGTCAGAGCAGCGCTTAAGAATATAGGATTTAATTTTCCCCTTAAACAGATAACTGTTAATCTTGCGCCTGCTGATTTGAAAAAAGAAGGCTCATCCTTTGACCTTCCGATTGCAATCGGAATAATAACTGCCGAAGGAGTAATCGGGATGGATTCTGTGCGGGATTATCTGTTTACTGGCGAACTCTCATTGGACGGGAAGATAAAACCTGTGCGCGGTGTGCTCTCAATGGCAATAATTGCAAAAAAACTGGGGTTAAAAGGCATCATCCTTCCTGCAGAGAATGCACATGAGGCAGCAGTCGTAAACGACGTGTCTGTATTCGGAATGGAGAACCTTTCTCATGTAATAGATTTTTTAAGAGGCAGCAGATTGCAGGAAAAATTTCTTGTAGATATTGATAAGGCAATAGAGGAGAACGCCATCTATGAGGATGACTTCTCAGATGTCAAAGGGCAGGAACATGCAAAAAGGGCATTGGAGATTGCTGCAGCAGGAGGCCACAATGTGATTATGATAGGGCCTCCCGGTTCAGGAAAGACTATGCTTGCAAGAAGGCTCCCGACAATTCTCCCGAGGATGACATTTGACGAGGCGCTTGAGACCACCAAGATTCACAGTGTTGCAGGCTTGTTGAAGACAGGACAGCCATTGCTCGCAACAAGGACTTTCCGTTCACCGCATCATACTATCTCTGATGTTGCATTAATAGGCGGAGGGCAATTGCCTAAACCTGGAGAGGTGAGCCTTGCCCATCACGGCGTTCTTTTTCTTGATGAGCTTCCTGAATTTAAAAGGAATGTGCTTGAGGTGTTAAGGCAGCCTATAGAAAACGGAGAGGTTACAGTCTCGAGGGCGGTTGCATCAATAACATATCCTGCAAATTTTATGCTCGTCGCTGCAATGAATCCCTGCCCCTGCGGGTATTTAGGAGATTCAAGACATCAGTGCACATGTACAACAGGCCAGATATACCGTTACAGGCGGCGAGTGTCAGGCCCGCTTCTCGACAGGATTGATATACATATAGAGGTGCCTGCTGTTCCTTACAAGGAACTGTCAACAGAACATTCAGGAGAGAGGTCAGAGGGCATAAGAAAACGAATTTTTGATGCAAGGGATATACAGCTTGGAAGATTTAAGGGCGATAAAATTTATTCTAACGGCCAGATGAAAACAAGGCACATGAAGAAGTTCTGCAAGCTAAAGCCTGATGCCCAGTCTTTGCTTGAGACAGCTATGCATAGGCTTAGCCTTTCAGCAAGGGCATACACGAGGATTTTAAAACTTTCCAGAACTATCGCTGATCTGGAAGCATCGGATGAGATTCACTCCCATCACATTTCAGAGGCGATCCAGTACAGGACACTAGACAGAGGGCAGTTTTAAAATATAAGAACTTTGCCGTGGAAAGCGGGACTTTTATAGCTTGCAGATATTTTGGAAGTGTAGCGGACTGTTGATTTGTAATTTAGAAGAATGGACCGAACACTTACTCTGAGACAATAAGACGTTGCTGCATGGGAACCCATGATGCCAGTCCCGATATATCTGACAGGCTATTCCTGTATTATCTTCAGTGTCACCACAAAGCATTTCTCAAGCTCTCCGGGGAAAGCACCTCTTAATAACTGGCGGTAGCACAGCAATATCGACCGTAAACAGTTCATTCAAGGAAATTAAAAAACAGAACCTTTCAGTCGCCGTCGGCATCTCGATTTCCAATGACAAACACTCTCTGATTCTTGATGCAGCAGAACTGGCTTCACAATCTTCCCCTCGGAAACCAGTTTATAATCCGATAATCTTTTTGCCTCTTCAAAAGATAAGCAAACAGCACAAGCTCTTACTGGCGTTCTATGGGTCGGCTCTGGGCCACGAACAGAAAATTGAACCCGCGAGCGGAAGGATTATTTTGGGTGATAATCTCTTTTCCATAAAGGTGCATCTCGCCTCCCTGATTAAGACGGTAGGCAAAATAGAAAAAGAAATTACCAATATGATTGACAAGCAAGCAGCGCCGCCCTTAAGACTCAACGATCATTGTAAAATATGCGAGTTTCAGGAGATCTGTTATGCGGCTGCAAAGGAAAAGGATGATCTTAGCCTTCTGAAAGGTCTTAGCGGAAAAGAAATCGATACACTGAACAAAAGAGGGATTTTTATGGTAACTCAATACTCATATACCTTTCGTCCACGGCGGGCGAAAAAAATGGCGTCCCGGCAAATCCTAAAGCATTATCATTCCCTTAATGCCTTGGCTATCAGGACTCAAACTATTTACATTGCGGGGAAACCAGAACTTCCCGATGCTACGACACGGGTATATCTTGATGTTGAAGGAATCCCTGACGAGAACTTCTATTATCTGATCGGCCTGGTTATTGACGATGGGGAAAGCGTCTCCTCACATTCCTTCTGGGCAAACGACAAGTCCGGAGAAAAAATAATCTGGGGTTCATTTCTCGAAAAGATGGAAGCATTGAAGAAGTTTGTCCTGTTTCATTATGGGAGTTATGAGTCTAAGTTCTTCAAGCGGATGGGTGCACAATATGGAGGCAGCAGCGAATTGATAGAAAAAATAATATCTCACTCCTTCAACGTATTATCTGCAATATATGGGCACATCTATTTCCCGACGTATTCCAATGATCTGAAAAGCATTGCATCATTCCTGGGATTCAAGTGGTCTGATCATAACGCCTCGGGTCTCACGAGTCTGTTGTGGCGGCAGCAGTGGAAGGTATCAGACAATGATATTTTTAAACAGAAGTTGATTACTTATAACTATGAAGACTGTCTGGCTTTAAGGACAGTCGCCGGTTGTTTGGAGGGTCTATCTACCACGAACAACTTCGAGAAATATCCAACAAAACATACGGATCAGATTAAAAGAGACAAACCTTATGACATTTTCAGCCGCAATGATTTCTGCTTTCCGGAACTTGATAAAATTAATCGTTGCGCATACTTTGACTATCAAAGAGAGAAAGTTTATCTCCGCGAAAATACAACAGCAAGGAAAAGACTCAATAAAATACGTCGCCGTCAACAGATGTCATATAAAGTTAATAAAGAGATTCTATTTCGGCCATTAAAAAAATGTCCGCACTGCCATGCAATACAGCTCTCAAAGTACGGTACAACGTCAAAATTGTTATATGATTTGAAGATTATTTCCGGGGGTATCAAGAGATGGGTTGTAAAATATAGGTCGACAAGATTTTTGTGTAAGCAGTGTAGAAGGGTGTCCTCTTCAAAAGCCTATACGAAGCTGTCAGCTGAAAGATATGGTCGCACCTTGACTGCATGGGCAGTATATCAAAATATCGGTCGCCTGAAATCGATGAGATCAATTGCTGAAGACTTCGGCGAGGTTTTTGGATATTGGTTTACCAGTAGGATAGCGTTTAACTTTAAGATGAGAGCAGCCGATTACTATCGAAACACTTACAAAAGTTTGCTAAAGAAAATAACCCGCGGCGGTATTGTCCACATTGATGAAACAAAAGCAAATCTAAAAGAGGGTACTGGTTACATTTGGGTATTTGCAAATTCGGAGGAGGCCGTATATGTTTACAGTGCTACTCGCGAAGGAAAAATCTTAGAAGCGGTTCTTAACGGCTACGATGGCGTTGTGATTTCCGATTTCTATGCAGCTTACGATTCTTTGCCGTGCCGTCAGCAAAAATGCTTGATTCATCTTATCAGAGATATAAATGAAAATATATCGAAAAATCCGTTTGATGTCGAGATGAAAGGTTTGGGCCGAGACTTTACGATGTTATTAGTTCCGATTATTAAAACCATTGACAAATTTGGTTTGAGAAAACGGCACCTTAACAAACATAAGGTGGAAGTTCGACGGTTCTTTGACAAAATAGAGCTGATAAACTACTCTTCCGAATTTGCAAAGGGTTTTCAGGAAAGATTCGTGAAGTATAAAGACAAGTTGTTCACTTTCTTGGACTATAATGGTGTTCCCTGGAACAACAACAACGCGGAACATGCCGTTAAACGCTTCGTATTTCTCAGACGCGTAATCGGCGGTTCCTCAACTGTAAAGGGTATCCAGGAATATCTCGTCCTGTTGAGTATTTGTGAAACATTGCGGCTAAAGAATGTTAGTTTCCTGCAATTTCTCTTATCTGGCGCTACTGACATAGATGACTACATGGAGTCGCAGGGGAATAAGGCGGCTTGACAATACATCAGGGTTGATGTATATAATAAATATGACACGGAGGCATGTTTGTACAATCTGGTCTTCTACACGACAGAGCGCGGTGATTCACCGGTCGATGATTTCTTAGATGGTCTGGACAAAAAGTCACGGGCGAAGGTGGCTGCGCACCTGTCTCTACTGGAAGAACAGGGGCCGCATCTCAAGCGGCCTTACGCTGATGTCGTCAGAGGAAAAATCAGGGAGTTGAGGATACACCAAAGTTCGAATCAGTACCGTATCCTCTATTTCTTCCAAGTGCGTGATCAGGTCGTGTTGACACATGCTTTTTCCAAAAAGACGCAGCAATTGAAAGAAAAAGACATTAAGTTGGCGGAAAGACGCATGGAAGACTGGCTCCGGCGTTTTCCGGCAGGAGGTGCAACATGAAAAAAAGTAAAGTTAGGACATTCCAAAGCAGGTTAAGCGAAGATCTTAAAGATCCTGAATTCAAAGCGCATTATCAGGAAGAGAGGCAAGCGCTTATGCTGGCGATGAAGATTGCGAAGCTTCGCGAGAAAAAGGGACTGTCGCAACAACAATTGGCGAAGCTGATGGGGACTAGCCAGCAGGCGATTTCGCGGATCGAGAGCGGCGATTATGAAGGTTTTACGCTCAAGACCATGGAGAAGATCGCTGAAGCGACAGGCACGCGGGTCAAGATCGAGTTTGTTGCGGCGTAATTTGTTTTCTTGCCATACTCAAGCTTGGCTTATCGGCAAGGGCGTATTCGCGGATTCTGAAACTTTCCCGTACGATAGCCGATTTAGAAGCATCAGAGGATCTGTCGGCTTATCACATTTCAGAGGCGATCCAGTACAGAACACTAGACAGAGGAATGTTTTAAAGGCGTTTTTCAAAGATCTTTCGGAAATGGAAACCGTAGATCGCGAGAGTGATGGCCTGTGGAAAGAGGCGGGGACGGCTGAACATGGTCCAGAACAGAAGCCTCCAATAATGGAATCTCTCTTTTCCGATGATCCCCAGAACAATGATAGACCGTATGAATGCGGCAATATAGTTGAAACGGAAATGAAACAATTTTTTCTGCGGGGGGATATATTCCCTCAGAAATGTCCTGACCCTTTCATAGTAGTGCCTTGGTGAATAGAGGGTGCTGAGTACCTTTTTGTAGCCGTTGATCAGCAGGTCAACGTTCATCTTAGGGATAAAATTTGTCGAAAAATCCGTATTGTTCCCCGAGGTCTCTTTCAGCAGCCGCCGCTCTTTTTTGAGTCTCTCGTAGAGTTGTGTGCGCGGGAGGGCATTGAGGATGCCAACCATTGCCGTGACAACACCGCTTTTCTGGATGAACCTGATCTGGGTGTCGAAAATCGTAAGGGGGTCGTTGTCAAAACCAACGATGAATCCTCCCTGTACCTCGAGGCCGGACTTCTGAATATTCCTGACACTGGCGAGGAGATCGCGGTTTTTGTTCTGGAATTTGCTGCATTCTGCAAGGCTCTGTTCATGCGGGGTCTCGATGCCAACGAAGACGACATCGAATCCTGCCCTGACCATGAGCTGCATCAGGTCTTCATGATCAGACAGTTCTATGGATGCCTGCGTATTAAAGGAGAAGGGATGCTTTCTCCTTTCCATCCATTCGGCGATGGCAGGGAGGATTTCCTCCTTAAGCTTTTTCTTGTTCCCGATAAAATTGTCGTCAACAAAGAAAACCTGGCCCCTGAACCCTGACGCGTAAACACTCTCGATTTCCCTGATGCTCTGGTCTTTATCTTTTGTGCGCGGCGTGCGACCGCAGAGCAGGGTGATGTCACAAAACTCGCAATTGTAGGGGCAGCCCCGGGAATACTGGATATTGATTGAGGCATAGTGCTTTAAATTGATAAGCCCCCAGAGCGGAATGGGTGTCTTCCGTATGTCTGCCCACAGATCAGTGTTATAGA
Source organism: Nitrospirota bacterium (assembly GCA_016208915.1). GTDB lineage: Bacteria > Nitrospirota > Thermodesulfovibrionia > Thermodesulfovibrionales > UBA1546 > JACQXE01. Next base: position 5,754 of record JACQXE010000042.1, on the reverse strand, counting down.
AATGGCCTGCAACGCCATTCTGAAAATCCTCCAGGAAGCTGGGCAGGGTGATTTCGGCTTCGTTCAGCGCCAGATGGTCTACTTCCCCGAACAATTCATATTCAGTCGTGAAAAGAGGACCTCCGGCGACAATCGCGACACCGATTGCCTTGCATCTTGCTATCACTTCTTTCACCGACTCTTTCTGGACAGACATAGCACTCACAAAGACGAGATCAGCCCATCTTAGGTCATCATCATGCAGGCTTTCGACGTTCATGTCGACCAGTCTTTTCTCCCATGCTTCAGGAAGCATTGCTGCTATAGTCAACAATCCGAGGGGTGGACTGCTCGCCTTTCTGTGAATGAATTTCAGGGCATACCTGAAACTCCAGAAGGTATCCGGGAATTCAGGATAAATAAGGAGTGCTTTCATGAGTGCGATATGTAATTTTACTTTATCACATCACCAGGCTGTCTGCAATTCTGCAATTCATCATCTTGTGCAAACATGTCATTTCTTGTTTTTTGGGTGAGTTCATAGTCAACAACGATGCGTTCGTAAACTTCATTCATAAGATGCGATGAAATAATGAAATCAGCAGTTGCCCTGTTGCAGGCAATCGGAATGTTGTAAACAGCGGCGATTCTGAGAAGTGCCTTGACGTCTACATCATGAGGCTGTGGTTCAAGAGGGTCCCAGAAAAAAACTGCCATATCTATGCCTCCTTCTGCTATTTTCGCGCCAATCTGCTGGTCACCACCGAGAGGACCACTTTTAAAGCAATTCACGGGCATTTCTAACGCCTTTATCAGTATCTTGCCGGTACTGCCTGTTGCGAACAACTCGTGCTTTGCGAGGATGTTTTTATTGAAGAGCGCCCATTCAAGCAATTCCTTCTTCATGTTGTCGTGTGCAACCAATACGATTTTTTTCTTAACTCTCATTTTAATTTCACTCATAATATTATCCATTTTTGTTTTCTCCTTTGTAACGAACCTCACTGAATATAAAGCAGATAATTCAGCGTATCCGGCTTGTTTTTTAAATTATTTGAAGAGATAAGCGGGCCTCCGCCCTTTCGCTTACTACCTGTTCCACTGGTGGTTCAGACCACAGTAATTAAAAGATAGCTTTCAATGGTCTTTTGTATTGTATTACGGTTTCATATTTGATACTTGCATGTTCAGAGGGAAGGGTATCGATGGTGCCATGACAAACGATCGCCCCCTTTCTCACCTTTTTGTGAGTTTTTACCATATTGGCAACTATAGAAGTCAGGTCAAAACCGCCTCCGTCACAGCTTTTTATCATGCAATCCATTTTGAAATAGGCGTAAGAGGTAGGGAAAATATTAACAGTGCGCACCATAAGAAGAGGAATTGCTGCGTTACGATAATATGTCATATGAATTACAATGCCAGAAACTGTAGGGAATCGGTCCGAAACCAAACCGGCAGCAATATTGACCTGCTTTTTTAATTCCATCTTTAAGGCATGATTATGTCTGTGATGATGTCTGTTTACCATTTCACCTCCACAAAAAAATAAAAAAGCCCCCCTGTAGAAGCCAAGGGGGACTTTTGCCGGTCAATTACAGCTTTGCTACGTTGGTTGCCTTGGGGCCTTTCGGTCCCTTTTCAGTATCAAAGCTTACTGAGTCACCCTCGGCAAGGCTCTTAAAGCCGTTGCCCTGGATGGAAGTATGGTGGACAAATACATCACTTCCGTCTTCACTTGTAATGAATCCGAAACCTTTGCTGTCGTTGAACCACTTTACTGTTCCATTAGCCATTTTCTTTACCTCCTTTTTTGTAAACTCAAATCTCAGAAGGTCTCAGCAAATAAAAAAAGCCACAAAGTCGAAAAGTCTTTGTGGCCTCATAAACAGCAAAAACTTCTAAAATTCTGTTTTTAGCTTATCACATCCTAAGGTAAAAAATCAATGCCTTTCAAAAAAATTTACTAATGCTCTCCCATTCTCAACCGCCTGAGCGTTTCGGCCTATAGCCCATTTTTGTCAATGCTGTAATGAGCGCGTCGCAATGATCGCCCTGGATTTCAAGAGACGTGTCCTTGACTGTGCCGCCGGCGCCCAGTCCTGCCTTCAATTTTTTGAGCAGTGCCTCCCTATCTTTTATTGGAATCTGGAGACCCTCGATTATTGTGACGGACTTCCCGCCCCTCAACTTCCGGTCCAGCCGAACAATGACCTTAGGATAAACAGGATTCAGCTTCGGCTTGACACTGTTTTCGACCGGTTTTTCCTTTCTGGAAATAAGCCTGTCGGTGGAGTAGACCAATTTCGATTTTTTTTCAGGCATGGTCCATTTTAGCACAGGAGCTGAATTTGGAATTAATCTCTTATGAGCATTGATTATAGGGACGGCTTCTGCTCCCCGGCGCCCCCCGGTTCAAAGACACCGGCCGCAGAGACCTTATTTTTTTAACTGCCCTTGAAGCTTAGTAATCAGTTATTATGTAAATTACTATTGTCATAAAATGACAAACAAATAACTATTTACTTCATGAAAAGTATGGCGCTTTTTACAGATGCAAGCCTAAACCCTAAAATTAAGGTGGGCGTGGGCGCCTGCCTTATTGTTTCCGGTTCCTTTCTCGATACTCTGTCTTCAGAAATAAAATTCTCTGAAATAGCCGGGCTTTTAAAGGTAAAAAGATTTGAAGAGACTTCGTCTGCCGCACTCGAAATCCGGACAGCCTTATGGGCAGTTGAAGAGTATAAAAAAGAATTCCAACTTTCCAGGACGGAAAAATTGCAGGTATATTCCGATTCCAAATGCGTCACAGGTCTTTTGGGAAGAAGAGCTGGATTACAAGCCAAATGTTTTCTTTCCGATAATACAAATCGCCTTTTAAACAACGCCGCACTTTACCGCAAATTCTATAAAATCCACGACGAACTCGCATTTGAGATTATAAAAGTAAAAGGCCATAGCCCATCCCGCTCCCGCGACACCATAGAACGTATTTTTTCTTTCGTAGACAAGGAAACGAGGAAAGAATTGAGGCTCTGGATGGAAGAGTTAAAAAAACCGGGCAGATTTGGGCACTACAATCATCATGTATAATGCAAAAAAAAATGACCTGACCCTCGCCCTCTTCTATTATTTATCTATTAGTATGCACAGCCCTTCTCTGGGCACGCTCAATAGTCATGCCTGATCTAAAGGGCGCTCTTGCACGAGGCGGACGGACAAACTCACGGTCCCGCGCAGGCGCAGGCTTCTTATAATCGAAACCTTCCATAAACCGGCGTTCTATTTTCTCGCCCATGACGCGTTCAATGTTTCGCACTGTTTCCCCGTCCTCCCGCGTAATAAAGGTGAAGGCATCTCCTGTTTTTGCAGCACGGCCGGTTCTGCCGATTCGGTGCGTATAGGCATCCACAGTGTCAGGGATATCGTAGTTGATAACATGAGATATGTTAGAGACATCTATGCCCCTGGCAGCAATGTCAGTGGCAACGAGTACCTGGTATTTGCCGTCACGGAAACCGTCGAGTGCAGCCTGCCGCCTATTCTGAGACAGATTCCCCTGTAATGATGAAGCCCTGTATCCGGCCTTTTGCAGTTGCTCTCCAACGCGCTTGGCCCGGTGCTTGGTGCGGGTGAAGACCAGTACTGATTCTGTATCTGTATGGCGCAGCAGTTTCATAAGAAGCGAGGTCTTAAGGTGCTGTTCTACCGGATATAAGGCATGAGACACCGTGTCTGCCGGAGCAGTATGCCCTACCTGAACCGTGACCGGATCGTTCAGCACATCCCTGGCAAGTCGCCGTATCTCTTCCGGCATTGTGGCTGAAAAAAGCAGTGTCTGACGTTTTCGTGGAAGATGCTTTAGTATCCTTCGTATGTCAGGCAGAAAACCAATATAAAACATATGGTCTGCTTCGTCAAGAACCAGCACCTCTATCTGTGACAGATCGATTGTACCCTGACCAATATGGTCGAGCAACCTGCCCGGGCATGCCACTATTATCTCTACGCCTCTGCGCAGTTTTTCAAATTGCGGATTTATGTTTACGCCGCCATAAATGGTGGCGCTGCGGAGGCCGGTCTTACTACCAAGTCCGGTAATATGTTCGTGTATCTGTTCCGCCAGTTCCCGGGTCGGGGCGATAACAAGGGCACGCACCTTCCGGCGTCCGCCCTGCATCAACCGATGCAGGATCGGCAGTGCAAAGACAGCGGTCTTGCCGGTGCCTGTCTGCGCCAGGCCCATAACGTCACGGCCCTGCATAACTGATGGGAGCGCCTGCACCTGGATCGGTGTCGGCTTGTCATAACCAGCGGCCTTTACTCCGGCCGCAATAAGAGGGTGAAACTGAAAATCTTTGAATTCCATGAGACTCCTTTTTTTCTGTTCGGGGAAAAAACGTGGTGCAGTAGGGGGACTACAAAGACGCAGTTTTCGTCCGGGTACAGTTAATGTTGTAATGTTTAACAGTAACAGCTTCCTATAAAGCCTGTCAAGGCGATTTTGTCTGATTGTCATTATTTACTGAACCTTTTATACTGGATAGTCCCGAGCAGCTCGGGATAAAAATGGGGCGCCAATACGCTGAGGTGACACACATGGCAATTGAAACAAAAATCGAAGGTAATAAGCTCATTATCACTTGCGACCTGGAGAAGCCTACGCCAAGCGCATCCGGAAAAACGCTTGTAGTAGTCAGCACAAGAGGCAATGTAAAAACATCCTGCATAGTAGATGGAAAACCATTAACAATCGGGCTGAACGCCTATATACCCAAATAGTGAAAACTTTTAAATAGGTGTGGTGTCCTAATAATACTCTAAAATCCCAAACGGAATTACAGGTTATGACAGACTCTGTTGGAAAAAATAACTATACCTTTTATATGCCGCGTGAAGAGAGCATCTTCTTCAAGCATCTCCATGGGATTGCATTTGCATTCCTGCTATTGTTTAGCTTGCTTGGGGTTTTTATCACAAAGATGGCAACGGTGTATGCCATCTTCAACGCGCTCGTTTTTGTATTGCCGGTCTATGGCGTGAGTCTGGCGTTTAGAAAACGGTTTGCCAGCGAGGTGACGCTTGATTTTGATGCCCGGAAGATTCGCTTTGTATTCCATGATGAGAGAGGCATGATTCAAAGGGAGTTTCAGGAAATCAAGAAGGTCAATTTCGGGTTCTATCTCACCTTTGTAATGGACGATGCCAGAATAATGGTCAAACGACCATATAATAAAAAGGAAATATTTCTGTTGCTCAATTCCGTCTTTAAGGTTGACCGGGGTATTTTTTCAATAAACTAGGGATGCATAGTGTCAATGCTACACAATTCACAAAAGCAATATGCGGGGTCAGGGCAAGTTTCTTGCATTTTGGGCACCTACGGGCTTTCTCTCCTTCTTCCATCACAAATTTCCCGGTATCTCAACCCCGATATCTGTCACTCCCGCTTGTCGGGAGTCCTTCCGAAGAAAGATTCCGGACAAGCCGGAATGACAAAAACAGGACTTTACTTTTGCATCTTTCAACCAACATTACCTTATCAGTCATCATAAGTACAATAGCGCAGAAGCGCGGAACTGTTACCCTAGTCTGGAAGATAAGAAAATAGGGTCGGCGACTATTTATTGTTTTGAACAGCTCTTTTTTTCAAAGTCATCCATGATAAGTTAAGTCAAGAGGAAAACGGAGATTTCCCTCAACTCCCGGTGGTAGTTACCGGCAACTTGCTTAGCTACTATCGTATCGTCTTTCCATAAGACCTTTTTAATCTAT
>JACQXE010000015.1 GCA_016208915.1 Nitrospirota bacterium | reverse complement strand
ACTGAGATACGGGTTGGATTAAGCAAATCGAAAATAGAGGCCTTTATGAAAACCGATTTCATCAAAGAGTTGCTTCAAAATCAAAAAGGGGAGAGTATAAGTTAAAATATAAAAACCGGACATTTCTAAATCGCCATAACATGCTTAAAAATAAACATTGACATTTATCTTGAAATGAAGATAATTATCTATTATATGTTTCAGGAGAAATAGATATGAATAATAAATATGTAGGCAGAAATGCTGTTGTTGACATAATCAAACATCAGATTAAAATCCTTAATGGAATAGTCCTTCTTATTGTTTATGCCCTTTTATTCCTTATCATACGATTTTTGTACGTATTGCTCGATTATGTATCCACACCGTCTTTAGTTGCTATTCTTTCGATAATAGCAGGACTTGTTGTTATAGGCATGTATCTTGCGAATAATGCTTCGAGAAATGCTGTAAAAACCATTGAAGAGCATACCAGAAAATTAAGAGCCCTCCTTAGCACTACAAGAGATATGAGGGAGATACTGCATGGTGATCTGCTTTTGGAAAAAATATTGGATAGTTCGCTATTGATTACAGGAGCGGACGGAGGCTCACTGTTTCTTATCGAAGGTGATATGCTCGTCTTCAAGATAGTTAGAGGGAGTAAAGTTGAAAAGCTGACAGGCGTTTCGATTCCGAGGTCTCAGGGGATTGTTGGATGGGTTGCAGACAACGGGGAAGTTTTAAGGATAGACAATGTCAAGGAAGACAGCCGATTTAGTCCCCAGACAGATAATATAACAGGATATGATACGAGGTCTATCCTGTGCGCTCCTCTCAAATTAAGCTCTGGGGTAATAGGGGCATTAGAGATAGTAAACAAGAAGGACGGTTCTTTTAATGAAGATGACGAGGAATTGATATCTTATTTTGCCGATCAGGCTGCCATAGCTATTGCGAGGGCAAGATTCTATGAGGATCAGAAAAATTACGAAATCCATCTTACTAATATACTGATAGATACAATGGACAGTCATATATATGAAAAACGGGGGCATTCAAAGAGAGTGGCAAAATACAGCTTGTTGATAGCTCAGGATTTAAGCATGTCGGAAAATGAAAAGCAGAAATTATACCGCGCCTGTCTGCTTCATGATATTGGTTTCCTGAAAATAAAGTTAAAAGAGGTATCTACAAAAGAGCAATACAGGTTGCACTCCCAATTAGGATACGAGATGCTTAAGCAGATAAACTTCTACGCTGATATTGCTCCCATTGTTTTACATCATCATGAGAGATATGACGGCGGCGGGTATCCCAATGCGCTTAAGGGAGAGATTATCCCGATTGGGTCAAGGATAATTGCCATTGCAGAGGCGTTTGATGCAATGGTCAGCAAAGATTCTTATAAATATATAGGGAAAAAGTTGGAGGACGATAAGATTATTACAAAACCTGTTTCAGGGTTCGATAATGCAATCAAGGAACTTAAGGACAATGCCGGCACACAGTTCGACCCTGTACTTGTGGGCATCTTTATCAAATATATGGATGAGAGTTTAGTCGAAAAATAGAGGGAGAATTAAATTTTTATTTCTCCTTTTTCGACTCCAGTACAAAAACAAATAAATCCCTGCAGCTCTGCAGCCTTTTCAGATATACCTTTTTAGGCGCTTCGTCAAGTTTTTCGATTGAAGGTTTAAGCTTATCGCATCTCAAAATAAGGTTTTTGATCTCATCATCTGTCAGTGTCATGGCTATATCTGTTTTTGAGCAGATATCTTCAAACTCTTTTTTCCATTCATCTTCAGCATTGGTTAGCACTGGATATAACAGATTTATTCCTGAAATTAGAATGAAGATAAAGGTTAAAAACAAAAACACTGTGATTTTTGATCTTTTCATTTTGTCTCCTTTGTTATATCTACATGGCAACGCTTGCATTCATTCATAGGGAATGCCACACTCAGATGACAGACGCCACAGAATTCTCCCTTGAGATTCAGGGACATTGAAAAATGTTTTGTTGTCTTCTTCTTTATATTGAAGATATCAGGATGGCAGTTATTGCAGTCAAGCCATTGCGTATGTGCCCTGTGGGGAAATATTGCAGGAGGTATCTTTTCCCATTCAGCCTCAAGAAGCAAGGTTGTTTCGTAGCTTATGTCTTCAGAAGGCTTTATGGTTAGGTAATGAGCAGGAGCTATCAAGCCTTTTTTGAGCGCTTTTACCCAGTTGATGCCGTTTCCAAATCCGGTCTTAGGCAAGCCTGAAAGTGTTGAGAACTTTTCTTTGCCGTATCCCCTATTGCCGTTATGGCATTTTTCACAGTTAGGTTTGTCATGTCCGAATGCAATCCTGCCATCATGACAGCCGGAAGTACCGCAAAATTTACCGGAACTGTTTGCAGACTCTGTTATTTCTGTTGTGTTTACTTTCATATTGAATTCCAGTTCAAAATGACAAACCCTGCATGTATGTTTCTGCCTGTGTATCCAGTGCGAGAATGTGACTGCCTTAATCCCATTTTTTTCAGAGATTCTGTTTATAAGCAGATTGCCGAATTCCTCAAGGGGAGGCACCGGGGGAAAGTCCCAGTATCCGTGAACCTCGAGCAGCCACGAGAACAGAACGAGAGCTATCAATCCGGTCAGGGTAATAACTCTTGATATTACTGAACGGGTTTTGTATGGCATCTCTGACAATCGGTTAATGGGAATGCAACTGTAGTATGACAGACACCGCAAAATTTGCCTTCAAAAATCTCAACCATTGAGTACTTCGTTGCTCCCTTTTTGACCCCTATGAATATCTCAGGATGACATACCTCACACCCATTCCAGACAGTATGTTTCTTATGAGAGAATACTATATCAGGCATGCCTTTGACTTTTCCCTCAAGAGCAAAGTCTTTTTGTATGGTGAAAGGCGCCCTTTTTATGGATATGCCCTCAATGAAATCAGTAAGTTTTATAAACCCTTCGGCTTCTGCCTTTTCCCAGTTTATTCCATTACCAAACCTTTCTTTAGGGAATTTCTCGGTAAATTCGTAAAAGTCATATTCTTTTTTCACATTCTTCCCGACAGAGTGACATCTGTCGCACCTTTTTGCATCTTCCTCAGTATTTTTCCTTGAGCATGCCTCAAATACCTTTCTATTGCCGTAAACCATCTTGCCATTATGGCAGGTGCCGCAATAAAAACCTTTCATATTGTCAGCCGCCCTAATGTTTGTAGAGTTTGCCTTCATACCGAAACCGATATCGACGTGGCAGAGCCTGCAGGTAAACTTAGCCCTATGATGCCAGTGATCAAAAGCTACCGGCGCTATTTCTGCCTTTTCAGAATAATTATTAATTATCATCTTGCCATAGTTATAAGGCAGCGGTCTTTTCTTCTTAACCCCGGTCTGGGCTAATACAATACCTGCAAAAACAAATATCAAACATGCTATAAAGAGCGCTTTTCTCATGATCTCCCCCTGTTTGAAGATGTAAAATCTATATTACTTATACTACAATATATTCTGTTTGTCAATAATTTAATATTCAATGGAATGCGCATATAAAACATGAGGAATATAAAGCTTCTCATAGAATACAAAGGCACAAATTATCATGGATGGCAGAGGCAGAAAAATGGCAATACACTTCAGGGGATTATTGAGGATAAGTTATCGGAGATAACCAGGGAGGCTGTAAAACTTGTAGGCGCCTCAAGGACTGATGCAGGTGTCCATGCCTTTGGACAAGTTGCCTCATTCAGGACAGATTCGCATCTTGACACCCCGATATTCCGAAGGGCACTCAATGCCTTACTTCCTGATGATATAAGAATCCTTGATGCTGAAGACGCAAACGAGGACTTTCATCCGAGATTCTCTGCTATAAGTAAAAGCTATTTTTACATTATAAATAATGCCGATGTTTCATCCGCATTCATTTACAGATATTCATGGAGGGCGCCATATCTTCTTGATTTAGAGATTATGAAGAAAGCAGGAGCAATTCTTCAGGGAAGACATGACTTTTCAGCATTCAGGGGAGCAGGCTGTGGCGCAAAGAATACAATGAGGGAAATAATCTCGCTTGATATCGATATGCTGAACAGGATTGATTTTATGACAACCGGGTTCACAGGCAGGTTTATAAAAATAAGGATAGAGGCAAACGCATTCCTAAGACATATGGTCAGAAATATCGTGGGAACACTGGTAGAGATCGGCAGAGGCAAGATGACATCGGATTCTATGTTAAAGGCATTTGAGCTTAAGGACAGAAGGCTGATGGGTATTACCGCACCTGCAAATGGGCTTTTTTTAGAAGAGGTAAGATATTAACTTGTTAACGCACGGTCATATTGTCGTTATACGTTTTAGCGGGATCAAGATGAACTTAACGCTGTATCTCTTTTTCTATCGCCTCTAATTGCTCTATTTTTTCTTGGCAGTCTCTGCAATAGACTGCAAATGGCAGGACTTTTAATCTCTGTTCGCTTATCTCATCCCCGCACTCTTCGCATATCCCATAGGTCCCTTCTGCAAGTTTGCTGAGCGCGGTGTCAACTTTTACAAGCATTTCCCTATGTATGGCAAGTTGCCTGAAGCTTATATCCTCAGTGAGGTCAACAACAGCCCAGTCGCCATCGTCAAGCGCGGTATCTACCAATTGTTTTGTTTCGCCCTTTATGTATTTTGATATCTCAGCTTTTGCTTCTCTGACTATCTCTTTTCTTTTTTCGATAAGGAACTTTTTTATGTCCTCTTTTTTTTGGTCGGGTGTCTCTTTTATCTTTACCGGCTTTTTTGGTTTGGACTTTGCAGGTGCTTTAATTTTCTTTGCCTTTATAGGCTTTCTTGTCTTGGAAGCTGGCTTTGAAACCTTTTTCTTTACAGCTTTCTTTACATCCTTGTTTTGTGCTTTTTTTGTCTTTTTAGTTTTTGTAGCCATTATTTCGCCTCTTCTGTTTTTCCCTCTGCCTTGCCTTCCTCTTTGAAAACCTCTATTATGCTTCTGACCGTGATGCCTGCCTGCTGAAGCGCTTTCTGAATGTCAGGCAGTTTTGCATCAGTCACCTTTAACATGAAATTGCTGTTGGTAGCCATTTTATACCTCCATTATCTCTTTTTCTTTATGTGAAACAATCTCATCTATCTTTTTTATATAACTGTCTGTGAGTTTCTGTATCTCATCAATGGATTTCTTTGTCTCGTCCTCGCTGATGTGTTTTTCCTTTTCAGATTTTTTTATGTCTTCGTTTGTATCTCTTCTCATGTTTCTTATCTCAATCTTGGAATCTTCAGCAGCCTTTTTTATTATTTTTACAAGCTGTTTTCGCCTTTCTTCTGTTAATGTAGGGATATTAATTCTTATGACCTTTCCGTCATTTGTTGGTGTAAGCCCGAGATCTGATTTCAAGATCGCCTTTTCTATGTCAGAGATTATCTTTTGTTCCCATGGCTGGATTGCTATCTGGCGGCTCTCGGGAATGCTCAGAGATGCTAACTGCTGCAGAGGTGTCAGTGTGCCATAATAGTCAACCTTAATGTTATCAAGGAGCGAGAGTGAGGCGCGGCCTGTCCTTATTGAGGCAAACTCTTTTTTGAGTGCGTCTATGGCTCCATCCATTCTCTCGGCGGTCTTAATTTTTATCTCTTTCTCCATTGTATCCTCCTTCTTAGTGTTTATGGGCCTACTATGGAGCCGATTTTTTTGCCCTGTGCAACTCTTTTGATGTTGTCCTTTTCCCTTAAACTGAATACCACGATCGGAAGGTTGTTGTCCTTGCATAATGATATCGCAGTCGAATCCATCACAGTAAGGCCTTTCTTGAGCACATCAATATAGCTTATAGCATCATATTTTTTTGCCTTTGGGTCTTTTATCGGGTCACAAGAGTAGACGCCGTCAACCTTTGTTGCCTTAAATATTGCATCTGCGCCTATTTCCATTGCCCTGAGCGCAGCAGCGGTGTCTGTAGTGAAATAAGGGTTGCCTGTACCGGCGGCAAATATGACAATGCGGCCTTTCTCAAGATGACGCAATGCCTTTCGTCTTATATAAGGCTCGGCAAGCTCTCTCATATCTATTGCTGACTGAACCCTTGTCGAGATTTTATTTTTCTCGAGTGCATTCTGAAGGGCAAGGGCATTTATTACAGTAGCAAGCATACCCATATAATCAGCAGATGCGCGCTCCATGCCTTTCACACTCGCCTCTACTCCCCTGAATATGTTGCCGCCGCCAATAACAATGGCTATCTCAGCGCCAATATTAACGACCTTTTTGATCTCTCTGGCTATGAAATCTACAATTACAGAGTCTATGCCGAAACCCTTGTCTCCCATAAGGGCCTCTCCGCTGAGCTTCAGGAGAATCCGTTTATATTTCAATGAGGATCTCATTCAGGATTCTATTATTTTTCGCCAAGCTGAAATCTGGAAAACCGCCTGATTACAATATTTTCTCCAAGTTTAGCTATTTTTTCCGTGATAAGGTCTTTTATTTTTAGTTTCTGTTCAGGGTCTTTTATGAATACCTGTTCGAGCAGGCAGTTATCACTGAAGAACTTATCAAGTTTTCCCTCAACGATCTTTTCGACAACCTGCGGAGGTTTATTAGTCACCTGTGCACGGTATATCTCTTTTTCTTTTTCGATGATTTCCTGTGGTACATTTTCCCTTAGAATATAAACAGGGTTTGCTGCAGCTATGTGCATAGTGATATCCTTGATCAGATTTCTGAAGTCTTCTGTCCTTGCGACGAAATCTGTTTCGCAGTTTACCTCTGCAAGTACGCCTATCTTATCCATATGAATATATGAGCCTATGAGCCCCTCTGAGGCTGTTCTCGTGGCTTTTTTTGCAGCGCTTGCAAGCCCTTTCTGCCTGAGACAATCAACAGCCTTTTCAAGGTCGCCACTGCTTTCTGTCAGCGCCTTTTTGCATTCCATCATGCCAACGCCTGTCTTTTCTCTTAGCTCCTTGACAAGTTCAGCTGAAATAGTTGTCATTAGCTTACCTCCTCGGTCTCTGCTGTTTTCTCCTGTTGTATCTTTTCCTCTATCTGCGTCTTATCTGTTTCTTCAGCAGCGATCTTTGAGGAGGTCTCTCTTCCTTCGATTATTGCATTCGCCATTTTTGCTGATAGAAGTTTTATTGCCCTGATCGCATCGTCATTACCTGGTATGACATAATCTATTTCATCAGGGTCGCAGTTTGTATCAACAATAGCAACTATCGGTATCGATAGTTTTCTTGCCTCTGCAACGGCAATCCGCTCTTTTTTAGGGTCTGCGATAAATACAGCTGAGGGGTGTATGCTCATGTCCTTTATACCGCTTAATGTCTTCTCGAGTTTGCCACGTTCTTTCTCAAGAGCCGCTACCTCTTTCTTGGTAAGCACGTCGTATGTTCCGTCTGTCTTCATTGTATCTATCTGTTTGAGTCTCTCTATGCTCTTTTTTATAGTAGAGAAATTTGTGAGCATTCCACCGAGCCAGCGTTGATTTACAAAGAAAGCACCTCCTCTCTGTGCCTCTTCATATATTGCGTCCTGAGCCTGTTTTTTAGTGCCGACAAAAAGGACTGTGCCTCCGCCGGCAGCGGTTTCCTTTACAAAATTATAGGCCTCTTCAAGACCCTTCATTGTCTTCTGAAGATCAATGATGTAGATGCCGTTTCTCTCTCCAAAGATGTATTTTTTCATCTTTGGATTCCAGCGTTTTACCTGGTGGCCAAAGTGAACGCCGGCCTCAAGAAGTTCTTTCATTGTTGCTACCATTTTTTCCCTCCTGTGGTTTTTCCTCCGCCTTTCCCTCTAAACCCTATAAGGGACCATATAGAAGGAAGTTGATGGCGTGTGTTTTTACAGGTAAAAAGATTAACATAAGAGCAGTTAATTTTGCAAGCGGAATGAAGGTTTGTGTTATGGCGATTTAGAAATGTCCTATTCTTACTGATTTAGAAATGTCCGGTTTTTATATTTTAACTTATACTCTCCCCTTTTTGATTTTGAAGCAACTCTTTGATGAAATCGGTTTTCATAAAGGCCTCTATTTTCGATT
>JACQXE010000034.1 GCA_016208915.1 Nitrospirota bacterium | reverse complement strand
TTTCTTGTCAGCTTCAACTGCTGCCGCTTTATGAGCCTGCCTTATTGCTCCCAGCCCATATCCTATTAGCCACCCAAGCAATGATGATCCCACCACGAATATTACCCCTGCTGTCAGTATTCCAAACACCATCGATGCCCCCACTATCATCCTTGGAAGCAATGACGTCCCCACTGGTGTGCCAAATATGCTGCCTGCTATGTTTAATCCAATAACTCCTCCGATAAAAGAACCCGGTAGTAATCCCATTATTGCAAACAGTATAAGCCCTGCTCCTGCCCCTACATATAATCCTTTCTTTGCTGTCTTTTTCGTTTTCATCTCTTTACCCTCCTTTTAACTTCTTACCCTTATTTATGCAGTTTCTATGCCAGCTCTTATTTCGTTGATTTTAAAAGATTTCTCTGGTTAAAATATTTGCAGGTTTGCAAAAACAGTTAAGATAAATTGCAAAATTGCAAATACTAAGGCGAACTCCACCGTATTAGGAAGATAAACTGTATAGTTGTACCGACATTTAACTTGCTATCTATTGTAATCTCCCCCATATGCTCTGTAACAATCTGTTTCACCAGAGAAAGACCCATACCGGTCCTCCCCTTTGTGCTATAAAACGGCTCAAAGACCTTATGTAGCTCCTCTGATGTCATTCCTTTCCCTTCATCAGTTACTGTCAAAACTATATCTTCATCCCTCTCTTTTGTGAAAATAATTATCTTGCCGCCTGATAGAGTGGCATCTATTGCGTTATTGATAACATGTCTTACAGCTATTTTTATTAACTGCCTGTTTGCATTAAACATGAGTGGTTTATCAGATAAATTAACAGATAAGAAAATGCCCCTATTTTTACTCTCCTGTTCCACAAACCGTACAGCAGAAGTAGTAATTTCATTTAAATCCTCGCGTTTAAACAGAAACCTCTTGTTTTTCACAAGCTCGTCAAAATCAGTAACTGTCCTTTCCATCTTCTGACATTCTGACAGTATATCTTCCAATTTCTCTCTGGATATTCCTTCGATTCCTTTTTTTAATAGTTGGCGGCCGATACCGCCAATTACCGTAACAGGATTTCTGATACGGTCAGCTACTCTCAGACAGATTATGCTCATAGTACGTTCAGCTACAATATCCTCCATATCCCTGTTCAGGTTCAATACCTCTGCATTGATATCTTCAATAGTATGCTTATCAGACTCAATCTTTTCATAAAACCACTTAAATCTCCTGTTTATAAGCCAGAATACAAGACCAAAAAATACAGTGTAGATACTGATAAAGATTGCGACACTCTTTCTTGCACTGGCGATGGGCACATTGACAGGTATATATACAAAAAGTGCATCCACTCCTTTGCCTTCCTTTTTATAAAATCCCGAGGTCGTACCATATCTTTCTATCAGTTCCATTGGTGCTACTACTGGATCACCATGGCAATATAGACATCTGGCCTCAACATATAAGCCTGGATGAGCAAGAACATAGTATTTATACCCCTGCCTTTCTATCACACCTTTCCATTCTATTAATTCTTTTTCAGCCCTAAGATTGTTAATTATATTCTTTTCAAACTCATCAGCCTTGTTTTTGGGATTAATTGGATTTAGAGAGGCATGTTTAAAAACATGTCCTGGCAGTTCCTGCAATACTCTCTTTGCCACACTTCCAGCAACATAAGCCCCTGACATCCCCTCAACTATGAACCTGCCTGGCAACTCCTTCTGCAGTATCGGCCTCAGCCCTTCGCTCACATATTGCCTTGTAGTCTCAAGAGATTCAAGGTATAGTCTTGCCATATTGTAGGCATTATCAATGGCATTCTGTTTCAGGATAATATAGGTAACAGCAGAGATTATAGGTAGAGAGATAATATAAATAAAGATTAACAGAAGGGCAAATCGCTTTCTGTGATCCATATTTCTCCAGATATTCATATTGCCTTTTTTAATAAATAAATAGCCTTGGATCTTTAAAAGAATGGCATCTGATACATAGAGTTTTTGCCATCTGCTGTCCAACCACCCACGAATGTGGTTTATGGCAGTCAAGACATTTAAGCCCTTTTCCCATATGCAGGTCATGCTGCCCTACAGTTGCCTCATTGCGGTGGCATTCGCTTATGCATGTATCAGAGGTGTAGCCTGCCTTTCCATGAGGTTTATGGCACTGATGACATAGAAGCGAAGACATAGATCCTTTAGATGGCACATTGCTGTGGCATTTTATACATCTGCCCTTAGGGATCATAGCCGGTGTATTTTCTGAGAAAGAATGGCATTTCAAACATGAAACTACTTTCAGGCAGAACGCTACCCCATGCACGCCCTTATCCGAATGGCATGTCTCACAGGCATCTTCATTCGGTTTGAAATTATGCATATTTCTTGTATGGCACTTATCACAGCCGATCCTTTCCATGAAGACATGTTTTGCATGGCCATACGACTTACGTAAAGTCAGAGAGCCTTGAGATGCCTCATCTATATGGCATTTTTTACATTCCTTCCACGGCTTTTCCCTGCCGTGTGTCTGCGATATCTGTTTATTATCTCCTTTCACAACATATGTGATAAGAAGCTGATTCTGTTCAAGTATATTAAGGTAGTGGCATGTCTGACATACAATATCACGGTGTTTGCCCTTCTCCCATTCAACAAATGCCTCTTTCATCAGATGGCATGAACTGCAGTAGTGGGGCTCGTCCTGTGTATACCGATAATAGCGGTATCCTACAACAGCCCCGAGAACTGCGATTATAACAACAGCCGCGAGGATAAATCCTTTTATTTCTTCTAAACAATCAATTATTAAATCTACAAGCTTTTTCCTCTTATGCACCTTTAACCTTCATCCCTTAGCAGCTGCCATTTCTTCAAGTATTCTGAGTTTTGATATCTCGCCAAGTGCAATTAAAGTATCTCCTGATTTTATAGCAGTCTTGAAGGTGGGGTTGAACTTCATGTCGCCTGTGTTTTCCTTAATCGCTACTATTATAATACCGAGGTCTCTGCCTATACCGCATTCATCCAGCGTCAGCCCTGTTAAATTAGAACCCTTCTGCACGTTTATCTCTTCCATCTGCAGATCAATATTACCGCTCTTTGTAGCAAACTCTATGAAGTCAACAACAGCAGGTTTTAATACTGTATGTGCTATCCTGAGACCACCGATGTGATATGGAGATGCAACTCTATTGGCTCCGGCCCTGAGGAGTTTCTGCTCTGAACCTTCCTCCCCTGCTCTCGCAACTATAAAGAGATTCGGGTTCATTTCACGCGAACTCAGAACCACAAAAAGATTCTCAGCATCCGTTGGAAGCACAGATATCAGTCCTCTTGCTCTTTCGATGCCAACTTCTTTCAAAACCTCATCCTTTGTTGCATCGCCTTCGAATATAAGGACATCCTCTTTTTCTTTAAGGCTTACCGTATTCTTTTCGATTGCAACAAATCTGATATTCTTTTCTTTCAACTCCCTGCATATTATCTTCCCCATCCTGCCATAACCGCACACAATATAATGATCTTTGAGTTCCCTAAGCCTCTTTTCCAATCTTTTCCTCCCAAAGACTTCCTGGAGTTCTCCTTCCAGAATAATCTTTGCAGCAGTGGTTAGCGCAAAGGCTACACTGCCTACACCACCGGTAATAAGGATAATAGTGAAAATTCTTCCGCTCGGAGACAGTTCATGTATCTCCTTGTATCCCACACTGGCTACAGTTATTATGGTCATATAAAGGGCATCCAAGCAATTCCAACCCTCTATAAGCATGTATCCGACAGAGCCTGAGAAGATGACAAAGGCTACAAACAGCAAGGACAACATCAGCCGTTTCCTTAGTTCTTTCAATAAATGACGCCCTCCCTCAGAACCTTCCTAAGAAGTTTATCAAAGAAATCTAAAAAAGTCATCGCGAACAAAACAAAATTAAACGCGGGTTTTAATCTCTTCAACCGCCTCTTTTGCAATTAGCCTTACATCAGGACTCTTATCATTATCGGATACCTCTTCAAGCAATAGGATAGTATTCTCCTGACCGATAATGCCAAGCAGGTACGCTGCATCACCTCTGGTAACAGGACTCGGATTGCTCAAAAGCGGCAGAAGGTTAGGAACAGCGCTATGTATATTCTGGGGGTCTTCTTTCTTCAAGGCCTCGATTAAGGCTGAGACGCCGAGCCTGACCCTAACCCTCTCGTCTGTTATGAGCCCGCCTATTAAAGGATAGAGGGTCTTATCGTGTTTGAACATATCAATAATATTTTCGAGAAAACCTTTTTCCATATAATCTGCAATCATGTTTTTGAGTTCAGATATCTGCATTTTACCTCTTAAACCCTCTCGGTTTTTGAAAATATTATAGTATAAACCTCTACCTTTTTTAAGGATTTCTATTTATACTATCGATGTTATGAACCTGATACATCTTTATAGGTTCCCTGCGCTTACAAAGACAAAAAAGAAAGAGCTTTTGTTGCTCGCAAGACAAAGGGTCTCTCCTGCCATAAAAGATATAGAAACAGAATACTGTTTTAATGTTGAGGTAAGCGCTCCTTTGACTGGCGAAGAATTGAATATGCTTGGATGGCTTCTTGCTGAAACCTTTGAACCAGAAAAGTTTTCTGAAAAGAGTTTTTTAACTCGTTACTCGTCACTCATCACTCGTCACTTTCTTGTTGAAGTAGGCCCAAGGATGAACTTTACAACTGCCTGGTCAACGAATGCTGTTTCAGTCTGTCATGCGTGCGGCCTGAGAAAAATCACAAGGATTGAGAGGTCGAGGAGATACAAAATAACAGGCTGTCAGCTTTCAGCTGTCGGCTATAAGCTATTTTTAGAACTAGTTCACGACCGGATGACAGAATGTCTTTATCCTGAGCCGCTTAAGACATTCGAAACAGGGATAAAACCAGATTCAGTAATAATAGTACCTTTAATTGAAGAAGGGATTTCGGCCCTAAAGACGATAAATATTGAAATGGGATTGGGGCTTGATGACTGGGACATGGAATATTATTACACCCTTTTTGTGAAAGACCTTAAAAGAAACCCAACTGATGTGGAATGCTTTGATCTAAGTCAGTCAAACAGCGAGCATTCCCGCCACTGGTTCTTCAAAGGCAAACTAATCGTTGATGGAAAAGAAATATCTGAAAACCTTATGGAGATAATAAAACAGCCTATAGAGGCAAATCAGAATAACAGCGTGATAGCATTCAGAGATAATTCGAGTGCAATAAGCGGATACAGGATAAGGACATTAATCTCTGAGAAACCGGGAAGGAATTCGAGGTTCAGAGAGTCCAATCTTAAATATCATGTTATTTTTACAGCAGAGACACATAATTTTCCGAGCGGTGTTGCTCCATTCCCCGGAGCAGAGACAGGAACAGGCGGAAGGATCAGAGATGTTCAGGCAACAGGAAGAGGGGGGCTTGTTATTGCAGGCACAGCAGCATATTGTGTTGGAAATCTGAGAATACCCGGTTATCCTCTTCCATGGGAGGATTTATCCTTTGAATATCCATCTAACCTTGCCTCGCCATTAGAGATAGAAATTAAGGCAAGCAACGGCGCATCCGATTATGGAAACAAATTCGGTGAACCTGTTATACAAGGATTTACCCGGTCATTTGGAATAAAATTACCCAACGGAGAGAGAAGGGAATGGATAAAGCCAATAATGTTTACAGGCGGCGTCGGCCAGATGGATGCAAGACATGCAGATAAGAAGAAGCCTGAGAAAGCAATGCTCGTCACAAAAATAGGCGGTCCTGCATACAGGATCGGGGTGGGAGGTGGAGCTGCCTCAAGCATGATACAGGGAGAAAATATCGCAGAGCTTGATTTCAATGCAGTCCAGCGCGGCGACGCAGAGATGGAACAAAAGCTGAACAGGGTTATCCGGGCATGCATTGAAATGGGGGATTATAACCCGATCGTGAGCATCCATGACCAGGGCGCAGGAGGTAATTGTAATGTAGTTAAAGAGATCATCTATCCTGCAGGCGCAAAGATAGAGATAAGAAAGATTCAGATTGGAGATAACACTCTTTCTGTGCTTGAGATATGGAGCGCTGAATATCAGGAACAGAATGCTTTGCTAATAAGGCCTGAGAAGGCAGACATATTCGAGAAGATGTGTCAGAGAGAAAAGGTTCCTTTTTCATTCATTGGCAAGATTACAGGAGACGGTTACATTGTCCTTTATGACGAAACTGATGGAAGCGCCCCTGTTAATCTTGACCTATCGAAGATACTTAGTGACATGCCCCAGAAGACATTCAAGTTAGACAGGATTCCCACAAAGCTTGAACCTTTGCAATTACCCCATGGATTAACAGTCAGAGAGGCTCTTGATAGGGTATTGAGACTTGTCTCTGTAGGCTCAAAGCGATTCCTTACAAATAAGGTTGACCGTAGCGTTACAGGCCTTATTGCAAGACAGCAGTGTGTTGGTCCGCTTCAGCTTACTGTATCTGACGTTGCTGTAATAAGCCAAAGCCACTTCGCCAATAATAAAAATAATTATACAGGCGCTGCAATCTCCATAGGTGAGCAGCCGATAAAGACAATAATCAATCCAGCTGCAATGGCGCGTCTGACTGTTGGTGAGGCATTAACTAATATTGTCTGGGCAAAAATCAGTGCGCTTGAAGATATTAAATGTTCAGGCAACTGGATGTGGGCAGCAAAACTTCCCGGTGAAGGCGCAATGCTTTATGATGCGGCAGTTGCCCTCAGGGATATCATGCTTGAACTCGGAATTGCAATTGATGGAGGGAAAGACAGCCTGTCAATGGCTGCAAAGGTTATTAAAAAGGACGGGATAACTGAAACTGTGAAGTCTCCTGGAACGCTTGTCATTTCTGCCTATGCAACATGTCCTGATATTACCAAGGTTATAACACCTGACATAAAGATGCCGGGAAAAAGCAGGCTTATTTTTATTGACTTAGGAGACAGTAAGAACAGACTTGGAGGAACTGCTTTAGCTCATGTCTATAATCAAATAGGTGATGAATCGTCTGATATTGACAACCCTAAATTACTTAAACGTGCTTTCAATACAATACAGAAACTAATATCAGAAGGATTGATTCTTTCCGGCCATGACAGAAGCGACGGCGGACTTATAACAACTCTGCTTGAGATGGCATTCTCAGGGAATTGCGGAATGGAAATTAATTTAAAAAATCCCCCCGCTCCCCCCTTTGCCAAAGGGGGGAGCGGGGGGATTACTAATACTGAATTATCGCTCCTGTTCTCTGAAGAACTCGGGCTGGTTATTGAATATTTACCAAAAAAAGAAAAGGGCATCAGCTCAATGCTTAAAAAATATAAGATTCCCTTTCAGATAATTGGCAGAACTCTTAAAGAAAAAAAACTCAAAGTCAGATTTACAACTCTCGCCTCAGCGAGTCGTCCGAGGCGACAAAACTCAAAACCCAAAATTATTCTCAATGAAGATATGAGGGTTTTGAGAAGCATCTGGGAAGAAACAAGTCATCAGCTTGAAAGGCATCAGGTTAATCCTAACTGCGCTGTAGAAGAAAAGAATAATATCTATGACAGGCCGGGACCTGAATATAAGATCACATTCAGGCCAGACATAACTCCGAAGGAAATAATTAAGAGGAAGAAAAAAACCTCAGTTGCTATCATCCGCGAAGAAGGAAGCAACAGCGACAGAGAGATGACATCTGCGTTTTATCAGGCAGGATTCGATGTATGGGACGTGACGATGACTGATTTTCTTGAAGGTAAAGTGAATCTCGACAATTTCAGGGGAGTTGCATTTGTCGGTGGATTCAGCTATGCCGATGTCCTTGATTCTGCGAAGGGATGGGCAGGGGTTATTAAATTTAATAAAAAAATCTATGAACAGTTCCAGAGATTTTATAACAGGCCTGATACATTCAGCCTCGGTGTATGTAATGGATGTCAGTTAATGGCATTGCTTGGCTGGATTCCATGGCAGGGGATTGACGATAAGTACCAGCCAAGATTTATCCATAACATCTCAGGAAGGTTTGAGTCACGTTTTTCATCGGTAAAGATTTTGCCAAGCCCTTCGATAATGCTTAAAGGAATGGCAGGATCAATACTCGGGATTTGGATTGCACACGGAGAAGGAAGGGCTTATTTCCCCGAGGAAGACACGCTTGCTAAAGTGATAAAACAAAATCTTGCTCCTGTAAGATATGTTGATGATAAGGGCAGGATTACAGATAGCTATCCATTCAATCCAAACGGCTCAGCAAGTGGAATAGCAGCCTTATGTTCTCCTGACGGAAGACATCTCGCAATAATGCCCCATCCTGAAAGAACATTCCTTAAATGGCAGTGGGGATATATGCCAGAAGACTGGAAGAAAAAACTAAAGGCATCCCCATGGCTCAGACTGTTCCAAAATGCAAGGGAATGGTGTGAGAAGGCTTAGCTTTATTGCAAGGTATTTGTTTTTTGATTTAATGCGAAAGTAATTACTATTCACAAAATAGGGCATAGGAGGGAGATTTATAAGTGAAACTTTTAATACCTGTATTAGCGTTGCCTGGCTGGTTGGTTAATCGCGTTACGAGTGAACAGAACATTTTGGTGATAAATTCTAAAGAGGCTATAAAGGCAATTGCACATAAAGAAGTGGTTTTTGATGAACAGACAATTTAGCAAATCAAGTACCAAATTGAACAGCGTTGTAGGACTGTAAAACCATACGAACCAGTTTACTAAGGGTACCTATTTTTGCTAAAAACATATAAAATCCAATGCTCTACAAAATCCTTGCCGACATAGTTGTATTCATCCACTTCCTCTGGATTGTATTTCTGATATTCGGCGCATTTCTTGGGGTTAGATACAAAGCGATAAAAATCATCCATATCTCAGGTCTTGCCTTTGCCGTCATCATGCAAATATTTGGATGGTACTGTCCTCTTACACATCTTGAAGTCTGGTTGAGGGAAAAGCACGATCCTACTTTAGTTTATGCTGGCTCGTTCATAATTCATTATGTAGAAAAGATAATATATTTCGAGCCTTCAAGATACTTAATCTTTATACTCACAATTTTGATATGCGGATTCAATTTATGGGTATATCACAGGGCAAAAAAGCATGATTAAGTGGAACAGACTGGAGATTCACTCTGCTACAATCTTTAAAAATTTTCTTTTCCCTGCCTTGAAGAGATAACTCCCCTTTTTTAATTTCGCATCAGGGTCACCGCATTTTTTGTCATCAATCATAACCCCGCCCTGTTTTATGAGCCTTGTAGCCTCGCTCGTGCTTGAGCATAGGCCTGAAATCTTCATTATCTTCGGAATCCACATCTCAGCTTCTTCCCACCTAAGTTCAAATACAGGAATTTCATCTGGCCTGCCCTTATCCTTAAAGACGTGTTCGAACTCTTCCTTTGCCCTCAGCGCTTCATCTTTTCCCCAGTATCTTTCGACTATTTCCAGCGCAAGATTTTCTTTAGCTTTCTTTGGATGCATAGTGCCTTTTTCTATACCCTGTTTCAGCAAGTTAAATTCTTCAAGCGATATATGGCTTAAAAGCTCATAATACCTGCGCATAAGGGTATCGCTTATGGACATGATTTTGCCGAACATCTCTTTTGGAGATTCTGTTATGCCTATATAATTTCCGAGGCTCTTTGACATCTTATTTACGCCATCCAACCCCTCAAGGAGCGGCATAAGGACAACCACCTGCTCTTCAATCCCCATCTTCCTCTGGAGTGTTCTCCCCATGAGGATATTGAATTTCTGGTCTGTGCCTCCAAGTTCAACATCAGACTTAAGATGCACTGAATCGTATCCCTGGAATAATGGATAGTAGAATTCGAGAATGGATATGTCCTGCTGGTTTTCGAATCGCTTTTTGAAATCTTCTCTTTCGAGCATCCGCGCCACTGTCTGCATAGAGCCAAGCCTTACCATATCCATAACATTCATCTTGAAAAGCCATTCGCTGTTGAACCTGACCTGTGTCTTTTCTGAATCCAATATTTTGAAAACCTGTTTTTTATAGGTCTCTGCATTTTTTACTGCATCTTCCCTTGTAAGAGGTTTTCTCGTCTCAGACCTCCCTGTGGGGTCTCCGATCATTCCTGTAAAATCGCCTATGAGAAAGATTATTTCATGCCCAAGCTCCTGAAACTGGCGCATTTTTTCAAGGAGGACTGTGTGTCCGATGTGTATGTCAGGCGCTGTAGGATCAAATCCGGCCTTAATAGTGAGAGGCTTTTTCCCTTTAACGGATTTTTCGAGTTTATTGAGGAGCTCTTTTTCGCTGATTACCTCAACAGCGCCTCTCTTGATTATCTCAAGCTGTTTCTCAGGTGTTAACATAAAAATTATGATAACCCTACAGGACTTGTATAGTCAATTTAAACCTTTAAAACATCATGAATTGTCGGTAAGATATATATAAATATCTTTTCCTATGAAAGGAGGCATATTATGCAGATACTTGTTCTTTATTATTCAAAGGGCGGAAATACAAAAAAGCTTGCTGAGGAGATAGCCAAGGGAGTTGAGTCAACAGACACAAAGGCAGTAATTAAAAGCACGCAGGAAGTAACAAAGGATGATTTTCTCGAATCGGCAGGAATTATTGCAGGTTCCCCTGTCTATTTCGGAGTTATGGCAGCAGACCTTAAAAGAATATTCGATGAATTTATAGGTTTGCGCAGAAAGATGGAGAACAAGGTTGGAGCTGCCTTTGCAACAGGCGCACACCATACAGGAGGAAAAGAAACAACCATTATGTCAATACTCCAGTGCATGCTTATATATGGAATGATTATAGTTGGAGATCCCATGAGCGCATCAGGACATTATGGCGTTGGGTGTGTAGGCGCGCCTGATAAGGTGGCGGTTGATGAGGGATTCAAGCTTGGCGCCCGCGTGACAGAATTATGCAAGAGACTGAAATAAATTTCAATGCTTGAATATTTAAATATCTTGAGGGATAAAGCATGAAAAGCTATCGTAAGGAACTCTGGGTTAATGTGCCTTCGCGCAGAGCATTCATAAATATCACACCGCAAGTAGAAGAGAGTCTCAGGGAAAGCAACATAAAGGAAGGAATTGCGCTTGTCAATGCGATGCATATAACTGCATCTGTTTTTATAAATGATGATGAATCAGGGCTTCACTCTGATTTCGACAAATGGCTTGAAAAACTAGCACCCCATGAACCTGTTTCCCATTATCGTCATAATAATGGCGAGGACAATGCTGATGCTCACCTGAAAAGACAGATTATGGGAAGGGAAGTAGTTGTAGCGGTCACAAACGGCAAACTCGACTTTGGCCCTTGGGAGCAGATTTTCTACGGAGAGTTTGACGGAAGAAGGAAAAAAAGGGTATTAGTAAAGATTATCGGGGAATGAGGCGGCACTGAGAATTATGAAAAATGTGCTCAGTGTGAAGATAGTGTAATCGGAGGAGGCGGAATGCATATTCTAAGAAGTGGTGGTGAATATGCCAGAGAACAAAAAAGGTTTTACGAACTAAAAGCAGCAGCATCCGCCCTAGTCGGTATTATTCTGTTTATCCTTCATATTTCTCATAGTTGGATTTTTGGATTAATCTTTTTGGGCTTAGGATTGCACTATCTTTTTAGAAGTAGAAATTGGCATAAGGGCATTCTGGGCGAAAAAATGGTTGTTGAGGCCCTAACACCTTTAGACAACTCTTATGTCTTAATTAATGACGTCGTCCTACCTGATGGAAAGGGTAACATAGACCACATCCTTGTTGGCCCTATCGGCGTATTTGTGATAGAGACTAAAAGTTATACATGGCATTATCTAAACAGGTTACCTATAAGGCAGGCAATACGTAGTGCTGTATCCCTTCGTTACTTTTTGAAAGGGCAAATACAATTAGATATGTTCATCCCGGCCATTTTGGTATCAACTGATCCCAATGCTACCCCAAGTCAAAGTTCTTCCATAGTCAATGTTATAACTCTTAGAAATCTATGTGATTTTATAAAAGGCCATGGAACCCGGTCTATGTTAGACAGCGAAGTGGAAAAAAAATTGATACATGAAATTCTGAAGGTTTCACATGCTACAAGTAAAAAAGCTAATATCAAGAAATGGTTATTAAAATATATTGGGGTACTCACAGTTAGTTTAATTATGTACCTATTCTATGTGTTCAGCGGGGGCAATCCTTATGGTAAGTGGGTTCTTGTAACAGGGGTTATTGATGGGGATACTATCCGCGTTGGACGCGGCTGGAGGAATACTACGGTGCAGCTTTTAGGTATGGACACCCCTGAGACTGTCCATCCGGATAAACCCGTGGAATTCTTTGGACCTGAGGCCTTAGAATTTACAAGAAAGACCCTCAAAGAGAAAAAGGTACATCTTGAGTTCGAGCCTTCAAATCAAATGGACAACTATGGTCGTCTCTTGGCATATGTCTATCTGAGCGATGGGACTCTCTTTAATGCCGAACTTATCAAAAGAGGTTATGCCCGTGTCATTGCTCCTTTCCACTTCCGCTACTATGATGAGTTTCGCAACTATGAGCAAGAAGCGATGGCATCTAGTAGGGGTATATGGGCTACAAAACAGTTTCCATCTGAAAAAATTGGGAAGATCATTGGTAATAAGAAGTCAAAAATCTATCACCTTCCTAGTCAGTCAAACTACGATATCAAAGAAGAAAAGCGGGTTTACTTTAACTCGGAAGAGGAGGCTATAAAGGCTGGGTATCGAAAGGCAAAAAGGTAGATACATCAACAAATTCGGGTCTGGTCTTTAATCTTTACTAACGCTAACGTCAGATTTCAAGTGAGGCAGGGAATTCTTCTGGAGTTAAAACTGGAATTTTATCATCTACATAGTCACCCTTATTTCTTGTGATGATACAATCCGCCTTTAAAATATGGTATTTTATTGTCATTCCATAGAGAGGGTATTATGCCAACAAAAAAGACTAAGTCATTCAAAGAGATGTTCAGCCTCTACCGACAGGAAAAGCTTGAAGATGAGTTTTTCAAGCTTCAGAAATATGGGGTTAAGAAGGCGAGAGAGATGAAATTGTCAGAGAAGAATATTAAACGTCTCATCTTTGAGGGGCGTTAGTATTCAATGAGAAAAACAGCTATCACAATAGGAGATGCAGGCGGAATCGGGCCTGAGATAATTGTAAAAGCACTCTATTGCGCTGAGATAAGGGATTACTGCGCTCCGGTAGTTATCGGTGATAGAGTTGTTATTGAAGAGGCAATAAATCTCACTAAACTACCTATAGAACTTAAGCTAATCAAATCACCTGATGAATCAAAATCAGCGATGGGAACAATAGATTTTATTGATCTGAATATGGTTAAAAAATTCGAAAAAGGCAAGCCTACTGCTGAAAATGGCAGGGCATCTGTAAGTTATATAAAGAAAGCTGTTGAACTCGCATTGGATAAGAAGGTTGATGGGATTGTCACAGCTCCGATCTCAAAAGAGGCATTAAAAATGGCTGGTTATTCATGGCCAGGACATACAGAGATGCTTGCTGAGTTTACAGGCACAAAAGATTATGCGATGATGCTCGTTGGCGGCTCTTTAAGAGTCATACTCGTAACAATACATACACCACTCAAAAGCGTGCCTAATCTGATTACAAAAGAACGCGTTCTAAAGATTATCCTTCTCTCAAAAAATGCATGTGATATGCTGGGGATAAAGAATCCTCGCATTGCTGTTGCCGGATTAAATCCCCATGCAGGAGAGTCAGGGATATTTGGAGATGAGGAGATAAAAGTAATTATCCCTGCGATTGAAAATGCAAAAAAACATGGAATTCCGGTTACAGGCCCATATCCTCCTGATACGATCTTTCATAAAGCATACAAGGGAGAGATTGATATTATCGTCTGTATGTATCATGATCAGGGACTTATCCCATTGAAGATGATTGCATTCGATAAGGGGGTGAACGTAACTGTTGGACTACCAATCATCAGGACATCTCCTGACCATGGCACAGCCTATGATATTGCGTGGAAAGGAATTGCAAATGCATCAAGTATGCTCGAGGCAATAAAACTGGCGTCAAGACTGAAAATATAATTGCTCTTTTTTATTTTTCTGGAGATACGTGAATCGAAAAAGAGCCTTTCTTTAACAGTTTTGCACATTCATCAGCAGGGAGTGGTCGGCTGAATAGGTATCCCTGTACTTCATCACAACCAAGCTTACGGAGAAAAGTCAGTTGTTGTTCTGTCTCTACACCCTCAGCAATTACCTTTAGCTCCATACTATGCGCTATAGCAATAATCGTTTTTATTATAGCTTTATCTTCAGGGCTTATCAGTATATTTCTAACAAAAGGATAAGCAATCTTTAAGGAATTAAGCGGGATTCTTTTCAAATACTCCAATGAGGAATAACCTGTGCCAAAATCATCAATAGAAATTTTTACACCCATATCTTTTAATTCCTTAAGAGTGGAAATCGTCTTTTCAGGATTTTTCATTAGTGTGCTTTCAGTTATTTCTAGTTCGAGAGTCTGTGGTGACATATCAACTTTATGCAAGGTGCTGATAATTGTCGGTAAGAGGTTCTCTTGCTCAAACTGGCGGAAGGAAATATTGACTGCTATGCTCATTGGTTCAAAACCGGTTTTTTGCCACTCCTTATTCTGTGAACATGCGGTATGCAATACCCACTCGCCAATGGGCACAATGAATCCTGTTTCCTCAGCCACAGATATAAAATCTAATGGTAGGACAATCCCTCTTTCAGGATGTTTCCACCTGAGCAAAGCTTCTATGCCAATAATTTTTCTGGTCTTCACATTTATCTTTGGCTGGTAGTACAACATAAACTCCTTGTTTTCCAGAGCTTTACGAAGATCATTCTCTAAGGTAAGCCGTTTTAATACAGAAGTCTCAAAAGCCTTTGCATAGAACTGATAATTGTTTTTCCCATGGCTTTTAGCCTGATACATCGCCATATCTGCATTTTTTAGCAGGCTCTCGGCATCTTCTCCGTCTGATGGGTAAATGGAGATACCAATGCTGGCAGTGATAAAAAGCTCATGGCCGCTCAAATCAAAAGGCTCAGATATATCTTTTAGTATACGGTATGCCACCTTAGCTATATTCTCGATTGCAGAAATCTCTCTTAACAATATAATAAACTCGTCTCCTCCGAGACGTGACACAGCGCTTGCTGTTTGTCCATCTTCTATACGGGCAACCTCATCGCTTCTTCGCACAGATTTCAACAGCCTGCCAGCAACAGCCTTTAGCAGTTGGTCGCCGATTTCATGTCCTAATGTATCATTGGTTTGTTTGAAGGAATCGAGATCAATAAAGAGTGTTGCTAATCTTTGATTGTAACGTTTGGCATATATTATTGCACGCACTAACAACTCTTTATAAAATGTGCGGTTCGGTAAACCTGTCACATTGTCATAATAAGCAAGAAATTTAATCTGCGCTTCGGCGTGCTTTTTCTCGGTGACATCTTTTGAAATATGAATCACCTGAATCACCCTGCCGTTTTCGTCTTTTATCGGAGTTGTAGAGACGTCAAAATATGCTTTTTGGCCAGATACGTCATGATGGATATGTTCCGCAAAAGCAATTTTGCCTGTTGATATAGTATCATGCATGGGACAAATGTCATCTGGAGGTGTGCATGGAGAAGAACGTTTATGAGTTATCTCATAGCAGTGTTTTCCGATAACCTCCTCTTCTTGCAGTCCCACCTGTGCCAAAAAACTATTGTTGACACCAACTATTTTAGAATCACTGACATTTATGATGGCTATGGCGTCTGTCATGCTATTCAGAACAGTCTTAGAAAACTCATAGTAATGGGTTAACTCTGTCGTACGCTCACGCACTCGTTGTTCAAGGGATATATTTAGTGTTTTCATCTCTTCTTCAGTTTCTATTACCCTTTGAATAGTATTTTTGGCGAGATTGATCACAATAAATACGAATATTGCACCTCCGAAGAAGACAACGCCGGTTATCAAGTCATGTAAAAAATGGATATCAGCAGGAGTTATTAATATGACGTCAAAAAAGATGTAGCCAAAAATAAAAAAGCATATAAGGAATATAATGGCAAGCCATTTTATGCGCATTTTTTCAGGTACCATCTTCCAGACCTTACGGGCTGGGATTAAAGAAATGATGAGGAATACAACACCAACAAGAATGAGCAGGATGGCTATGAGTTTAAGACTATCCATATAATTTTTAAAATAATACTATATTTTGCTACTTAAGGAAAGAGTTAACCCCCAAACCTGATTATTTGATGAGTTAAGAACCCTGCGCCAAGAGCGCAGGGCGTAAAAGTCAAAAAGTGTTTGCAAATGTTTTTCCTTGTCATTGCGGCTTGTCCGCAATCCTTCTTTTATGAAAAAAGATTCCGAACAAGTCGGAATGACACAGAATAAGGTAACCCTGTGGCAAGACCACAGGGAGTTACAATTTATTAAAACTCCAGCCCCTCAGTCTTTATTACAAGCCATGTTGTGCGCTCTCTTTCGAGGGTGAATTTTATGTGCTCTGGATTCTTAATATCTCCGATAATATAGCCTGTGTCATTCCCGATAGTTGCGATGACTCGAACATCCAGCTCAGCGGATGCCGAATGGTCTTTAATCTCAATCTTGAGGTTCTCGTATTCAACCGTTATGTCTGACATTTTCTTTAACTGTTCTTCAAGGATTTTATTTAAGATGATATAGTTGAATCCATACTCATCGCTATAGTTAAAAGAGACTTTTGACATCACAGTCTCCACATCTATCTTCTCAACAGCCTTTGCGCCTTCTTTTATGAGTTTTTTAATCCTACTCTCATCTGTAGGCCAGAGAAAATAGATAAGCGCCGGAGATAAAATAAGAATAAAGAGAAGAATTATAGATTTCTTGCTCATTGTTTAACTTTATAATCCCCAGTGCTTGCTACGGCTCACTCTGTCATTCTGGCTTGTCCAGAATCTTTCTTGCGATTCCGAACAAGTCGGAAGGATTCCCGACGAGCGGGAATGACAACAAAATCCTTTATTAAATATTTAATCCTCATTGGTTATATTATATTTCACATCCACCTTGAGATCCTTTCTGAGAGAGTGGTACACAGAGCAGTATTTCTCCTGAGAAAGCGCTATCACCCTGTCCATCTTCTGGGGTGTAATGTCTTTGCCTGAAATATTAATAACAATCTCGATAGATTTGTAATATTGGGGCGGAGTGGGATTTCTCTCACCTGAGATATCGATCTTAAACTTTGTAATCTCGGCACGCATCTTCCTCAGGAAAGAGACCACATCAATGGCAAGGCATCCTGCAACACTCAACAGAAGTGTTTCTGTCGGCGAGCATCCCCATTCGTATTTGGGATCATACTCAAATTCATAGCCCCTCTGGGTTCTTGCTACAAATATTAAATCCCTGTCAAGCGTGAGCGTTCCTTTGTTTACAGGCGGTGTCTTCTCCTTGTACCCTGCCAAATCTAAACTTTCTTTGTCGCTTTCCATTGCTCCTCCAGAATTTAATCTATGTAACTGCAATTATTGAATCGTTAATAACTTTAAGCATCTGTTTAAGATTTTCCTTGCTGATGGTTAAAGGAGGCATTATCACAATAATATTTCCCAACGGCCTGATAAAAACTCCGTTATCCCTCGCATGATAAGCAACCTTCCATCCCATTTTTTCTTCCCATGCATAGGGTTCTTTTGTTTGCTTGTCTCTAACGAGTTCAATCCCTGCCATGAATCCTTTATTTCTTGCCTCACCGACATGGGAAAGGGATGATACCTCATTGCACCAGTTTTCGAGGACTTCGATTTTTGACTGGAGCTTTTTCAGGGTTTCATCTTTTTCGAATATATCAAGGCATGCACAGGCAGCGGCACATGCGAGAGGATTGCCTGTGTAAGAATGGCCGTGAAAGAATGTCTTAAGCTCTCTAAATTCGCCCAGGAATGCATTATAGACTTCTTCTGTAGTAACTGTTACTGCCAGAGGGAGATACCCGCCTGTAATCCCTTTGGACAGGCACATTATATCAGGGATAATATTCTCATGCTCACATGCAAACATCTTTCCTGTCCTTCCAAACCCGGTTGCAATTTCATCAGCTATCATGAGGACATTATATTTTGTGCACAGGTCACGCACTCCCTTTAGATATCCGGCAGGCGAAACTATAATTCCGCCTGCTGCCTGAACAAGCGGTTCGATGATGACTGCTGCAATCTCTGAGGAATTTTCTCTGAGAATATCTTCCATTTTTTTTAGGCATGCAAATTTACAGTCAGGATAACTGAGCTTGATTTCGCATCTATAGCAGTAGGGCGATGGCGCATTGTATGATTTGAATAACAATGGACTGAATACCTTATGGAATATCTCTATCCCGCCAACGCTTACCGCACCAATCGTATCGCCGTGATATGCATTCCTGAGGGAAAGAAAACTGTGTTTTCCATCAATTCCTTTGTGTTTCCAGTACTGAAAGGCCATCTTGAGCGCAACCTCTACAGATGTGGAGCCATTGTCAGAATAGAAAACTTTTGATAGTGACGAGTGACGAGTGACGAGTGACGAGTTTATAAGTGCTATAAGTCTCTCCGCTAGCTTAATTACAGGTATATTGCTTAAGCCGAGGAGTGTTGAATGCGAGATTTTATCTATCTGCTCTTTGATAGCATTGTCTATTTCCTTTTTCCGGTGGCCATGGATGTTCACCCATATTGATGACACTCCATCTAAGTACCACTTCCCATAAATGTCTTTTATAAAACAGTCTCTGCCTTCGGAGATAATGATAGGTTTTTCATCGAGCCACTCCTTCATCTGAGTGAAGGGATGCCAGATATATTTCTTATCTAATTCTTCGAGATGTCTATTTTCGTCAAGCATTCCCATAAAGCGAAATTATGATATCTTAAATAATGCAGATGTTGCGATAGAATTTATTTTTCGATACTTTAATTTACTTTTCGCAGATGGTTTCTGAACTTTTTTTAACAAACAGAACAATCCAAGATAATTGGAATAATCTATCGAGTTAAATAATTTTTTGAGCAACGTCTGCATTATTTGGCACTAACTCTTTTTCTCTTCCGAGACAGCCATGTGCCTTATTATCTTCCCTTCCACAAGATAGACTACCATTTCGGCAATATTTGTCGCATGGTCAGCAATACGCTCGAGGTATTTTGATATATATGTTAGCTTGACAGCGCGAGATACGGTTCTTGGGTCCTGTATCATGAAGAAGAGGAGTTCGTTGAAGACCTGAAAGTTAAGGTTGTCGACCAGATCATCGCGCGTCAGCACGTCCCTTGCAAGGGCAGAGTCCCTTTTCACAAGCGCATCGAGTGCATCTTTTACCATACCCTGCGCTATCTCGGCCATTCGCGGGATATCGATATACGGCTTGAGCTGCGGCTCTTCATTCAGTTCTAACGCCCTCTCGGAGACATCAACAGCAAGATCGCCTATCCTCTCAAGGTCGGTTGTAATCTTCATTGCAGTCGTTATCAACCTTAGGTCGCCTGCACGCGGCTGTCTCAGAGCAATCAGTCTTATACATTCCTCATCTATCTCCACTTCAAGCGCATTTACCTGTGGATCTTTATCTATAACATCCGCTGCAAGTTTTGAATTTCTTTCAACAAGTGATTTTATTGAATCGCTTATTGCCTTTTCTACCATTGCCCCGAGTTTTAAAACCGTTCCTTTTAAATCTGTGAGTTCTTTTTCAAATATAGTTGCCATTGATGCCTCCCTTGATTCCTCAATAAGTCATTGCGAGTCCTGATTTAATCAGGGCGAAGCAATCTCACAACGAGATTCCTCGCTTCGCTCGGAATGACAAACAAACTAAAAATCATTATCCGAACCTTCCGGTAATATATTCTTCTGTGAGCCTGTTAGAAGGCGCGGTGAATATCTTGTCTGTCCTGTCAAATTCTACAATCTCACCAAGATACATGAATGCCGTGTAATCAGAAACCCTCGCTGCCTGCTGCATGTTATGTGTAACTATAATTATTGTCACTTCGTTCTTTAATTCTACAATAAGCTCTTCTATTTTTGAAGTTGCAGTTGGATCAAGCGCAGAGGTCGGCTCATCAAAAAGGAGAATCCTTGGATCAGTTGCAAGCGCCCTTGCTATGCATAGCCTCTGCTGCTGGCCTCCGGAAAGGTCAAAGGCAAGGTGATTAAGCCTGTCTTTTACCTCATCCCATAGCGCAGCGCCTCTCAGTGATCTTTCCACTTTCTCATCCAGCACCGCTCTCTTGCTGATTCCTCTCACCCTAAGCCCATAGGCGACATTTTCATATATTGATTTTGGGAAGGGGTTAGGTTTCTGAAAGACCATGCTTATCTGCATCCTTATCTCAATAGGGTCTATCTCAGGAGAAATGATATTGATATTGTCAGGATAGAGTGTAATCTCTCCCTCATACCTGTTATGGGGATAGAGGTCGTGCATGCGGTTAAAACATCTGAGGAATGTCGTTTTCCCACAGCCTGATGGCCCTATAAGCGCGGAAACTTTTCTGCGCTCTATCGGCAGGTTAATCTCCTTCAGGGCATGAACACTGCCGTAGTAGAAATTAAGTTTCTTTACCTCAGCCTTTAATTCTCCTGTTGTTACAACTGACATTTATTCTCCTTGAAACTATTCAACTGTCATTGACCCGAAAATACCCCTCGCCCTTTTTTGTCATGCTGGCTTGTCCAGCATCTTTCTGGCGATTTCTGACAAGCAGAAACGATTCCGAACAAGTCGGAATGACATACAAGAGCCGGCATGACAACAATGGTAAGTTTCTTATATTGACATCTGTTATTACCATTTTATCTTTTTCCTGAACCGATATCTTATATATATTGCAAAGCCATTCATGAGCAATGTCATTATCATCAATACTATTCCTGCTGCCGCTGCATTTAACTGGAATTCCTGCTGCGGCCTTGATACCCAGTTAAACATCTGTATCGGCATAACAGTAAACGGGTCAAACAGCCATTTGAATGATATGAAAGGAAATTCCGAAGAAAATGGAGACGATGGAAGAAAGGCTATGAATGTAAGCGCTCCCACAGTGATTATAGGGGCTGTCTCACCTATCGCCCTTGAGAGTCCGATTATAATCCCGGTCAGGATTCCGCCTGTTGAATAAGGAATTATATGGGACTGTACGGTCTGCCATTTCGTGGCGCCAAGTGCGTAAGATGCTTCTCTTATTGAGTTAGGGATTGCCCTTATGGCTTCCCTTGTCGCCATAATGACCATAGGAAGAATCAGAAGCGCAAGCGCAAGCCCGCCTGTCAGAATGCTTTCGCCAAATTTAAAAAAATAAACAAACAACCCCAATGCAAGAAGTCCATAAACTATTGAAGGCACCCCTGCAAGGTTTGCGATATTGATTTCAATAATGTCTGTGAGCCAGTTTTTCCCTGCATACTCCTCAAGATAAATCCCTGTTGCGACCCCAAGCGGAATTGCTGCGTATGCTGTCACAAGCAGAACAAGAAAGCTTCCAACCCATGCAGACAGTATTCCTGCCTCAGCAGGAAATCTTGAGGGAAATGAAGTAAAAAATTTATAGCTCAACCTCAGGGATCCGTCCATAAATAAATCAGTCAGAAGTGTAAAAAGAAGGGCCAGTCCGACGAAGGTGGACAGAAGCCCTGTTATCCAGAAAACCGAATTCCAGAACTTAATGGTTCTTATTCTCTTTTTAATATCTTCCATAATAATTAGTGTCAGTTTTCAGTGTCAGTGTCAGTTACTGACACCAATCACTGTCACTATTCACTGTTGTTAATACACTTCTCTTATCCTTTTCCTGAACCAGAAGCCTATTATGTTAAAAACAAGCGTTATCAGAAAAAGTGTTATGCCGGCAGCAAATATGGTTTTATATTCGATAGTGCCATGCGGAACATCCCCAAGGCTTACCGCAACAATGTAAGCAGTCAGGGTCTGGACAGGCTCCAGAGGGTTTGCTGTGAGGTTAGGCATACCTCCGGCTGCTATTGCAACAACCATTGTTTCACCGACAGCCCTTGAGAT
This sequence comes from Nitrospirota bacterium, assembly GCA_016208915.1. GTDB lineage: Bacteria > Nitrospirota > Thermodesulfovibrionia > Thermodesulfovibrionales > UBA1546 > JACQXE01. The sequence continues at coordinate 2,497 of JACQXE010000034.1, read as the reverse complement.
TCCGATGATAAATGCAGCTGCTATGCCTGAAAACGCTGAGGGGATAACAACCTTAAATGCGGTTTGAAGTTTCGTTGCGCCCATCGCATAAGAACCTTCTCTGATGTGCATCGGGACTGCTCTCATTGCGTCCTCGCTGACAGAACTTACGTACGGGATTATCATTATCCCCATGATTATCCCTGGACTCAACGCATTGAACCCTGAAAGGTCAGGGATAAATTTCTGGAGTATAGGGGTTAAAAACAGCAAGGCAAAATAGCCGTACACCACTGTGGGCACTGCTGCCAGAAGTTCAAGGATTGGCTTTACAATCTCTTTTAACCTGTGCGGCGCATATTCGCTCAAATAGACAGCAGCAGTCAATCCTAATGGCAGCGTAACCATGAGCGCTATGGATGTAATCAACAGTGTTCCTGAAATCAACGGAAGGATGCCGAACTTCGGCTCTGCAAACAATGGAGTCCACTCTTTTCCGGTAAGAAATTCTATCAATGGAATTTCTTTAAAAAATCCGAATGACTCGTAAGACAGAACAGCTACAATGCTTATAGTAATGAACACAGACGAAAGCGCGCTTAGAAACAGAATTGTTTCTATTGCGCCCTCTTTAATTTTCCTTGTCAGCTTTCTCTTCATCCGAAGAATATCCTGAAAATTATTATCCCATTTTTTTGTTACAGGAATGTTACAAAGATATTACAGTTCTGTTAAAAACCTTTTTCTTCTCTCTTAAGCAGGTCTTCTATCTTCACTCCGACTTTTGCCTCACCTCCAAACAGGGTACCTGTCTTTCTCTTTGCAAACCTTTCCTCCACAAGTTTATAGGCCTTTGCAGGAAGCGGAACATACTTCACCTGCTGAACAAGCTTGGCTGCATTCTTCAGATAGTACTCCACAAACTCCTTAATTTCAGGTTTTCCCGCTGCCTTTTTGCTTACATAGATAAATATGGGCCTCGAAAGGGGCTGGTACGTACCGTCCATAACGGTCTTTTCAGAGGGAAATACCGACTGTCCTGTTTCGGGATTGATTATAGGGACAAGCTTTAATTTGTCTCTATTCTCTTCATAATATGCAAGACCAAAAAATCCGAGGGCATTCTTATCTCCAGCGATGCCCTGAACGAGCACATTGTCGTCTTCGCTGGCTGTAAAGTCACCCCTTGAGGACTTGGCCTTGCCTACGATAGCTTCTGTAAAGTAGTCAAATGTGCCTGAGTCAGCACCTGCTCCGTAAAGCTTTAAAGGGGCATCAGGCCATTCGGCTTTCACATGATTCCATTTTGTGATCTTGCCCCCAGCAGCAGGCTCCCAAATGGTTTTCAGTTCTGCAACAGTCATGGAAGTGACCCATGTATTTTTAGGATTCACCATAACCGCAAGGCCGTCATAGGCAACTGGAAGCTCAATATACTCAATGCCGTGTTCCTTGCATACATCCATCTCTTTTTTGAGTATAGGCCTTGATGCATCCGATATGTCTGTCTCTCCTCTGCAGAACTTCTTAAAACCACCTCCTGTGCCCGAAATGCCAACTGTCACTTTAACAGCGCCTTTCTTTGCTTTCTGGAATTCCTCGGCTACCGCCTCGGTAACGGGATAGACTGTGCTTGAACCATCAATCTTAATAATCTTATCTTCAGCGCCTGCGACAACTACATTAACCGTTGCCATAATTATTATGGCAATCATACTCAGAACAAACTTTTTAAACATCTTTCATCCTCCTTTTATTTTCGGAATACTTTCTTCTTGCAAATCCTTAGCTCACTCTTTCACTGATTTTACTTCTTATTATCCGGCTTATCACCTGCCTTCCCTTTGCTGCCAAATATCTTCTCTATAAGTTGAAATACAAAAAGATTAGGTCTGCCCTCTATAAGCAAAATTACAACTCCTACAGCAAGTATTAGAGTTAATAAAACAATCCACATTAATAAAGTCTAACAATATAATGTTACAGCAATATTACGGGAATGTTACTTTTTCGAGAAAAGTTATTGCCTGAGTGAAACAGGCTATTGTACTCCTTATTTTGATTATCCCCTGGTAAACAGAATGGGCACTTCCTGTAGCTCTCGCTCCTGCAGTACTCTTCGAGTTCAAACAGACTTGGGACATACGGTTTATCTAATGCCCTGCATGTCGGGATAACCCATTTAAGTAACTGCGGACAAATTAGTTTGCTTTTTGGTTGCACGTTACCTCCCCCTTAAAACCTTCGCCAGAAAGATTGGACAGTTATCATAGTTCTCACTGCTGCAGTAACCCAGCCTCTCCACAATCCCTAATCTCATTGATGAGATGGATGCCATGCATATAGACCTTTCACTGTTGCAATGCGGACATGTTATCTCTTTTTCCTTATGGATTCCGGATATATCGGCAAATGCATTCTTTAAACCTCCTACTAAGAATTTGTGTTATAAGATTTATATAAACGGGTTTTACCCGTTAAAGTTGGACAGGCAGGAGAACTCCATTTCACCTGGGTC
>JACQXE010000051.1 GCA_016208915.1 Nitrospirota bacterium | reverse complement strand
ACATCATAGCAATGGCTGATGCAGACAATGTCGTTGCTGAGATCTATGAGAATAACAATACAACATTCAAGTCTGTAACCATAGGATCCGACCTCAGTGTCTCCTCGCTAACAGTTCCAAACACAGCTGGCGCTGGTAAGAGCATCTCAATATCTGATACAACCAAAAACAATGGCCCAAGTGATGCAGGCGCCTCTACCACAAGTTTCTATCTTTCAACTAATGTAGTTCTTGATGCAGGCGATACCTATCTTGGCAGCAGGGCTGTGCCGGCGCTCGCAGCAGGCGCAACCAGCTCAGGCTCAACTACTGTGACCATACCTGCTGGAACTTCTGGAACTTATTACATCATAGCAATGGCTGATTCAGGCAATGTTGTTGCTGAGATCTATGAGTATAACAATACAACATATACGAATATCACCATAGGTTCTGACTTAGTTGTCTCCTCGCTAACAGTTCCAAGCACAGCTGGCGCTGGAAAGAGCATCTCAATATCCGATACAACCAAAAACAATGGTGCTGGCGATGCAGGCGCCTCTACCACAAAGTTCTATTTCTCAACTGATACAGTCCTTGATGCAGGCGATACACTGCTTGGCAGCAGGGCTGTGCCGGCGCTCGCAGCAGATGCAACCAGCTCAGGGTCAACAACTGTGACCATACCTTCTGGAACTTCAGGAACTTATTACATTATAGCAATGGCTGATGCAGACAATGCTGTTGCTGAGATTAATGAGAATAACAATACTTATATTAAGACTATAAGTATAGAATTAGACTTTGTTATCTCAGCGCTAACAGTTCCGAGCACAACAGGCGCTGGAAAGAGCATCTCAATATCCGATACAACCAAAAACAATGGCCCAAGCGATGCAGCAGCCTCTACCACAAAGTTCTATCTCTCAACCGATACAGTCTTTGATGTAGGCGATACACTGCTTGGCAGCAGGGCTGTGCCGGCGCTCGCAGCAAATGCAACCAGCTTAGGTTCAACTACTGTAACCATACCTGCTGGAACACCAACAGGAAGTTACTTCATCATTGCAAAGGCTGATGCAGATAATGTTATTGTTGAGGTTAATGAAACTAACAATACATTATACAGGGCTATAAGCATAGGGCCTGACTTAACTATCTCCTCAATTTCAGCTCCAAGTTCTGCAATTGCTGGGAACAGCATCTCACTATCCGATACAACCAAGAACAATGGTGCTGGTGACGCAGGCGCCTCTACCACAAAGTTCTATCTCTCAAAGGATACGGTGGTTGATGGAAGTGATAGCTATCTTGGCAGCAGGGCAGTGCCGGCGCTCGCAGCAGGCGCATCTGACTCAGCCTCGACAACTGTAACCATACCTACTGGAACTGCAAAGGGGAATTATTATATCGTTGCAGTGGCTGATGCAGACAATGCTGTTGCTGAGGTTCTTGAAACTAACAATACAAGAGCAAGCAGGTTGATAACTATAAAGTAATAGTTGCGGACAGAATTACTGAAACTAATGAGACTGGGACAACCTCCCGGTCTCATTAGTTTCACTTAGTTTAATAACAATCAAAGTTTTAACAGTGTAAGTCCAGAGACAGGGTCAAACTCCCTGACAGCATCTACACCTTCTATCTCAATGATTATTGCCTCAAGCACAAGGAATGTCTCTGACTTTTCTCTCATGCATCCTACCTTCACCTTATCGCCTTTTCCGAATGCGCCATGAAAGTGAACCTTTGGTTCATCTGCCTGATAAAATATCGTGCCTAATCCAATTATCTCGTGACTCTCCCCGAGTTCTCTCCACACAGGCACAGGAGGCATGACGTCCTTTTCAGGACCGACAACAATCCTGCCTTCGCGCATCCCTCCGATGAGGTAAAAGACTGCTGCCTTTATGTTCTCATTTTTTGCAATACTGGTCAGATTTGATAGGACATCTTCATGGTCTTCGAATCTTGCTACAACAACCCTGCCTGTTTTACCGACTTGGTATTTCATACAAACTCCTTTCTTAATCTTATCTTTCTTCTCATATTATTTCATTATGGTAAAAGACCAGTATTGTCTACAATAACTAAAAAGGCTGAATGCTGAAGAAATACAATGACGACACCTTTAAAAATTAATCCACTTCTAAGTATTAATAAAAACATCTGTCATATTATTCCCTTTAAAGCCTCTTGTCAAAACGAGGTTGCACATTTTAATATCCTGTCGATTCATTGTATTTATGAAGCGTTCAGCCTTTTCATAAATCTTTTGGGAAATACCTATGGTAAAAGACCAATATTTAAGCGATTTTTTTGCCGATGTTCTGCTCGACTCTCATTCCTGTATCCCCCGAAAAAGTTTCAGCGAAATAATGCCAAAGATTACAGGAACAAGCCATGTTGCTATCAATGGAGGCACGATCCCTGCATATCCCATCGAAAGAGACATTGCATGGCTGAACCAGTAGAAAAGGCTTATGAAAATACCCATTGCTGTTGTTACAAGCCCTCCTCCTGTCCGCCCCCGCATTGGCAGGGAAGCGCCGAGCAGAATCATAAAAAAATTGATAACAGGATATGAAATCTTTGAATAGAGGTCAACAGTAAGTTTTAGGTTTCTGAAACCTGCCTCCTCAAGTTTTTTCGTATATATGAAAAGCTTTTTGATGCCCATATTTTCCGGCTTCTGGATATTTTCCGTAAAAATTCCAGGTGATTCATCATACTGTAATTCAAGTTCATCAAGCCTGCTTACTTTTCCGCTGATGATATCGTACACAATCACCTTCTGGAGCTTCCATACTCCTCCTTTGTTCTTCTCTGCATCCTGAAAACCCTTCCATTCTGCCTTCCCGGCCTCTATCCTTTCTTTGAGCTGACCATTGCTTATCCTGAATATGCTTATATTCTTCGAAAGCGCTTTTTCAGGCAGATACAAACCTATCTTGACAATTGAGCCGTCTGACGCCCTGAACCATACTGTGCCTTCCCTGAAAGAAAATTTCTTGCCTTTCTTGGTAATCTCGTCCTTAATCTCCTGTGTTTTTTTTGAGAATTCAGGCACAATAAATTCGTTGAGGAAAAAACCAAACAAGCTCAAAAACAACCCTGCATAGAGGAATGGTATAAGTAAGGCTTTAATGCTGCCGCCTGCTGCTCTGACCGCAGTTATCTCTTCTCTTTTCTTCGCCTGACTGAATACAAACAGACTGCAGATAAGAATTGCCATAGGAAGCAGATAAAGAAGATAGCGCGGGAAGCTGAACAATACATAAAGCAGAAGGCTTTCAAGGGGCGGCCTGTACGGCAGGAAGTCATCTATCTTGTCGATAAGCTCCATCATGCTGAATATTAGAGATAATCCTGCTGCTACCAAGAGCAGGATCTTAAAAAATTCTTTAATGTAATACCTTTGTACTATCAGCATTGTTACTTTTTACTCTCTCTCCTGAACATCACTATTGAAAGGATCCCGAGAATCGCAGTCGCGCTCCATGCTCCAACATAATGAGGAACACTTCCTGTCCTTGCAAGATTCTCTCCATATATTAACAACATATAAAATGTAACGAAGATGAACAGTCCTATGGTCAGACCTCCGAGCCTTCCTGATCTTCCTGCCACTAATGAAAGCGGAGGGCCAAGCATCATAAGAAACAGGCAGACAGAAGGCAGCGAGAGCCTTCTGTGAAGCTCAAGGAACAACGCAACTGCCTGCTGCGGCGTTTCTTTTTTCGCCTCTCTTAGCAGCTCGAGAGGTGTAAGTTCGCTGTTTTTCCTTCCCTGCTGTTCTGCAGAAAGGTCAAGAGACAAATTATACCCCTCAAAAAATATCTCTGTGGAGAAAATTCCTTTTGCCAAGTGCATGTATCCGTCTTTAAGATAGAAGGAAATGCCCAAACCATCTTTAGTATAAATCTTTCCCTCCTTTGCTGTTAATATCCTCGGCTCTTTTTTATTCCTCTCATCAGATATGAATATCTCTTTTATGCTCTCTGTATCGGGTTTTTCTTTCACAAAAAGGACAACATCCTTGAACAGCGTAGTAAAAACCCCCTCTTCAATGGCAGCCGGCGCCCTCAATGCTATTATCTCTGAAATCTTATCTCTAAGCTTTACCATGCTCTTAGGCCCGATATAAAAACTGACCAGCAGTCCTGCCAAAAAACAGCCTGTTCCCAAAATAAATACAGGGGTTGCTATTTTTTTGAAAGACATTCCGCTCGCCCTGAATATTATAAGTTCATTGTCAGCATTCAGCCTTCCATAGGTAATAAGGGTCGAAACCAGCAGAGACATCGGCAGGGTGAGTATCAATATCGGAGGCTGAAGATACAGAATTATTGTTATCATGTCAGACAGATACACACCAACGCCTGAGAGCAGCCTGCTCAACCTCAGGATTTTTTCCATTATGAGGATAAAATTAAGGGCAACGAGGCTTAAAAAGAAAGTAAAGAGCAGTTCCTTCAGTATTTCCTTATGGATTATATATATTCGCATTTCAATTTTGGTTATTTTACATCATTTAGCTCACATTATTCATAAGTCGTAAAACAGAAGATATCACAGCTATCCAAAATGAAATTTATGAAAAGGCTGAACGCCTCATAAACACAATGAATCGACAGAATATTAAGATATGCAACCTCGTTTTGACAAGAGGCTTTAACGGGAACAATATGACTGATGTTTTTATGAATGCTCAAATGTGGATTAATTTTATAAGGTGTCGTCATTGTATTTCTTCATCATTCAGCCTTTTCCCAGTTATTTTGGACAGTAGTGAGGAGATATAGTATTTCTTCGCTCATTCTCGGTTTTTTCTCCGCATGAGGCAGACGCTTTAATACTATATCTTCTGCCTTATATAAGCCTTATCAGGTTGACAATATAATCAAAATCATTGTATTTTATAAGTCTATTTTTAACCAAAGGGCCGCTAGCTCAGTTGGTAGAGCAACGCCCTTTTAAGGCGTGGGTCGTTGGTTCGAATCCAACGCGGCTCACCATGTGTCCCCATCGTCTAGCCCGGCCTAGGACATCGCCCTTTCAAGGCGGTAACGCGGGTTCGAATCCCGCTGGGGACGCCATTGAAATCAAGAAAGACGCTGCCTTGTTAGAGCGTCTTTTTGTTTTCAAATAATATCTCCGTCATAGTATAATAAAATATATCCAAAGACCAATAGAGCATTATAATTTGTCATGCTGAACTTGTTTCAGTATCTTAGACCCTGAAATAAATTCAGGGGGATATCTTTAAGAATTTTTAATTAAAAGGGATAAATAATCTTATGCTTCCATTTTCCTTGCATGCCAAGACCATATCAGATGCATGGTTTCAGCTAATATATAACATATTCGACTCTTCTTATACCCAGAAGATACAGAGAGGCTCTTTTGAAAAGGAGCAATACCGCCTCCAGTATCCGGGTATAGCAGTCTTTATCGAACATCCCTCAGAGGATATGATTCCTGTAATGCCGCCGGGTCTTAATATCCCTGCGCCTACGACAATGGAATATATCGAGGATTATTTTGCGAACTATCTTATGGATCCAGACCTCTCTGAGAATGAGACATATAAATATGCCAGCAGGATCCACCAGCGTATGCCCAAAGGCGGCACGCAGATTGAAAGAATTATAGAGATGCTGAAAGATACGCCTCTAACAAATCAGGCAGTAATCGAGATCGGCTCTCCTGAGGATCACGATATATGTTATGGCAATGACGGAAAGCTGGACCCGCCCTGTTTGAGGCTTCTTGATTTTAAAGCTGTTCCTTCCGGGAATGAACTCCTGCTCACTGTAAGCTGTTACTTTCGCTCGTGGGATCTCTGGGCAGGTTTTCCGACAAACCTCGGAGGCATAGAAATTCTTAAGAATTATGTCGCAGGCGAGACAAACCTAAAGAATGGCCCAATGTATGCCTACAGCGCGGGCGCACATATCTACGGCTATCAGGAAGATATTGCAAGAATAAGGACACTGAAGACAGCAGCAAAAGAATAAGGAGATATATGTCGTATCAAGCCTGGTTTCAATGCATTAACGAACAGTGCAGGGCGAACTATCCGCTTAACTCGATCATCTATCGCTGTAAAGAATGCGGCTCGCTGCTCGAAGTGCAGCACGACCTCAAAGCCCTTGCCAGCCGCGATTCTAAAGCGTGGATGAAGCTGTTTGATGAACGTTACAAGTCTACTGAGTGGCCCTACGGCTCTGGCGTGTGGGGCAAAAAAGAGTGGATCCTGCCGGAGATCAATGAGTTGAACATCGTTTCGCTGTACGAAGGCGGCACAAATCTGTTCTGGGCCGAGAAGTTCGGTAAGATACTCGGCTTGGAAAATCTTTGGATTAAACTCTGCGGCAATTCTCACAGCGGCTCATTCAAAGACCTTGGGATGACAGCGCTCGTGTCGAATGTAAAGCAGATGATCAGCGAGGGCGCGCCGATCAAGGCTGTTGCATGCGCATCCACCGGAGACACATCTGCTGCGCTGGCGGTTTACTGCGCTGCCGCAGGAATCCAGTCAATCGTATTGTTGCCGAAAGGTAAGATCTCGATAGCGCAACTCATCCAGCCGATTTCCAATGGTGCGCTGGTGTTATCGCTGGATACCGATTTCGATGGATGCATGCGCGTCGTGCAGGAGATCACGAAGGACGAGACAATCTACTTAGCCAATTCAATGAACTCTCTGCGTATCGAAGGCCAGAAAACCGTGGGTATCGAAATAGTTCAGCAGTTCGATTGGGAAGTCCCTGACGTAATTATAATCCCCGGCGGCAATCTCGGAAATGTCTCTGCTCTCGGCAGCGGACTACTCATGATGCGCAACCTTGGTCTGATTACCAAGTTGCCGCGTCTTGTGGTCGCACAGGCAGAGCGTGCCAACCCGCTTTACCGCTCGTATCTGAAAAATTTCGAGACCTTCGAGCCGATCGAAGCTCAAAAGACACTGGCCAGCGCTATCCAGATCGGCAACCCGGTCAGCATACAAAAAGCAATCCGCACGCTAAAGCAGTTCAATGGTATTGTCGTGGACGCCACTGAACAGGAACTGGCTGATGCTGCAGCGCTCGGTGATACCACCGGCATGTTAAACTGCCCGCACACAGGCGTCGCATTGGCAGCGCTTATCAAACTAATCAAGGCAGGCAAGATAGATAAGTCTGAGCGCGTTGTGGTTATCTCTACGGCGCATGGACTGAAGTTCCCTGACTTTAAGTTCCGCTACCATGAAGGGACTCTGGACTTCCCAAGCCGCTATGCCAACAAACCAATCGAACTGCCGCCCCGCGTAGATGCGGTAATTGAGGCGCTCAGGGAAATTTTGCATAAGAAGGAGAACCCTGCGCCTAAAGAACCATCAAGTCAAAAAAACTGGAAGCCTGCCACAATCGGCATCCATGGTCTGGGCCGTGTTCCCAAAGCCCACTTTTCGGTCTCCACGCCCATTGTCCAGACTTCCAATTACTACTTCGACAACACCACTGACGTATATGATTTCATGAAGGCCAAGAGTGAGGGCCGCGTGGTGCGTGAGCATGAATACGGCCGTTACGGCAATCCGACACAACAGGAATGCGAACGCAAGCTGGCAGCCATCGAGGGCGCTGAGCGAGCTCTGCTTTTTGCCACAGGCATGAGCGCAGTGATAATGACATTGCAGGCATATATGCGCCCCAAAGGCCATATAATCTTTACCAATGACTGTTATCGGCAAACACGCGACTTCGCCACTAATCTGCTGGCTGAGTTCGGCATAGAGGTTTCTCTGGTAGAACCAACTGCAGAGGAAATCGCCAAAGCAATACAACCAAATACCAATATTATTTTTACCGAATCGCCGACCAATCCTTATCTGCGCGTTCTGGACCTCCCGGCAATAGTAAAAGTTGCAAAACAGCACGGGGTCATGACCATCATTGATGCAACGATAGCCACGCCTTACAATATAAAACCGCTTGACATGGGCATAGATATCGTCATCCACTCAGCTACCAAGTACCTCGGCGGACACAATGACCTGCTGGCTGGCGCAGCGCTCGGCAAACATGTTCTGTTGAACGACCTCTATCGCATGCAGCGTATGATTGGCGCCACTCCCGGCCCGTTTACTTGTTTTCTTCTCGAACGCGGACTCAAGACTTTTGCACTCCGCATGGAACACCACAACCGCGCCGGGCTTGCAGTTTCACGCATGTTGGAATCCCATCCTAAGATCGAAAAGATATGGTATCCCGGCCTTGAGTCGCACCCTGACTACCATATCGCGGTTTCTCAGATGCGCGGCTTCGGCAGTATGATAACCTTTCTGCTCAAGGGCGGCGACACTGAAACGAGGAAGTTCATCGATTCTTTGGAGTTGTTCCTGATCACTCCAAGCCTTGGCGGCAGTGAAAGCCTCGTGACGCAGATGTCAACGATGTCGTTCTTCGATTATCCTGAGGAGTACCGCCGCTCAATCGGCATGGTTGATAATCTCGTCCGTATCGCGCTTGGCCTTGAGGACATTGACGACCTGCTCGCAGACCTCAAACAGGCATTGGACAAGATCTAAGCCCGGCATTTTGCTCTTTTTAGAGCACTTAATTCATAGGCGGGATATAGCATCAGAGCGGCTTTTTTTGCCGATAGTCCAACACCCCCCTTAATCCCCCCTTATCAAGGGGGGATTTTAGGGGGGTAAGGCAAAAACCTCGGAGGGAGCTTTAAGCGACCGAGAATGAGCGAAGGTACTATATCCTGCCTATATCGGAATAGTTTATGATTAATATGGGTTAGATTTTCCTTTTTGCAATTAAGGACAGTGGTTCTCCGCGACCTGCTGCGTCTGAATTATTGTAATATAAATGTACTGTGAATACTGACCTGATAATAATCGGCGGAGGGGCAGCAGGCTTGATGTGCGCCATCAGCGCCGGGAAGCGCGGCAGGTCGGTCATCATTCTCGACCACGCCTCAAAGATCGGTCAGAAGATCCTCGTCTCCGGCGGAGGCAGATGTAATTTTACGAACCTGAACATTCAGGCAGAGAACTACCTCTCTGCAAACCCCCATTTCTGTAAATCCGCACTCGCCCGGTTCACCCCAATGGATTTTATCGCCATGGTAAAAAAACATCGTATCAGCTATCACGAAAAAGAGAATGGGCAGATCTTCTGCAATGGAAGTTCCCGGCAGATCCTCGATATGCTCAGGAGAGAGTGTGATTCAGCGGCTGTCAAAGTTCAGATGAACTGCAAAATTGAAAAGGTTATAAAAAAGAACTGTTTTAGTGTTAAAACAAATTCCGGAGTATTTGAATCAGAATCCCTCGTCATCTCAACAGGCGGCCTTTCCTATCCTAATTTAGGGGCAACGGATTTTGGCCTTCGCATTGCCAAACAGTTCAGGCTGCGCGTCGTCTCATCAAAACCTGCTCTGGTCCCTTTTACCTTCTCACGCGGGGATCGCGAGATGTTCGGAGAGTTAAGCGGAATCTCCCTTGAGGCTGCGGTGAAATGCAGAGGGCATGAATTCAGGGGAAAGTTGCTTTTTACCCACAAGGGGATAAGCGGCCCGGCAATTCTTCAGGCGTCTTCATACTGGCAGGAGGGGAAAGAAATTGTTGTCAATCTTCTGCCTGATCTCGATGCTCACAGCATATTTATATCTAATCGTCAGAGCAGGATTGAGATGAAAAACCTGCTCGCAGGGTATCTGCCTAAGAGATTCTCCCATAGATGGTGTGAATTTTATCTTCCCTCAAAACCGATTAATCAATACAATGATAAAGAACTGCTTGAAGCTTCACGTCTTTTCCAAAGTTGGAGCATAAGACCCGCAGGAACTGAAGGGTATAGCACGGCTGAGGTCACAGCAGGAGGGGTTGACACAGACGAATTGTCATCCAAAACCATGAAGGCAAAAAAGGTTCCGGGGCTTTATTTCATCGGTGAGGTTGTCGACGTCACAGGACATTTGGGAGGATATAATCTCCATTGGGCATGGGCCTCTGGCTGGGCAGCAGGACAATATGTATGAAAACTATAATACTTGCATCAGCATCTCCAAGGAGAAAAGAGATTTTTGCTCTCACCGGCTTACGGTTCAGCGTTGATCCACCAGAATATAAGGAAACACTTAATCATGCAATCAAGCCCCATGATCTGGCAAAGAGCCTGTCCCTCGAAAAGGCGCGGGCTGTTGCAGCTAAATACCGGGACGCGCTTATTATTGCGGCAGATACCTTTATTGTCTTCAGGGGGAAACTTTTAGGTAAGCCGCATACAGCTAAGGAGGCACGGAAGATGCTTATACTGCTCAACGCTAAGTCCCATTCTGTCATTACAGGCTACACAGTTATCGACACAGGAACAGGCAAAAAGATTACCCGCTCGGTCGAGACAAAGGTTTGGTTTAAGAAAATGACTGTTCAGGAGATTAACGCATATGTTGCAACAAAGGAACCACTCGACAAGGCAGGCGCCTATGCAATACAGGGACGCGGCGCAGTGCTTATAAAAAAGAGCGAGGGAGATTATTTGAATGTCGTTGGACTTCCCTTATTCGACCTCGCAGAGAGCCTGAAAAAGTTCGGCATTAACGTGTTGTAAGGTATAAAATAAGTAATTATGCTTTCAATTGGAAATGTAACAGTCACTTCTTCACTTGTCCTTGCCCCGCTGGCCGGCATAAGCGACCTGCCCTTCCGTCTGATTAACAGGTCATTTGGATGCGGCCTTGCATTTACCGAAATGATAAGCGCCAGTTCCCTTGTGCGCAAGAGCAAAAATACATTGAAAATGCTTTCTGCGACCATAGATGACAGGCCTCTGGGCGTCCAGATTCTCGGAAATGATAGCGAAATCATTAAAAGGGCGCTTGATCTTATATCAGAATATGCCTTTGATATAATAGATTTCAACGCCGCATGTCCGGTAAGCAAGGTTGTATCAATGGGGAAAGGGGCCGGACTGCTCAGGGACCCTGTTAAGCTGCAAAACCTCCTGAATGCAATTGTCAAAAATACATGCGTGCCTGTCACTGTCAAGATACGCTCCGGCTTTGATGAAACATCTGTCAACGCAGTAGAGATCGCACTTCGCGCGCAGGATGCCGGTGTGCAGGGGCTATTCATACACGGCAGGACAAAGATGCAGGGATACAGCGGAAGTGTCGATTACAACATAATAAGGGAAGTAAAAAAGTCTCTTAAAATACCTGTGATTGCAAGCGGTGACGCGCTGACACCGATCCTTGTCAAAAAACTGTTTGACGAGACCGGTTGCAATGGCGTGGCCATAGCAAGGGGCGCGTTCGGCAATCCCTGGATATTTCATGAGACAACCAATTACATGAAAAACAAAACATTACCTCCAAGACCGGCTGTCTATGAAATTGCACGAACCATGAAAAAGCATCTTGCCATGAATATAGAGTTCCACGGTGAGAAGACCGGAGTTATGCTCTTCAGAAAATTTTTTGCATGGTACGCAAGGGGAATTGCCGCAAAGAGACTGAAAGTCAGGGCGTTTAAAGCAGGCATACATGATGAGATGTTGCAATTGATAGATGAATTACAGACATTTGAGAGGATTAGCCCGGACAATTCTTAAACTATATTCAGCCAGACAGGACATAGTATTCTCGCTCATTCCCTGCCTGCCGGCAGGCAGGTCGGTCTTCGACCTCCGAGGCATTTTGCTTCTTTATTTATCAATATAGACTATCGGCAAAATAAAACCGCTTAAATACTATGTCCTGTCTGCATTATTCGGATTAATCTTCCTGCATGACAAAGAAAGGCGCGTGGTTGGAGCCAAAGAATGGGGGCTCTTGCTTTAGAACCGGCGCTATTGCAGGATGTCGTTTGAATTCCTCCTCAATGAATTGCCGCACCTGTTTTCGATCCCATCCTTTCGGATGCCGGAAATCAGTGTACAGCGAGAGGTCGCCCTCATAAAAGTGATGCGTTCCGAACTGCTGCGCCTCTTCTCCATAAGCAGGCATATTGAATATAGCGAGATTTAGGAAATCAATAGCATCAATGTGCCGAGTAGTAAATGCAAGGGTCTTTCGTGCTGAAGCAGGCGTTTCAACAGGCGTGCCGAAAATCAGGTACACATAAGTTGCAATACCAGTCTTTTTTAGCGTCCTCAATGCCTTTGATGCTGTCTCAATATCGATTCCTTTCTGCATTGCATCGAGCACATCCTGATCTCCTGATTCCAGGCCAAGCTTGAGCATGACACATCCCGATTGTTTCAGTCCCATGCAGAAATCATCATCAGCAAGCTCCCTGCTGACCCTCGCAAAGCCATACCATGGCGCAGCAGGAGCATTCCGGATGAATGCCTTCATGTGTTCTATGGTCATTGAGTTGTCCAACATATGAATAAGACGGGGCTTTATTTTATTGGCAAGCATTGCAATATCTTCGACCACGTTTCCGGCCGGGATAGGAATGTATGGATTTCGCTCCGCCTGTTCAGGGCAGAAAGAGCATTTGTTCCACCAGCATCCGCTCGATCCGCTGTAAGGGAGAATTATTCCAGGAGCAAGATAGTCATGAAGCGGTAACAGGTCATAGTCAGGGGTGAAATGCTTTCTTTCATCATTGTTGATTCCGTGCACAGAGAGCAATTCATATTCACCTGGCCCGGAGACAACACGGTCGACCAGTCCTTGAAAAGGGTTTTCCCGCTTCCCGCTCCTCATCCATGAGGTCACCAGTCCGCCACCAAGAATGATGGTTATTTCCGGAAACCTCTTTTTGAAAAAGCCTATCATTGCAAACGCAGAGAGCGCTTGGCTCAAATAATTCAGCGAGAATCCAACACGCGTTATTTTTCCCTCTTCCATGATCTCAGTGAGCCGCTGCTCAAAGTAAGGATAAAAGGGATTCTCTTCCGGATGCTCGGCAGCAGCGAAAAGGTCTCTGCTCCTGAGAGGTGAAAGCTCCTTATGCTGATAGTTTGAAAGACTTACTGCTGTGCTGCTGCCTGCGACAGACGTCTCGAGCACATGATTGATGTCCATAACCGCGCGTTGATACCTAGAACCGTTGCGGTAAATCTGAGGGGTTTTCAACGCATCAAGGTTTTTGTTGAGATTACGATAGGCACGGCTCGTCCATGTATCGAATCTGACTTGCGGCTGGCACAGGAGAAACGAGAGCCCCTCAATGTTCGCATCGAGGACCCGGTGTTTTATCCCATAAGCGCTAAGCGCGCCTGAAAGTTTCGCAATGCCGGCCGGCGGTTCACATGGCTTTGCAATTGGAGGGTAAATTAGAAGCATAATTGTTTTGCTAATTGTATATTTGATAATTCATATCAGCACTATCTGAAATAACTGAAAAAGCCCGGATGCTGAAGAAATACAATATATTTGATTATTTATTCAGGATCTTTGCAGCGTCTTTTGCAAAATAGGTGAGGATAAGGTCAGCGCCTGCGCGTTTTATAGATGTAAGAACTTCCATCATAACGCGACTCTCGTCTATCCAGCCGAGCTTTGCGCCTGCCTTAATCAGAGAGTATTCACCGCTTACATTGTAAGCAGCTACTGGGAGGTCAAATGCATTCTTTACATCCGAAATTATGTCGAGATAGGTCATTGCCGGTTTGACCATCACAATGTCAGCGCCCTCTTCGATATCCAGCGCTACTTCCTTCAACGCCTCTCTTCTGTTTGCAGGGTCCATCTGATATGAACGCCTGTCTCCAAATTTTGGGGTAGATTCAGCAGCATCTCTAAATGGCCCGTAAAAGGCAGACGCATATTTTGCAGCATAGCTCATTATCGGAACCTCTGAAAAACCCTCTTCGTCTAATGCGTCCCTTATTGCCCCAACCCTTCCGTCCATCATGTCTGACGGCGCAACCATGTCTGCCCCTGCCCCTGCATGGGATACAGCCTCTTTAGCAAGGAGTTCGAGCGTTGGATCATTCTTTACATCGCCCTTTTCTATAATCCCGCAATGGCCATGGCTTGTGTATTCGCACATACAGACATCAGTAATGATATAAAGATTAGGAACCTTATCCTTTATTGCTTTTATTGCCTTCTGAACAACTCCGTGAGGGTCATATGCACCTGAGCCGAGAGCATCCTTATGCTCGGGGATACCGAAAAGCAGGACTGAAGGTATTCCGAGTGAATAAACCTCTTTGGCATGTTTCACTATCTTGTCAACTGATTCCTGAAAACACCCGGGCATTGCTTTTATTTCCTTGCGGGTGTTCTTGCCATAGGTTACAAAAAGAGGATAGATGAAATCATCAAGAGACAGTGAGGTTTCCCTCACCATTCTCCTGATTACATTGTTCTTTCTTATACGCCTGGGTCTATGAATAGGAAACATATTTCATACCAAAAAGCAGGGGATTACCCACAACTGCTGCATCCTGAACTGCATGAAGGCGTCTTGCTGCCAGTGAGAACAAATCCCTGCGCCTCTTTGTCTTCAACAAAGTCAATCTTCATACCATCGAGTTTTTCAAGCGTGTTTTTGTCAACAAAGACTTTCAGCCCGTTTTTCTCAATAATTTCGTCGCCATCTGCAGCCTTCTCATCTATGTCCATTCCATAAGATGGGCCGCAGCATCCACCCTCTGCTGTATAAACGCGCAAACCCCAGTCTGCCTTTCCTTCGGCTTTGAGAATCTGCTTTGCTTTTTCAGCCGCCACATCTGTTATCGTTACCACTATAAACCTCCTAATTTTTCAATCAAAAACCACAAAGATTCTTGAAAGATGTTTGTTTATTTAAGAATACGGCAAAAGAACCTGAAAAATCAACCTTTTGTGAAAATATCTTGCCAAAAGGCATTTAAGAGTATATATTATTAATATATACTTATCAGGAGGTGACCTTTGAAAACCGCAAAACTCTTTCAAAATGGCCAGAGCCAGGCTGTCCGGCTGCCTAAAGAATTCAGATTTGAGAACGAGCATGTGTTTATAAAAAAGGACGGAAATGTCGTTATGCTTATTCCTGCAAAAGGCTCATGGCAATCCCTTTTCAACAGTCTTAATAAATTTTCCGATGATTTTATGGCAGATAGAAAACAGCCCAAGACTCAAAAGAGAGAGACTCTTTAATGAAATTTATGCTTGATACCAATATCTGCATTTACATGATCAAACAAAAGCCGCAGAGAGTTTTGAAACATTTCATGGATCATTCCATCGGAGATATCGGCATTTCCTCTATAACGCTCGCAGAACTGCAATATGGTGTGGCGAAAAGCCAGCATATTCAGAAAAACCAGGAGGCATTGAACGAGTTCATGCTGCCCTTTGAAATCGCTCATTTTGCTGAAAATGCTGCAAGGGTCTATGGCGAAGTCAAGGCAAGTCTTGAAAAAGCCGGAAAACCCATTGGTTCGATGGATATGCTGATCGGAGCCCATGCACGCAGCCTTGGTGCGACCCTTGTTACAAACAACACCAAAGAATTTAGGCAGATAAAAGGCTTGAAAGTTGTAGACTGGACAACCTGATTTTTTGTGCTATGGCTCTCCCTCACTCGACCCCTCGAATCCTCGAATCTCGCCGTTAAAGCTTCCTTACTTCTGCACTATGGCGCTTTTGCACTTTCGGACTATGGTACTTCTGCATTTCCGTGGGCTTGCATCGGGGTTTTCTTCCTATTCCCTTATCTTCCTTATGTATCCAGCTTCAGACGTATCTTTCTAATAAACTCTTTCTTCATTTCAGGCGATACCTTATTGCCATAAAATCTATCTAAAATAGCAATTTTTATATCTTCTTCGGATGATGAACGGTTCTTCTAAAAGACAGAGGCAATTACCAGTCTTTTTGCTGTTTCATTCATGTCACAACCCATTTTAATGCGTTCCTCACCGCTCTTCTTCATTATCATCTTAATAAATTTTTCTTCTATGGAGGGATGTGTGTCTCTCATGCCTTTGCTTTCTCATAAATATCGTAAACGCTTAAATAATCCGCCCATTTTTTCAGATAGCCCTTGTCCAACGCATCTACAGACTTAAGAAGATTTCGCACATCGCTCAACTGTAGTTCGGACATGTTTTCCTTTGCCCAGTATAATTTTGAGAGGATTAAATCTTCAGGAGCTGTAATATATAGCCTCGTATCTTCAAAGGTTATCGTTTTCCTTCGGCTGAATTCCTCCAGCCTATAAGGATTTTCTTTGCGGACAATAAAATCAATTTTAACCACGGATTGATAATAACCTTCTTTGACTTCTTTTAATCGTTTGAAATACAATGGGAATAGACATTTTGGATAACATGATGTTTAAGTTCAGAATTTTTATAAACTTAAATGCAATATCTCTTGCCATATGCGCCATTGCACTATTCCTTCTCTCTTCCTGCGCCTCTACACGTTATGAAAGCTACCCTGAATCAAAATATATCATCGCCTCATGGTATGGAACTGATTTCCATGGGAAACCCACATCATCAGGAGAGCCATTTAATATGTACGCACGGACATGCGCGCATAAAGAATATCCTTTTGGAACAAAACTCAGGGTTATGAACACTGAAAACAGCAAGGTTGTGGAATGCACTGTAAATGACCGCGGCCCTTTTGTTGCAGGAAGGGATCTGGATCTTTCATATGCGTGCGCAAAAGAAATCGAACTCATAGGCACAGGGACAGGAAAGGTCAGGATTGATTATTTGGGCAGGGATAACCGATATATAAAATACATAAAATATTTTCCAACAAGCAGCAATGGCCCGTTCACAATACAGGTCGGCTCTTTTAAAGAACAACCTAATGCAACACGATTGAAAGCAGCGCTCGAGTTCAAATATGACAGGGTTTACATCATAGAGGCAGAGATAGACGGTAATACATACTTTCGTGTAAGGATAGGCAAATTCTATTCAAAGGATGAGGCTAACAGCCTCGCAAAGATTCTTGCTGATGAAGGATATAACATCTTAATCACACAGTATGATGAAAAGATATAATACAATAGGGTACTGGTAAGAGAAATAATAGATTCTTTCTGAACAAAGCAATTTACAGCTCCTCCAAAAAGGTGTATGCTTCATTTGTATAGTACAAATAGCAACTAAAAGCCGATAAAGAGAGAGACATGTTAATAGGATTTATTATTGGGTTATCTGTTCTGATTCAACTTTTAACTGTATTTCTCGCCCTAAGATTAATAAGAGTTACCGGAGGGCGTATAGCGTGGATTTTGATTTCAATATCAATTTTTCTTATGGGAGTGCGTCGTATTTTTTCATTATTAAGCCTTGTTTTTGGTGATAAATTCAGTCCTCCTAATCTATTATTTGAATTGATAGGTCTTATAACATCTATACTGATGCTGACTGGAGTAGTATGGATATCTCCTCTTTTCAATACTATCAAGCAATCAGAAAAGGATCAGAGAAAGCTTGTTCAAGAACTTCAGGATGCAATCAGTAAGATAAAAACATTAAGCGGCATATTGCCTATTTGTGCATCATGCAAAAAGATCCGTGATGACAAAGGATACTGGAATCAAGTTGAAGCATACATTAGTGAGCATTCTGAAGTTGACTTCAGTCATGGCATTTGCCCTGAATGCGCAAAAAAACTTTATCCTGAATATTACAAAGAAAAATAATACAAATTGAGACCTCTTGTCTACCAAAATTTTCTTTTTTAGTATAAAATCCATCTATGAAAAAGCTTGATGAGGTTGTTAAGTTTCACGGCCACATATGTCCCGGGCTTGTCTTGGGTTATAGGGTTTCTGTTTTTGCTCTGAAAAATCTTGGGAAAAGGGCAAAAGATGAAGAGATCGTTGCCATAGTTGAGAATAATTCCTGCGCTGTTGATGCTGTGCAGGTTATGACAGGCTGCACCTTTGGCAAAGGGAATCTGATATTTAATGACTATGGTAAACAGGTTTATACATTCATTAAAAGGCCCATAGCAAAGGCATTGAGAATCTCGATTGACTGGACACCTCCTCATGAAATAGAGAAGGAAAAAGAAATGTGGAAAAGTTATATGCGAGGCAACCGCTCAAAGACAGTCTTGAAGGCTATTCATCAGAGAAAGACGAAGAAGATTGATTCTATCCTGAAGGCAAAAGATAAGGATCTGTTTAAGATAGAATATGTGAAAGTGCCATTGCCAGAAGAGGCAAAGATATATCCGAGCATAAGATGTGAGATATGTAAGGAGGATGTAATGGAAACGCGATTGAGGGTAAAAGATGGGAAGATGGTGTGTATCCCGTGTTTTAAGGGAGAACATTGAGATGAGAGATACCCTTTCACTCATTCTCGGGCTTTGCCCTCCGAGGTATTTTGCCTCTCGATTATCTTATTCGTACTGTCAGAATATCGGCAAAATAATGCCGCTCAAGGGTATATCTCATCTCATATAAAAATTAATTTAATGAGGTCACTATGAAAGACATTATCACAAAGGCGAATATCTTAATCGAGGCGTTGCCATATATTCGGAATTTTTCTGGAAAGACTTTTGTCATAAAATACGGAGGCGCTGCACAGGTAGAGGAACATCTGAAAGATGCCTTTGCACAGGATATAGCGCTTCTCAGTTTTATAGGCATCCGTCCTGTAGTTGTCCACGGCGGAGGGCCCAAGATAAGTTCCACTATGGAAAAGATGGGTAAGAAGCCGACTTTTATTCAGGGCCAGCGTGTCACAGACAAAGAAACCATGGATATTGTCGAGATGGTGCTCGGAGGACTTGTAAATAAAGAAATAGTCTCATTAATAAACAAACACGGCGGAAAGGCTATTGGCTTAAGCGGAAAAGATGGAGAACTGATCAAGGCCAAAAAAAAGATTATAAAAAAGACCTCTCCAGAGGCAGGCACAGAAGAAATAATCGACCTTGGACTGGTAGGCGAGGTGACTGATATAAATTCGCAGGTAATCGAAAGCCTTGAAAAAGAGGGATTCATCCCCGTTATATCGCCTATAGGGATAGGGCAGACCGGAGAAACCCTGAATATAAATGCCGACCATGTTGCATCTGCCATAGCCTCGAAACTCAAAGCAGAAAAACTCATACTGCTTACAGATGTGCCCGGCATAAAAGACAAAAAAGACAATACCATCTCAACACTCAAAAAAAATAATATTAAAAAATTGATCTCCAATAGCACCATATCAGGAGGCATGATACCAAAGGTAAATGCCTGTGAAACAGCACTCGAAATCGGCGTTGTCAAAACACATATAGTTGATGGCCGCATATCACACTGCATACTTCTTGAGATATTCACAAACGAGGGGATAGGCACAGAGATTACAAAATAGTTTTGCTGCCCTCTCCCGATCATCTCAACAACGGATAACCCTTTATTATTGACATACCTATATGGTTATAGTAAATTTAAACTATGAGTAAGCCAAAGGGTATTTTAATCTTTAACAGGCATCATAAGTTCCTTAGCAACCTGCTGAAAAATGAGGAATGCCCAATATTCGAGACTGCAAATCCGCTTGAATCCCTTAATATCCTGCAAAAGGAAGATATAGGAATAGTTTTTGCCTCTCATGATATAGAAGGGATAGAAAGCTCGGAGTTCAAGATATTGGTAGAAAAAATAAAGCCCGGGGTTAACACTTTATTCATAGCTCCTTTCTCTGAAAAGGACAAAGATTTTTCTATCAACACGCAGGATTTTCTAAATCTTGTTCATAATTACATAACGACTGAATGCAAGCTCTCGCGGGAGCTGACAGAACTGAAAAACTTTTCGTATTCTTTAGCAGACCGTCTCCTTCAGATATTCGATGTGCATGACATGTATTTCTTCAATAATGACCATTTTGTGGCAGAGCTTTCCTTCAAGATAGCCTTCAGGATGGGGCTTGATGAAAGTCTTGCAGAATCAATCCGCATGGCAGCGCTTCTAAGAGATTTGGGAATGGTGGGAATCGAGAGGCAGATATTAGAGGGGACACAGAGATTAAATCAGAGCGAACTGACACCGATAAAGGAACACCCAATTCATACAATGCAGATATTAAGACAGGTAAAGTTTCCATGGAATCTCGATTCTATCATAAGCCAGCATCATGAACGATATGACGGGAAAGGATATCCCATGGGGCTGAAGGCGAGGGAGATTTCGATTGGAGCGCGCATACTCAGCATAACAGATGCCTATTATGCCATGACAACAGACAGGCCTTATAGAAAGGCCATTTCAAGAGAAAAGGTCATTCAGGAAATAGTAAAGCATGCAGGGACACAATTTGATCCTGAGGTCGTAGAGGTATTTCTCTCCGTAATCAAGGAGGAGCCTTCAGAAACAGCAATTAAAAAGAATATCCTTATCTTTGAGCGGGAAAATAATATTGCAGCACTCATAAAGCTGAGCGCCACAGGAAATGAGATGGAAATAGCACACGTTACAAGCAGCATAGATGCTATGGGATACATACGCCAGAAAAGTCCTGACCTCATAATAGCAGACGTAGAGTCGCTCGAACCTGATGCCTTCGTAAGGTTCTACAATGCTGTACAGAAGATAAGAACAGCTATTCCTCACCGTTTCCTCTTTATTACATCTGACAAAGACCATATTAGCCACTTTAACGGCAATGTTGATTATATTCTGAAGCCACTGAATCTGAATAAGCTTACAGTCAAGATCAAAAATCTTCTTTTTGAGACTCCGCCGACTTATCCGCATGAAGAGACGAGAGGACTTGTTGGAAGCCTTGAAGAGTTTACTCTTACAGACATAGTCCAGATACTAAGCCTCGGGCTAAAAACAGCAAAGGTCGAGATAACAAAGGGGAAAGAAAACGGCACGCTCTATCTCCTAAACGGTAAAATAGTTTATGTATCAGCAGGGGATTTAAAGGGTCCTGAAGCCTTCTTTGAGCTAATAAGATGGGAGGATGGTCGGTTCTGCATAATTCACGGCGAGACTACCAATGATATAAATGTAACTGTTGACACAATGCATCTCCTCCTTGAAGCGACCACGGTTCTTGACGAAAAGAAAAGCAACAAAAATCAGATATCTGCATACTGAAAGCTACAAAAGCCGTTTACAATATTTCATACGATATAAAATTTATATCGGGCTTTTTGAATATCCTCCTGCAATCCTTGATAAACAAAAATTTAATTCGCCCCTTGTCAATTTTTTAAAAGCATGGGTATAATGCAAAAATATGGCTAAGATAAAAACCTTTTTTCAGTGCCAGGCTTGCGGTTATGTCAGTCCCAAATGGGTGGGTAAATGCCCTGACTGCGGCGAATGGAACACCATAGTTGAAGAGAAAAAAGAGAGCAGGCCAAGGGGAATACCTGCAGGGAAAACAGAGCCTCAGCCCCTGAATACAATCACAAGCGGCAGGGAAAAAAGGACAAAGACCGGGATTAAAGAACTCGACAGGGTGCTTGGCGGCGGCATTGTTGAAGGCTCTGTTATACTTGTCGGAGGGGATCCTGGAATAGGGAAGTCAACTATCCTCATGCAAGCAATATCAGGACTTTCGAAAAAACAAAATACTGTACTTTATGTGTCAGGAGAGGAGTCACCTGAACAGATAAAGCTGCGGGCAGAGCGTCTCTCAATAAATTCTGACAGGATAGTACTTCTTGCCGAAACTTCGCTGGAAGGGATTATTGATACAGCATCAAAGATGAACCCCGACACAATTGTCATTGACTCAATCCAGACAATGTACAATGATGATATACTTTCAGCCCCCGGTTCTGTCAGTCAAGTTAGAGAATGTGCAGCAAGGCTGATGTTTTTTGCCAAAAGATCTGCAATACCTGTATTCATTGTAGGCCATGTAACAAAAGAGGGAGCGATTGCAGGCCCCCGTGTGCTTGAGCATATTGTTGATACAGTCCTTTATTTTGAAGGCGACAGGGGACAGCCGTACAGGATACTGAGGACTGTAAAAAACCGTTTTGGGTCAACGAACGAGATAGGCGTTTTTGAGATGACAGATGCCGGTCTGGTTGAAATAGAGAACCCCTCTGAATTATTCCTCGCACAAAGGCCGTTGAATGTATCCGGCTCCACAGTGATTGCAAGCATGGAAGGGACCCGTCCTTTAATGGTTGAGCTTCAGGCGCTTGTTTCTCCAACAACATTCGGAATGCCGAGGAGAACAAGCATAGGTGTTGATTTCAACAGAGTAAACCTTCTTGTCGCTGTCCTTGAAAAAAAAGCAGGACTTCATCTCGGAGGTATGGACATATTTATAAATGTTGTCGGCGGCCTGAGGATAGTTGAACCTGCAATAGACCTCGGGATTGTAATGACAATAGCATCATCTCTAAAAGAGATTCCTATAGATCCGAAGATTTTCATGTTTGGCGAGATTGGACTTTCTGGCGAGATAAGGGCAGTTGCATATGCAGAGCAAAGGATTAAAGAAGCTGCAAAGATAGGGTTCAGGACTGCAGTGATGTCCGGAAACAATCAGGAAAGGCTGAAAGATTCTTTTGGGCTCGAAATAATAGGGGTAAATAATATTGAAGAGGCGCTTGAACGTATTGGAATATAGTCAGAAGTTAAAAAATTTATTCTTGCTGCTTGCTGCTTGCTACTTGCTACTTGCTGTTGTCTCATGCACACCAAAGAGAGCTGCTCTGCCTGATTACACAGGCATTGATGTCAGGCAGGTTATTGCTGAACGGGGCATCATAGAGAGCGTTGAGACAACATTCTCTGTAGAGTTTGAAAGGGATGAGAGCACAATAACAGGAGATGCTGCGCTGAAACTCACGGATAATACACTTGAGCTGAGGATTTATTCGTTTGGATTGCTCGTAGCAGAAGTGGCAGAATCCGAAGGTGTGATAAAAAGCAGTCCTGAGATGAGCAGAAACAAAAGCATAATCCTCGTTGATGGCCTGAGAAACAGCATTCTCTGGTGGCGGATAAAAAACTATGATGTTGAGAGACAAAATAAGACATACCGGCTCACAAATTCATACCAGGAGATTCTGATAGACAAAGAAACAATGCTTCCAGTATCCCAGACAATCGAGATCGACGATGGCCGACAACTAAGGATTACTTATGAGGAACCCATGAGCAAAGGAAAATTCTGGTATCCCTCCAAGATGAAGATAGAACTATCAAGATATATTGTTAGGCTTCAGATTAAGAATATCAACTTTATTCACCATTCAGGCCAAGGTCAACAGCAACAGACTTTATAATTGTTTCATCTATCGCGTTTGTCTTGAAAAGATATCCATCGAGAAGGGCATTGTCACATATAGTATTAATCAGTCGGGGTACCCCATTAGAGTATTTAAAAATAGCCTTCATTGCTCCATCAGTGAATAGATTCCTGGGGCTACCTGCAACCTGCAGCCTATGGGTTATATACGCCTTGGTATTCTCTTCGGACAGAGCTCTTAGCGTTATTTTTACCGCTACCCTCTGTTTGAGAGGTTCATCGAGTGCCAGTACGTTGTCGAGTTCAGGCAATCCCACAAATATGAAATTAACCATCTTACCCTCAGCCATCTCCATATTAAGCAGCCCTCGAAATTCCTCCATTATCTCTTTTGACCGCAACATCTGAACCTCATCAATAATGATGACTGCTGTCCTACCATGTTCGCTTAGTTCAAAGAGCCTCTTGTATATCTGACTGAGAAGTTCAATCTTGTCCTCTTTTACATCTGTTACACCAAGCTGTATGGAAAGTTTTTTCAGAAGCCAATCAGCGCTTACTGCTGAATGAATCACAACAAGGAGAATTGCCTCATAAGCGCTTTCGTCGAGTTCTTCAAGCAGCCTGCGCGCAAGCGTAGTCTTGCCTGTGCCTATGTCACCGATAACAACTGCAAGTCCCTTTTTGGTGTCTATGGCATATTTGAGCCTTACCAGTGCTTCTGAATGCTGCGTCCCCTTATAATAAAACCTGTTATCAACAACATTAGAGAAGGGCTGTTCTTTCAAGTTGTAAAACTCGAGATAGTCCATTTGTTATAAGTAAGAAACCCTTTCTTTTTTTATCTTCTGTTTTTCATGCATGCCGGAGGATTCCGACTCTTTTTTTATCATTTCCTTCACCATATTAATCTTTTCAGCTACATTTCTGAACTTCGAATTCCAGCCGTAAACTCCGGTATATAATGTAAGCGCTTCCTTGCGGTTAACATTTTTTTCATAAGCCTCTGCAAGGTCGTAAGTTACACCCCAGTATGACTCATCCTTTTTCTCTATCTTTTTAAGAGCAATGCTGAATGCATCAATTGCAAGTGTAAACAAGCCTTTGGACATATAACATATTCCAAGCATGCTTGCTGAATGGACAAATTTCTGTGGATCATTCTTGGAAATCTGAAATTCGTGTATCGCATCATCTATCAGCCCCATCTCTTTATAAGCAATCCCAAGGTTATAATGTGTCTCTGAATCCTCTGTGCCCAGTTCTTTCTCAAGTCCTTTTTTGAATTCCTCGAATATATCAAGGACATCGTTTTCAAGTGTTGGTTCCTGAAACTCCTGAGCCTCGAGCACTTCATGAGCCACGATCTCTTCTATTGGCTTTTCAGAAGTCTCTTCTGCTATTTTTCCGATTTTTTCTACTGCCTCTTCCTCAAAAATAACGCTTTCAGGCATTTCTATTTCTATCGAAGACAGCTTCTGTTTTATCTCTTCATTTTCAGGAAAAAGCTTCAGGAGCCTCTGATATATAACCCTTGCCTCCTCAGTCAGCCCCTGTCTTACATAGAACTCTGCCTCTGCCATATCCTCGCTATAGTCTTCAAAATTCAGGTGGGGTACTTCTGCCTCTGCCCCTTCGGGTACAAACTCCCTTGAAGGTTTCATAGGCATTTTTTCAGGCAACCTAGGATCTTCAGGTCTTATCTCGTATGCTTCACTGAGAAACGCTTCTTTCCTCTCAATATCCCCTGCCCTGCTGTATATCTCTGCAAGGACAAAACATTCAGTTACTGCCTGCTCTTTATCACCTGTATCAACAAATAAGGTCTTGAGCCGCATATGCACATCCGTATTCTCAGGTTCTATTAGTTTCAGAGATTCAAGCAGCGCCCGCGCCTCATCATAAAGCCCGTATCTGAGAAATATGTCTGCTTCTGCGATTGATTCTTCAACCGATTTTTCAGGCTTAGGGGCTTCGAGCTTCTCGCCAAATTCTTTCTCAATATCAGCAACCTTTTCCTTAATTACAGCATCTTCAGGATGTATCTGCAGCGCCTCCTGATAGCAATTAAGCGCTTCTTTGAACATCTTGTTTTCTGAGCCGGCAAAGTAATCCCCAAGAAAAACCAGCTCACCAAATGCAGCTTTCATATCTCCCTTTTGTCTGTAAAGAGAAACCAGTTTCTTCCTTGTATCTACAGGTTCAGTGTCTTTGAACATTATCAGTGTGCTTATAGCCTCATCTATCTTCTCTTCAAAGACCATCTCATCAATTACAGTATTGTATTCCTCCCATGCTTTCTGTTTATTGCCTTCCTTGAGATATATCTCACCCCTCAATTTTTTAGCTGCAACATTCGAAGGCTCTGCTTCGATTATCTTTGAAACATAAGATATTGCATCAGCAAATGATCCCAGCCTTATCAGGAGATTTACATATCTCAGGGAGAGATCAACGTCCTCAGGTGAGATTGCAACCGCCTGTTTTATATACTCTAATGACTGTTTAATGTCGCCGGTTTTTTCACTGATAGAACCCAGTCCGAGCAATGCATCTTTATTGCCAGGTTGAAATTCATGCGCCTTTCCGAAATAGATTGCTGCATTTTCAAAATCCTCTTTATCTTCGTACAACCTTGCTATCTGCGTGTATTCTTTTGCAGCCTCGACATTTAAACCTTCCTTTATAAAATGCTCCGCTACCTTGATCCTTAATGGGATATTTGACGGGGAGAGATTCAGTATCTTGTCATATGTATGGAGTAATGCATCCTTGTTCCTCTCTTTAGAATAGATCTCAGAGCAGGCAAGATAATATTTTATAGCGTCTGTTGCCAGCCCCTTCTCTTCGCTTAATTCCCCCAGAGCGTATAGGGCCTTCGCATTGGAAGGATTGATATTTAAGATCTTCTTGTAGAGAGCTAACGCCTTTAATGAAAAACCTTCATCTCTGAAAGAATGGGCTGCCTTATGAAAAGAATCTATAGCAGCATTCTTATCGCCTTTCTTCAGATAGAGGTCTCCGATAGTATTATGGATAGTAGCATCGGGAAATTCTTTCCCTAATTTTTCCCATTCTGCTATTGCCTTATCTATCTGGCCTCTTGCGAGGTACTTCTGAGCTTCTTTTACTATCGCTGCTTTGTCAGACATTTAAATTAAAAGTATCATATATGAGCAAATAGTGTCAATAATAAGGCATTTTTAAAATCTGCAGATAGATGTAAAATATGTTATATATAGAAGAAAATGATTATTAACCCACTTATCGGTCTCATATCAGCCACTGAAAAGGAAGGCCGCATTATACTCAGGCGACTTAAAAAGTGCCAGGAGAAAGGCTTTCATACAGGCAGAATCAAAGACATTGGGATTGTCTACGCTGTGTCAGGCATAGGCAAGACAAACGCATCCCATACAGCAACGCTTATGATCGAAAGATTTCATCCCGGGCTTATAATAAATTTTGGAATTGGCGGCGCTTATCCTTCATCAGACCTTAGAATAGGTGATATAGCCATTGCTGAAAAGGAGATATACGGTGATGAAGGACTATTGCTCAGAGACGGATTTCATACAGCAGATTTCATAGGCATACCATTACTTGAAAGAGGCAGGAAAAAATATTTCAATGAATTTATCCTAAACAAGAGACTTACAAAAAAAATGCTCAGGGTTCTCAGTAATTCGTCCTCTCCCTTGTCACCTGTCGCTAAGGTAAAAACCGGCACATTTATAACTGTCTCTGCCTCAACAGGAACGATAAAACGGGCAAAAAGCATTGAAAGGATGTTTGGGGCATTATGTGAAAATATGGAAGGCGCTGCAGTTGCCCATATCTGCGCAATGTACGGTACCCCTATGCTCGAGATTAGGGGAATAAGCAATATCGTTGAGGAAAGGGACAGAAAAAAATGGGACATAGAAAAATCTTCTTTTCACTGTCAGTTAGCGTTAATAGAATTTTTTGCTAAGTCATTTTAAGTCGCCTTATAACATTCTCTGCGGTCTTTACTTTTAGCCACCGGCTATTTTAAATTAAAGACATACAATGCTGTTAAATACCGGGATAAAAATATTTATTTTAGTCCTGTTTTGTTCAAGTTTTCTACAAGGCTGCGACAAGACCGAAACAACATCATACAAGGCTAAATCCCCTGTAAGCTCTCTAACGATAGGGCTTATTCCTGAGCAGAATATATTCAATCAGGTTGAACGATATGAACCTATCGCTAATTATCTATCAACAAAGCTGGGGATAAAGATAAACCTGAAAATCCTCCCGCGATACGGAAACATTATCAAGAATTTTTCAGTTACAGGTATGGACGGTGCATTTTTCGGTAGTTTCACCTATGCGCTGGCGCATGCAAAATTGGGACTTGAAGTGCTTGCAAGGCCAGAAAACATGGATGGCACATCCACATATCACGGCGTCATATTTGTCAGAAAGGACACCAGCATAAAAACCGCAAAAGACATGAAAGGTAAAAGGTTTGCTTTTGTCGATAAGGCAACAACAGCAGGATATCTGCTACCAATGCAATATTTCAAAACACATGGAATAAAAAAATACAAATTATATTTCAAAGAGACCTATTTTGCAGGCACGCACGAAGATGTCATAGATGATGTTTTAAACAGAAGAGCTGATATAGGAGCGGTAAAAAACACTATATTTAACAGGCTTGCAGATACAGACAAAAGGATAAAAACCGAGTTGATTATCCTCGAGACTTCTCCAGAAGTGCCAGAAAACGGATTGGCAGTGAGAAAAGACATTGACATCTCTGTCAAACAAAAATTAAAGGAAGCGCTGCTTAATATGCATACGGATTCACAAGGCAAATATATACTGGAAAAATTCGGAGCCAGAAGATTCATTGAGACTACCGATAAAGATTATGCCCCTGTTTTTGAATATGCCAGAGAAATTGGGCTGAATCTATCCACATATGATTACATGAACGAATAATGAAAAAAAAGGATAGTTATAGGGTTAAGCATCTTTGCATTGATATTTTTTGTCGGCGGCCTTTATATCATAGTTACTATAGAAAAAACCACATCAAGACTTGACAAGCTCATAGTGCTACACCAGGTCGAAATACTCAGAGAGCACCTCCTGATACAGATCAAAAGGGTGCAGGCTGACATCAATCTAAAGAACACTCGCTACGCAAGAAGCATTGACACTATTATGACTGATTTTCGGGACATGGAACATACAGCCAATGCGTGTTTCGGCTGCCATCATTCAGATAATGTCATAGGAAGACTCTCAGATCTGAAGAACAATATTGAATATTATAAAAATGCACTGAGCAGGATTCTTACCATAAGAGCCAATGCAGAGAGGTTAGCAAGAGAGGAGGATAACGCCTTTAACCTCGGCGAAGAACTCATAATAAAACTCAATAATATGATAGCATTCGCAAGCGGCAGGCTGGAGACAAAAACTCGGTCAACTCTCGAAGATATTCATGATACAAAAGTCCTGCTCTTCATACTTGTGGCAGCAGGTCCTATATTAGCCACAGGATTGGCTCTTGTTTTTATAAAAGGTTTCACACATCCTATCAGCGAACTTCTGAACGCAACAAAAATATTCAAAAGCGGGGATTTGGACCACAGGATAAAAGGGCTAACAAATGAATTCGGAGAATTGGCTGAATCCATAAATGATATGGCACGTTCACTAAAAGAACATATGATCAAAATGCAGCGCACCGAACAGATGAATATGTGCGGAGAACTTGCAATAGGACTTGCCCACGAGATCAAAAATCCCCTTGCAGCCATTAAGATATCAATGGAAGTGTTCTCCACAGAAAACACTCTTCCAGAAGAAGACAGGGATGTACTATTAAAAGTTATTGGCGAGATAAAGCGTATAGAAGCATTGTTGAAGGATTTGCTTAGTTTCGCCCGACCACCCAAACCACAGTTCAACCTGGTTAATGTAAACACTCTGCTTGACGCCTCACTCTCTCTTTCTATCAAAAGCTTATTTTCTCCAGATAAGTCAGATACCATAAATATCATAAAAGACTTTGATAGCCATCTTCCTGAGACCATGGCTGATCCAATGCAACTTAAACAGGTATTTCTGAATCTGCTGCTGAATGCCATTGATGCTATGCCAGAGGGCGGCA
Organism: Nitrospirota bacterium; assembly: GCA_016208915.1. Classification (GTDB taxonomy): domain Bacteria; phylum Nitrospirota; class Thermodesulfovibrionia; order Thermodesulfovibrionales; family UBA1546; genus JACQXE01. The sequence continues at coordinate 63,533 of JACQXE010000051.1, read as the reverse complement.
CTCTAACTGCAAAGACATCATATGATTCATCTGAGAACACCATTAAAATAGAGATAGCCGATACAGGCAGAGGGATCGAAAAAGCAATCATAGACAAGGTATTTCAGCCTTTCTTTACTACTAAAGCTAAGGGGACTGGACTGGGTTTGGCGATCACTAAACGGCTTATTGAAGAACAGAAAGGCAGTATAAGCGTAGATAGCATACAAGGCAGGGGAACTACGTTTAAAATCGCTTTGCCTGTATATCAGTAAATAAAGGTGATAAAAACATGAGAAGCAAAGGGAAGGTATTCCTGTTAGACGATGACAAACTCATTACCTCAATGCTCTCAAGAGCTTTGAATAGTGAAGGATATGAAGTTTCTGCAGAAACCACAGCAGATGATATTATCAACAAGATTCAGAATCTGTCTCCCGATATAGTTATGCTAGACATAAATCTTCCTGAAAAAAGCGGAATAGACATCCTCCAGGAAATCAAAGGCATGGGAACGAATACCCAGGTAATAATGCTGACCGCAGATGATACTGCAGAGACTGCCGTCAGGGCTATGAAGCTTGGAGCTGCTGATTATCTGACTAAACCTTTCAATATAGAAGAGGTAAAAATTATCATAAATAATACCATAGAAAAAACACGTCTCAAACAGGAAGTTGACTTTCTGAGAAAGGTAAACTGCGAGTCTTTTGAGAAGGATATCATCGGAGAATCGATTATAATCAAAGGATTAAAATCCAAAATCGACAAGATAACAGATGCACACGTCTCGACCATACTCATAACAGGGGAAAGTGGTACGGGAAAAGAACTAATAGCAAGGCATATTCACTATTCTCTTCACAGTCTGTGCTTTTCGCACTATGCACCCTTCATCGGCATAAACTGTGCCGCCCTGCCTGAATTACTACTCGAAAGCGAGCTTTTTGGATATGAAAAAGGGGCATTTACAGATGCAAAATCCGACAAAAAAGGACTCTTTGAGCTTGCTGGAGAAGGCACTCTTTTATTAGATGAGATAGGCGAAATGAAAATGAGCCTGCAGAGCAAGCTGCTACGGGTGATAGAAGAAAGAACGATAAGACGCATTGGCGGAAAGGAAGAAATTCCTGTAAATGCAACTGTAATATCCACAACAAACAGAAATCTGTCAGAGGCGGTTGAACGCGGAGAATTCCGAATGGATCTGTTCTACAGACTTAACACATTTTCTTTGCATATACCACCGCTAAGGGACAGAAAAGAGGACATCCCTATTCTTGCAAGATATTTTCTTTCATACTTTTCTACACGGTATAACAAAAAGACAATTAAAGGCTTTTCATCTGAGACAGAACAATGCATGCTCACCTATAACTGGCCGGGGAATATAAGGGAGTTAAAAAATGTTATAGAAAGGATTGTTGTGTTAGAAAATACAGAAATGATACTCCCAGAACACCTGCCTAAGGAGTTTACAACGCTTGCCCTGACTGCTAAAACTGAATTAAAGGATAGCTTCATCCTGCCGGAAACAGGCATAAATCTCGATGAGCTTGAAAAAAACCTTATCCTTCAGGCTCTTAAAAAAGCACGGAATAATAAAACCATAGCCGCAAAGCTGCTGAATGTAAGCTATGACTCCCTCAGATATCAGATAAAAAAATTCGGATTAGAATAGTTATCACCCAAAACCTCAGATACAATTGCCTTGACATGCGACAGGTCAAAAGGCTTCGGGACAAAAAGATAAGCACTTTTTTCTATCTCTTTCTTCATATCATCCGTTATCTCATGCGCTGACATTATTACTACTTTAGTCTTTGGGGATATCTCCTTTATCTTTTTCATGATATCAATGCCATTTGTACCTGACAGATGGATATCAAGAAAGCAGAGACTGTAGAAACAGGAACCAATCTCAACTAACGCATCCTCGCCAGTGCTGACAGGCATAACCTCAACAGAATTGCTGTGAACTGCCTTTGAAAGACTGCGTCTTAGTAAGGGTTCATCATCAACTATCAGTATCTTGTTCAATCTTCCTCCTAAATTATCCCTGTCTTAATAAAGACAAGCAATTACCATACCATCGTGCAAATCCGGTCATTGGTTGATTCCAAAGTTTTTATTATCAGCACCTTTTATAATTTCAGGTTTCCAGCACAAAGAATTTTATTAGAACTTATCGGTGAAATAACCAAGTGCATTTGGTTATTTCACCGAACATAACACCATTAAACTTTTTCCTAATTACAACACGCTGATTTTATGAAGAATTATTTTAGGGAATTTTTGGCATATCCTTTGCTTAATGCTTAATATGAATAACAGATTTCTGGGATACCAAATGACTAAACAATCTATAGAATGGGGGGGGTGATAAAGCAATGTGAGATTGCGGGGCTATATTTTGAACAATTAAGTAATCACACAAAAAGTTGAAAACTTAGAAGTAAGGAGGAACGAGAAAGATGAAAAAATACAAAATTTTAATCAGTTTGTTAGTAGCAGCCTCGGTGATAGCAGGTTTTACGATAGCATACGCAGGAAAACCTGTTCCACCGCCAACAAATCTTATTGTCGGCCGTCCGGCAAAGGGAATGTACTGCGCTGATCCTGCAGGGTGGATTAACGCAGGATACAAGATATTTGTCTGGAGTAATGGGACACCTGTAAAAGCGCAGGTCTTTGATGCTGAAGGATATGTGTTACTTCCAAGCACCGGGGTAACCTGGAAAGTTACATCTACCGGCCAGACAGGGACTATGACAATCGGCGATTCGACAAACAAGGTTTACACCGCTACTCCGACGAGTCTGCAGGCCGTCATGGTCTATAGCGGTGACTCCGAAATTACGTACACCGCAGACGGCAAGACTTTCACAGGCGTTATCCGGCGCTGGAATGCAAAGTGCGACGGCTGCCATGCAGTTCCGCCTCCCCATGCAATAGCTAATCAGGCAACGACACCAGGCACAAGCTTATGCCGTAACTGTCATGTATTAGGCGCCAAGATGATGTCATCGCATGCATACAGGGTGCCCAGTAGTGAACAGACCACTTCTGATGGATGCTACAGATGCCATCCATCTCCGTGTTATGGAGGCATTCATAAAGATAAGTTCCCCAACGATCCTATTGGCTGTGTAACCTGCCATGGAACTCTGGTGGATGCAGCAAACGGCATCATGAAAACACCCGGTCAGGCAGGTTTCCCGCGCTGTGAGAACTGTCATACCAGCCTCCAGAATCAGCCTGTTCCCTATGCACAGAACGCGAATACAGAGTTCAAGAGCTCTGTAGGTCATGGCAGAAAAAGAAGCGGACTTCCAAAAGTTCTCTGTATTACCTGCCACAACTCAATGCATATGGAGACAAAGCCTACAAACTGGGGTGATGGCGTGAACAACAACTGCGAGGTCTGCCATAAGAACAAGACAACAGATACCAACATGGGCGATATCTGCGGTACGTGTCATTACAGCTCCACGAATCCTCACTATGTGACAAAGTCGGGAAGATGGTAAGAATTGTTAGGAAACTAATATCTTAGAACTGCTAACAGCCTCTCATAGCAGTACGGCTGCACCCTCTCGAGAGTGCAGCCGTCCCCCTACTATCTTTTAAATGGCAGTATGCCTTCAATTTCTCTTACAACATCTTCAAGGGGTGAGACTAACGTCTTGCCAACCTCTTCAAAAACCTTTCTCTTGAATGATTCCTTTAGATCATTCTGGAGATTATTCCATCTGCCCCACACATTAAAATCCAGATCAATCTCACCTCTCTTCTTTACAAGTTCCAACACAAGCGGAGCAGACACGCCTAGAAAAACACCTTTCGTCTCAATATCAATATCCTTTACCCTGAGAACAGACGGTGCTTTCAGGTATCCCTTATCAAGATTGAACGTCGAATTCAGATTCAGCCTGCCTTTATTCACCCTCACATCTCCTTTCATGTAAGGTCTTAAAATAACCATGTCCATGTTATTAATAGAAAAAACTCCTTTAAGGCTCTTATCATTCATATTGCCCTCAGATACAAAAGAAATCCTTCCTGAAGAGGGAAGTTGTGCAGCGGCATCAATGGCTGTCTTGCCAGAATGGAAAAAGGATATCCTGTTTTTTATCTTTACAACTACACCGGTGAGATTCATATTAAAGCCAGCAACTTCATCAGCTAAAAATATTTTCCCTTCATCAACCTTGAATTCCTTTACAATAAGTTCAATAGATGACTTCCCTTTGTCTTTTTTCTTGAATTCAGGGAAAAGCCATCTGCCACTCTTGGTCTTTTTCATAAAAAGTTCCGGCGAATCAAGCTCTATTTCTTTTATCTCCAGCCTCTTCCGAAAGAGTCCCCACAGGTGCGGACTAAGTCTAAGCTGTTTTATCCTGAGAAAATCAGTTCCTTCAGAAGTCTTTATCAAAACATTATCTGCTGCTATTTTGCTCCATCCTATCCTTAAGCCGCTGAATGAAACAGCAGAGCCTATGCTGTCATAAATCTTTTTCTTAACAAATGAATCCAGAGGAAAAAACAGGACAAGACCTAAAAGCGATATAAATACAACTGCGATCAGCCCGAGTACGATTTTCTTTATCATAGTTATAATGAAACCAGAATCTTTCAATATTATCAAGACCCCTGAACCGTATTATTAAATACTATCTCTTACTTTCACAAGGATAGCGCATGAATATAGAAGAGTCTTCTAAGGTATCCTTTTATGATATAATTTCAGGTAAGCGAAAATGTGGGAATATACTGACAAGGTAAAAGAGCATTTTTTACATCCCAAAAATATCGGGGAGATAGAAAATCCTGATGCTGTGGGAGATGTAGGCAGTATTGTTTGCGGCGATGCGCTAAGGCTCTATCTGAGGGTTGACAAAGATTCAGGCAGAATAATTGATGCAAAGTTTCAGACATTTGGCTGTGCGAGCGCAATAGCAAGCTCATCTGCCCTTACCGAACTTATTAAGGGAAAAAACATTGACGAGGCGCTTCAGATAACAAATCAGGACATCGCAGAATTCCTTGGAGGTCTTCCCAAAGAAAAAATGCACTGCTCTGTGATGGGCAGAGAAGCGCTTGAGGCAGCTGTTGCAAACTACAGAGGACAGCCGAAGGTCGTAGAAGAAGAGGGCAGAATCCTTTGCAAATGTTTTAATGTCACAGAAGAAAAAATCAGAAAAGTGGCAATAGAAAACCACATTACAACAGTTGATGAGATTACAGACTATACAAAGGCAGGCGGAGGATGCGGTGAATGCAGTGGAGAGATTGAGGCGATACTCAGGGACATCTGGTCACTAAAGAAACCTGAAAAGCCTGCTGTCCAAAAAAAAATTACAAATCTCCAGAAAATAGCTCTGATACAGGAGATAATAGAAAGAGAGATAAGACCCGGACTGCAGGCTGACAGCGGCGATATCGAGCTGGTAGATATAGACGGCAACAAGGTAATCGTTGCGCTTCGGGGAATGTGCACAGGCTGTCTTATGGCAGATGTTACAATAAAAGGAATTCAGGATAAACTAAAGGAACTGGTTAGCGAAGAGATAATAGTGGAGGCACAATAATGGATACAATATATTTTGATAATAATGCCACAACAAATATAGCGCCTGAAGTCCTCAATGAGATGCTCCCGTATCTCAGGGAATTTTACGGGAATCCGTCGAGCATGCATACATTTGGCGGCCAGTTGCACAGAAAGATAGAAGAGGCAAGGCAGAAGGTTGCAAAACTCATAGGCGCTGAGCCTGAGGAGATAATATTTACGAGCTGCGGGACAGAAAGTGATAATGCTGCAATTATGAGCGCAGCCGAATCTTTCCCAAACAAAAGGCATATCGTCACATCGCGTGTTGAACATCCTGCTGTGCTTAACTTCTGCAAGCATCTCGCAAGGAAAGGCTATAGGGTCACTTATATCCCTGTGACCAAACATGGTCAGATCAATATGGACGAACTTTTAAAGGCGCTTGATGAAGATACGCTTATTGTATCTCTTATGTATGCAAATAATGAGACAGGCGTCATATTCCCTATCGCAGAGATAGTTGATTTCCTTAAGGAAAAGGGAATACTGCTCCATACAGATGCTGTTCAGGCAGTCGGAAAAGTCCCAATAGACATCAGCAAAATGCCTGTTGATATGCTCTCCTTATCAGGACATAAGCTCCATGCACCGAAAGGTGTCGGAGCCCTCTATGTAAGAAAGGGCACAAGATTCCATCCCTATATAATAGGAGGACATCAGGAGCATGGAAGAAGGGCAGGCACAGAGAATGTAGCTTCGATTGCTGCTCTCGGAAAGGCATGCGAGCTTGCAGGAGAGAACCTTTACAAAGAGATGCAATATCTAAAGGGATTAAGAGACAAGATCGAAAATGCGCTCTTAAAACTATGCCCTAATACAATAATAAACGGAGATACAAATAACAGGCTGCCCAATACTACAAATATCAGCTTTGAATATGTTGAAGGAGAAGCTATCCTGCTAAGGCTAAATGAATTCGGCATCTGCGCCTCATCAGGCTCTGCATGCACATCAGGCTCTCTGGAGCCTTCACATGTCCTCAGGGCAATGGGCGTGCCTGCAACTGCAATACATGGCTCCATAAGATTTTCACTGAGTCGTTATAATACTGAGGCAGAGGTAGACAAGGTGATTGAAGTCATGCCTGCGATTATAAAAGAACTGCGACAGTTTTCGCCTTTTGGAAGAGACAAACAAAAGACAGATTCTTTATCCAAAAACTAACCCTGCCTAAAATTCTTTTTCTATCTTAGGTATCGTATTCTTGAGGACAAACCTTCCCTTACCGTAATTACCTTCAGGCTTTATGATAAGCGCCAGATAATACTCGGAATTTATCTTCCTCATTATTATCCCGCACTTTTCAGAGATTATCGAAAATTCCTTTGCCTCTCCAAGCCCGAGTGTCTCTGCTGCATTGCCTATGTCTTTGATCATTGCTGATGCCTCTGCGCTGAGGTCTTCGAGGTTAATAAGCTTTTCATTTGCATATTCCTCAACAGGCATGCCGTCAGCTCCGATTATCATCGCAGAAACAGCGCCGTCAACCCTATCAACGGTTTCCTTAAGAATTTCCGAGAAACTCATCTTTCCTTCTCTTTAACCCCTCTTCAAATAGTTTTAGTTTCTCAATGATTACATCTCCTGTCTTGCCGAGCATCCGAAGAAGCATCTTTAACTCTTCAACCTTCTGTCGCATATTTTTGTCATCAGGGTCGGCTTTTAACAATCTAATATATATCTTCATCGCCTCAGTGTAATTGCCTCTTCGTACTAATTCATCTGCATTACTTAACCCGGGTTTTTCAGCAAATTTTACTGCTTCAGGCTCTTCTTCTGCCTGTTCCAGTGCTTCAAAGACATTGGTTGACAGAGGCTTAGGCTCCTTTAATACATCCACATATGCAATTGCCTCTTTTTCTATTTCTCCTAAGTCTCCTATTTCCTCTTCGGATATTATTTCTTCTCCGATATCTTCAGTAACAGCCTCCTTAATCTTTTCCTCACGCTCATCAAATGATCTCCTGAACTTTTCGAACTCATCTTCATGTCCAGCTACCTGTTTTTCTTCTTCAAGCGGTGTGGGCATACCTTCAGAAAGCACCGTAATATCTTCCTCTACTATTGTTTCTACCTCGTCTGTTGCTCTCTCTGCTATTTCTACTAATTTTTCCTCTGCTGTTTCCTTTTGTATCTCCTTTGCCGGAACTGCCTCCATAGAAACTCCCACTCCTGATATCTTTTCTTCGGGTACCTCACCAAATGAGAGCGTGGCAGAAGACGGTTCTGGAGCGTATCTCTGTGCCGTGCTCTGAAGCGCCCCAAGGTTTGACACAGCATTTTCATCAAATGGATTCAGCCTGAGCACTGCCTTATATTCAGCTATTGCTCTGTCACTTTCTCCTGAATCTCTGTATATCTCGGCCAATTTCTTATGAGCAAAAAGGTTGTCTGATATGGCTTTTATTACCTTTTCGAATTCGTCTTTAGCCTCGGCTATCATTTTTTTCTCAAGATATATCTTGCCCAGAGACACTCTTGCGCTCATGTATTCTGGCTGGTCAGCAAGGCCTTTCAACAGAACAGATACGGCATCATCTATTTTTCCTGCTTTTCGGTATTCATCGGCGAGGGGAACAAAGAGTTTTGACTTAGGGTCTTTCTCGACTTTTTCTTTTAATTTAGCAATGTCTTCGAGTGCCATGTTTTATGAAAAGAATCTTAACAGAATGCATTAAAAAATTCAAGCTGCCAATCAGATCTGTCAATCAGATCCATACCCCTTCTATTGATGCTGAACATTTAGAGCACCTTCCGCCACTGATTTTGTTTTCACCTATACTGAAGCCATATCTCTGTATAAGCAATTCCCCGCAGCTTGGGCAGTAGGTATTTTCACCGCCTTCGCCAGGGACATTTCCTTCATAAACATACTTAAGCCCTGTCTCAATGCCCATCTGCCTTGCTAATCTTAGTGTTTTGAGCGGCGTGTGGGGAACATTTATCAATTTATATGTTGGATAAAACTGCGTGACATGCCAGGGGATTGCAGTGTCAACAGACTTTATGAATTCAACAATACTCCTTAAATCATCTTCAGAGTCGTTATGTCCCGGTATTATAAGTGTTGTAATCTCAACCCATATACCGAGCTCTTTCATAAGCCTTATTGTATTTTTGACAGGTTCGACCTTTGCATGACATATCCTCTTATAGAATTCTGACCCGCCCTTGAGGTCAATGTTATTACCGTCAAGATAAGGCGCTATCAGCCTTGTTGCCTCAGGACTTGTATATCCGTTGCTGACAAATACATTCTTTATCCCCCTCTCATGTGCAAGCTTTGCGCAGTCGTATGCAAACTCGAAAAATATCGTAGGTTCAGTATAGGTATAGGAGATGCTTTTACAATTATGCCGTAATGCAAGGTCAACAATCTCTTTAGGAGTCATGTCATTACCTGGGATCAAAATGTCAGGCCTTTCTTTGGGAAACTGGGATATCTCATAATTCTGGCAGTGTTCGCACCTGAAGTTGCATCCAACAGTTGCTATGGAAAATGAAGCAGAACCTGGATAAAAATGGAATAATGGCTTCTTCTCTATGGGGTCTATGTTTGCGGATATAACCTTCCCGTAAACAAGGCTGTAAAGGGTTCCATCAACGTTTTTTCTGACAGCGCATATGCCCCTTTTGCCGGGCGAGATAATGCAGCTATGTGCGCACAGAAAACACCTGACTTTTTTATCGCCAGTCTTTTGGTATAGCATTGCCTCTTTCATGACTAAATTATAACAGAGCGGCATTTGACTTTAAAGGCAAAGATAATGCAAAATTAATAATTAACTTATAAGCGGGGGTTATAGATGCCTATCTATGAATATAGATGCAAAAAATGTAATGCGGCTTTCTCAGTACTGCAAAAAGTGGGGACTACAGACACAAAATGTCCCAAATGCAGTTCCAAAGACACGAAAAAACTGCTCTCTACATTTGCCTGTTCTTGTTCCGAAGGAAAGGATTTTTCTACCTCTGTTCCGAGCAGTTTCAGTGGCGGCTGAGGCGTCTCCTCCTGCTGAGCCGTGAGCTCAACAATCAATAAAGCCGGATAATGGCAATTCATTTTTCCAAGATGCATGGCCTCGGCAATGACTTTATTCTCATTGATTGCATATCCCAAGCCTTCAGCCTTCAGTCTTCAGCCTTCAGCGATTTAAGCAAGAAATTATGCCACAGGAGATTCGGGATAGGCGCTGACCAATTACTTCTCCTTTGTACGTCTGCGATTGCCGATTTCAGGATGAGGATATTCAATGCAGACGGAAGTGAAGTTGAGATGTGCGGCAATGGCGTCAGGTGCCTCGCAAAATATATCTGGGACAGAGGCATATCCCAAAAATCCATCCTTGATATAGAAACCCTTGCAGGAATAATAAGACCTGAGAAAAAAGGCGACATGGTCAGGGTTGATATGGGAGAGCCTGTCTTTGAACCTGAGAAGATCCCTATAAAAGTTGAAAGTTCAAAGTTAGGAGTTGTGCTTGATTATCCTCTAAAAATTGGAGACAGGGAATTCAATATCACATGTGTTTCCATGGGCAATCCTCATACTGTCATAGCAGTTGACAATCTGGATGATTTCCCTGTAACTTATTACGGACCTATGATTGAAAGGCATGCAGCTTTTCCGAAAAAAACAAATGTGGAGTTCATAGAGGTGTTGAACTCATCAGAGATCAGAATGAGGGTATGGGAAAGAGGTGCAGGCGAAACCCCGGCATGTGGCACAGGCGCATCTGCATCTGCAGTTGCATCGCATATCAAAAGGCTTACAGAGAAAAATGTCACGATTCATCTTGCCGGTGGTGACCTTTATATCGAATGGTCTGACAATAACCATGTTTACATGACAGGTCCTGCAGTAGAAGTATTCACAGGGGAAATAAACCAAAGGGGAGGTATCAGTGAAGGAGATGAGGCGTTTTCAAAGGAGACCTTTTATAAAACCTATTGATTACTCTGTCAACATCCTCGACTTCAAAGAGATAAAAAGAGTGCTTATGGATGCTATTTCTACCGACATCAGCGAAGAAGGTATGGGGATGCGTACAAATTATCCTCTTGAACCCGGCCATGTTTTAATGCTTAATACAGGCGTGGAACATAAAGTCGGAATAGTAAGATGGAGCACCCTTTTGGAAAACAAAAACGCGTATAGCATAGGGATCAAATTCGTTTAAAAATGTTAGGAGGTCTTATGTTCAATGGATCGATAGTTGCAATCGTCACGCCTTTCAAAAAAGGTAAAGTTGATGAAAAGGCACTGTGTAATTTAATAGAATGGCATATAAAAGAAGGAACCAAAGCTATTGTGCCTTGTGGCACAACAGGAGAGTCTGCAACGCTTGATTACGACGAACATATCAGGGTTATAGAGATAACAGTGAAGACTGTCAACAAGCGCCTTCCTGTAATTGCGGGAACAGGAGCAAACGCAACCGATGAGACAATAATGATAACCAGGAAGGCTGAGAAGGTCGGAGCAGATGCAGCACTCCTTGTTTCACCCTATTACAATAAGCCTACCCAGGAAGGCATTTACAGGCACTATAAGGAAGTTGCAAAGACAGTTGCTATTCCTCTGGTCCTTTACAATGTTCCCGGAAGGACCGCATCAAACATCCTTCCTTCAACAGTTGCACGCCTTGCCGAGATAAAAAATATAGTAGCCATAAAAGAGGCGACAGGTGATATGAAGCAAGTAAGCGAGGTTATAAGACTCTGCGGTGACAGGATTTCAGTTATATCAGGTGATGACTTTACGACACTCACTCTTCTTGCACTCGGGGGAAAAGGCGTCATATCTGTTTCTGCAAATGTTGCTCCAAGATATCTATCAGAGATGTGCTCTGCATGGACAGCAGGGAATATACATAAAGCAAGGCAGCTGCATTATAAATTAGAACCGCTGAATGCCGCAATGTTCATAGAGACCAATCCTATTCCGGCAAAGACCGCCCTTGCCATGATGGGGAAAATCAAGGAAGAATTCAGGCTTCCGCTCTGCGAGATGTCTGATGCAAACAGAGACAAGCTGAAAAAAGTATTGAAGGATTACAGGCTGATTTAAATAAATACTCATACAGGATGGGCACAATATTTTCGCTCATTCCCTGCCTGCCAGCAGGCAGGTCGGTCGTTCCGCCCTCCGAGGTTTTGCCCGCTTTGATATTCTGTTTTTTTGCTGTAGGAATTGCGAGCAAAAAATCCGCTCAAATACCATACCCATCCTTAATCAGACTGTTCAAAACAATTTTCAAAAAGGCTGAATGCAGAAGAAATACGAGGTTGCACATTTTAATATCCTGTCGATTCATCGTATTTATGAAGCGTTCAGCCTTTTCATAATTCTTGTTTTGGACAACTATGAATATGCTTGATTAATTATCCCCAAGAATTATCGCCTCCACAGGACAGTTCTCTTCTGCCGCCTCGCAGCAGCCGGCATAATCGCATCCGTCAGGGTCCACAATCTCTGACTTTCCGGTCACCTCATTGAGATGGAAAACAGCAGGACATATCTGCTCGCATGTTCTGCAGCCAATGCACTTTTCCTCATCAATCATTATATTCATATTCAATATTGTATCCGTTTAATTAATCCTGGGGCAAGAAAAGAATAATCTGTTAAAATATTAAATGGCAACGATTTCATTAAATCTTTCCAAGAAAAACTCTCATCTTTATAATCTGGCTTATGCGTTGGCTCTGATAACGATTTTTTACAACATATTAGAAGGCATTGTATCTGTATTTTTCGGCATGGAAGACGGCACACTGGCTCTTTTCGGCTTTGGCATAGATTCTTTCGTTGAGGTCATATCCGGTATAGGGATATGGCATATGATCAAGCGCGTGAAAAGAAACGGGAACGAAACCCTTGACAGGTTTGAGAAGGATGCGCTTAAAGTCACAGGCACTGCATTTTATATCCTCTTTGCAGGACTTATCGCAAGCTCTATGGTAAACCTTTACAATAGGCACAAGCCCGAGACTACATTCTGGGGAATTATAATCTCTGTTCTGTCCATCCTTTCAATGTGGTTTCTTATACACTATAAGCTCAAGGTCGGCAGGCAGCTTAATTCTCAGGCAATACTTGCAGATGCGAACTGCACAAAGGCATGCATGTATCTTTCTGCTGTTCTTTTTTTCTCGAGTATAGGTTATGAAATAACAGACATTGGATGGCTTGATTCAGCAGGCGCAATATTTATCGCAGTGCTCTCATTCAGAGAAGGGCAGGAGGCATTCGAGAAGGCTAAAAGCAATTCCATTTCTTGCACATGCAACAGCTGCAAATAAAAATCTTTTCTATATTTGTTTGATTCAAATCTTTACAGGTGTTATATTAATTTCATGAAAAAACTCACTCACATAGATAAAAAAGGACTGCCCAAGATGGTTGATGTGGGCTCAAAGCCTTCGACACAGAGAGAGGCTGTTGCAAAAGGCTCTGTGTACATGAAGAAAGAAACCTTCACGCTAATAACCGAAGGCAGCGTTCAAAAAGGGGATGTTCTCAGCACTGCCAAGATTGCAGGAATAATGGCTGCCAAAAGGACAGCGGATATTATTCCTCTCTGCCACCCGCTGAACATAACATCAGCAGACATCACTTTTAATCTCGATAAGAGAAAAAACAGGATAGTGATTGAGTCGAGGGTAAAGATAACCGGGCAGACAGGTGTGGAGATGGAAGCCCTCACTGCTGTATCTGCCGCTGCCCTTACAATCTACGATATGTGCAAGGCAGTTGATAAGGAGATGACTATCTCTGACATTATGCTTGTTGAGAAACGAAGCGGAAAAAGCGGAGAGTTTAAGAGAAAAAATAATCCTTAACAGACTATAGAGGGAATAGTATTTGAGCGGCATTATTTTGCCGATATTCAGACAGTATGTAATACAAATAATAAAAGAGGCAAAATTCCTCGGAGGTCGGAACGACCGAGAATGAGCGAAAATGCTATCCCCTCTATGCTATCCCTTCAACTGTTTCAATCCCTTCTGTGCCCTCACATTCCCGGGATCAAGTTTCAATGCCTTTTCAAACTGATCTGCTGCTTTCTTTTTGAGTCCTTCCTTCAGATACAAAAGACCAAGGTTTGCATAGTTTTCACCATTTAAAGGCTCCAGCTTTATTGCCTCAAGCAGGGCATCTTCTGCCTCCTGCAATCTATTGGGAAGTTTTGAAAGCGCTAATGACAGATAGCTCCAGTACTGTGAGCGTTTGGAATTTATTGTTGCAGCTTCCCTGAAAGAGTCAGCAGCTTCATTGAAACTGCCTGTTTTGAACTCCTTGACGCCTTTCTTGAACTGTTCTTCAGCCTTTTGCAAATTGATTACTGCCCTTTCCCCAGAGCTAATCTCTTTTCCTTTCATAGGACCAGCAAACGAGCTGAAATATTTCTTCCTGCTCTCATCATCCCTGAGTGTATCATATGCATTCGTTATGGAATCACATATAGTTGTAAGCTTGTCCTTCAATGTTGTATCTGACGCACTGAAGCATCTATCAGGGTGAAATTCCCTCATAAGTCTGTAATAATTCTTTTTCACAGTTTCAGGGTCGGAAGCTTCATTAACTTCAATAAGCTCATCCAGCCTGAGCCTGCCGAGGTTAGAATAAATTTCATCAACTCTTTTTATAAATGCATCCTCTTCTTCAGCAAAAGGCTGAAGCATATCAGCAAGGGATATCATCTCGCCCTCTTTTGCCTCTTCATGCGCATCCTTTTTTGCCTCAAGGATTCCTACAGCCAAAAGCACATAAAGAGTCTTCATCGCCTCGAATGAGTTAGTCCATGAGCTGTCAACAATCTCTTTTATTGTCTTACTGCTGTCTATCAGCGGAAGCATCTTCTTATCCTCAGGGCTTAATTCTACATTCTGATATAAGCTCATCGGGTCCTCTGAGAGCTTCAGAACCGCACCTGTATCAGGCATTTCCCTTCTTATCCTTGTCCAATTATCTATTCTCTTTACACCTTCATAAATAAGATTACCCATGCTCATCTTAAGCGTGATGACCTCGTCAGCAGGAACTTTCCCTTCTATGAATTCATATTCGTTATCCTCAAGCTGGAAGAGACTGTAGATTATCTCTCTAACCTGATATTTAACCCCCCAGAAAAGGTCTTTTGGGGTCAAATAGCCGAGTTCTACCAGTATCGCACCCTGACGTTTTTTCGTGGTTTTTAAAAGCTCCACAGACTTATCGTACTGCTCTATTGTGATCTTTCCTGCCTTAAGAAGCATCTCGCCAAGTCTGTCATCTTCATATGTAGATGCGGCAAAGATAGCATCACCCTTTACTATGTATACCTTTTTTGAAAAGTAAGGCGTGCTGATCTCAAGAGTCCCTGTTGCCCGCTTTCTGTTAAGGTGCACCAGAACCCTTGGAAGATTTTGACTTTTAAGACTGCCTTTTAATGGGATCTCCTTACCCATTATCTATACCTCTTGACCTCAAATCTGAAAATCTTTACATCCTCTTCCTGAGAGATGCCTCCCTTCATTTTTACGATACTTAACTGTTCCTCAACCGTATCTACGCCTTCCAAGTCCGGAAGAAGCAATCCCTTCCTAAGACCCTTAGAAACTATTACTCCATATTTTTTCGGATCAAGCTCTTTCTTTATATCCTTCACTTCTTCAGGAGGAGTAAGGATATCCACAGAGTAGACCAAATCATTTAGCTCTGCAGGCTGAACAGGATTGAATCTCGGATCCTGAGTTGCAGCAGATATTGCATTCTTTATGATTTCTGATGCAACATTTCTGCATACAGGCATAAAGGTCCCGATACAGCCCCTTAGTTCTCCGTGCTTTTTGATTGAAACAAAAACACCTGCCTTTTCCCTCATCTCAGGGATTAGATCAGTTGAAGGCGATATTTCAAAGCCTTCCTTAACGTATATCTCAATCGCTTCTTTTGCGAGTTTCACCAGCGAATGCATATCATTTCTCCCTATAGATTGCATATTCAGCGATACTGAGCAGAAGATCTTTTTCTGCAGAGTCGGGGAATACCGAGAGTTGAGATTTCGCTTCCTCGACAATTCTGCGTGCCCTGTTAAGCGACTTTTCTAAAACTTTATACTGTTTAAACAATGATAAAACTCTTTTCAGCCCCTCGTTTGAGAAGTGCCCTATTATCTGTTTTATCTCTATCTTCTCGCTGTCAGATGCGTTTCTGAATAAATAGATCAGAGGCAGTGTTATTTTCCCTTCTTCGATGTCTTTTCCAAGCCTTTTACCAAGTTCGCTCTCTTCAGCCATATAATCAAGAATATCATCCGTCATCTGAAACGCTGTCCCTGCCTTAAGCCCGAACATTGCAAGGGCATCCTCTTTTTCACTGGAGACTTTGCCCAGTATTGCGCCTATCATGCATGCTGCTGATATTAGATAGCCTGTCTTGGCAGAAATTATTTTTATATATTCATCCTCTGTAATGCTTATGTCAGCAGTTTTCTGAAGCTGAAGTATCTCGCCCTCTGTCATACCTGTTGTAGCCTCGGAAAGCGCCTCCATTATCCTCTGACTTTTGAAAGAGACAGCTTTCTTGAGCGCATTCGAATAAAGAAAATCCCCGACCAGAATGACGATCTGGTTTCCCCATATGGAATGTGCTGCAGGCCTCCCCCTTCTTATCTGGGCGCCGTCAACTACATCGTCATGCAACAACGATGACATGTGTATCAACTCTATAATGCTTGCAAGCATTATATGTTCATCACCATTGTATCCTGTAAGTCTTGCACTCGAAAGCAGGAAAAGAGGTCTGAGCCTCTTTCCCCCGCCGTCAAGAAGATACTTGCCTATAAGGGGTATAAGAGGAGCTTCGCTCTGGAACAGTCCTTCAAGTTTAACCTCAACGAGACTTAATTCCCTCTCATACGCATCAAAAACCTTTTTTATAGCCATTCTTTTACTATCAGTAGTCATTAGTTGTTATTTCAGAGCCTTATTTCATCAAGGTTAATATCTTTTTTCATTAATTTTCTCAAGTCTTTTGGTCTGAATGCACCCCTCTCTGTAATTATAGCTGTAATATATTTTGCAGGTGTAACATCAAATGCCATATTCCTTACTCGAACCCCATCAGGAGCAATCTGACATTTATTAAATACATGGGTAACCTCTTCAGCGCTCCTCTCCTCTATGGGAATCCTGTCTCCTTTAGGAATCGAAAAATCAATGCTGCTCATAGGCGCTGCAACATAAAAAGGAATCTTGTGCTCCTTGCATAGCACTGCAACCGAATAGGTTCCAATCTTATTGGCTACGTCCCCGTTTCTGACAGTCCTGTCAGTGCCTACAATAGCAAGATCTATCTCTCCCTTTTTCATGAGGGCGCCTGCGGAATTGTCTGTTATCAAGGTGACAGGCACACCTGCCTGCATGAGTTCCCATGCTGTAAGCCTTGCCCCCTGAAGCACAGGTCTTGTCTCGTCAGCTATGACCTGGATCTTTTTACCCTGCTCCATTGCAACCAGTATCGGGGCTGTTGCTGTTCCGTATCCGCCTGTTGCAAGACTGCCAGCATTACAGTGAGTAAGGACTGTATCCCCATCTTTTATAAACTGGGATCCCCACCTTCCAATTGCCTTGTTAACCTCTATGTCTTCTTTGTGTATCTTCTGTGCCTCCTCGATAAGGAGTTCTTTCAGTCTCTGAACTGATTCATTTTTATTATCACGAAGAAATTTCTTTATCCTTTCAACAGCCCATTTTATATTTACTGCAGTCGGTCTTGTTAAAAGCAATGTATTAAATACAGGGTCAAGCCCTTTGATGAGTTCTTTATAGCTCTTTGCCTTTATATCCTGTACACCAAGCGCAATCCCCATTGCTGCAGCGATTCCAATTGCAGGAGCACCCCTTATCCAGAGTTTTCTTATGCCCTCAGCGATAATCTCATAATTTGTACATTCTATATATTGCACCTCTATCGGCAGTTTGCTCTGGTCAAGCATTATGACCTTGCCGTCTTTCCATTCTATTGCCTTTACCATTAAATCTCCTTATCCTATTTAGCTTCAGACTTTTCCAATCGCTCTACCTCTCTACAAACATCACATCATCAAATGAAAGCACAAGAAGATTCTCTGTTTTGTCCATGATATGTGTATGTTTATGAATCTTCCCATTTTTATAAACAATGTTTTTATATTCAAGCAGAGGAATTGGATTGGGAATGTCAAAATGCGATTGAAGAACATCCCAGTCTTTATCTCGAATGGTAGCTATTCCATTAAGATACTTGCTAACCCAAACACCCTCAATATGAGAATCTGGCCGAACATTTCTGAGCTTTTCTTCAGCAATAGCAACATATTGTTTGTCGAGTTCAATCCCGATGTATTTTCTTCCAAGACGCTTTGCAGCTATTACAGTTGTTCCCGTTCCATTAAAAGGGTCAAGAATGATATCCCTTTCGTCAGTAGTCATTAGAATCAGACGTTCAAGAATTGTTTCGGGTAGCTGACACGGGTGTGCATCTCTATTTTTAGCGTGTTTGATTCTGTGTAAATCTGTCCAAACATCAGAAAGCAAAGGTCCAAATGGATGTAGCCCGGCTTTCTTGCCCCCGTAATCTTTCAAGAGTACATTACACTTTCGGCAACGCTTATGCGGATGGCGGACTTCATAAAACTTGTTTAACTTTCTGTCTTTTGCATAGAACAAAATGCCATAATGAGTAGGCATCAAAGATTTTCCAAGTGGTGTGCTCATTGCATCCCACGAAATCCAATGTTTAAAGTCGGCAATCTCATTAAGAAATGAAGCATAATATGTAAGCCACTTTGGGATATTATGGACAAAAATACTGCCGGTTGGTTTTGTAATACGAACCATTTCAGTAAGCCACTGCTTACACCAAAACAAATAAGTATCCAAGCTCCTGCGGTCACTGTAACTGTTATATTTTTTGTTAAGGTTGAATGGTGGATCAGCGAAAGTCATATCCACGCTATTGTCTGGAATCGTGCGCAGGATTTCTAAACAATCGCCATGAAGAATAGCATTGAGATTCATAGTCCAAAAGTCTCCACAAGCAGTTGATTGAACCGTTGAAGCTCGTCAGGATGGAAAGTAAATACATCATCGTATGCAGAAACCATACGCTTAAGATCATTTTGTCTTGCATACCAACCAATACCATCAACAAAACCGATAAACTTAGCTTGAGGATAATGCTCAGAAATTAAATCACGAATTGATATCTCTGTTTTTGACTTATCACCTTGACCGGAGGAAGTAGTTACCAAAAAAGAACTCTCCGCAATAATTTTTGCATTGGTTTGATCAGGGATGATAAAATCCATTGTTCTTTTTTTATCATCAACGACACCAACTAATCTTTGTAAATCACCGCTCGTATACTTTAGGCCGAGGTTCTTCAGAATCTTCTCAATGACTGTTTCAGGGTTGTTCTCTTTTAAACCGGAATACGATCCTTTTTCCTTATATCGCACGAGAGTATCAATCATTGGTTCCGGTCGAAAGCTGAGTTTATCAATACTCAGCTTTCGGAGTTCAAATGGCGGGAGCACACGTCCTAAAAGAGGATTAGAAGCTCCCTCAAAGAATAGGTTTACCAGCCCCTTACGAAAATATTGATTGTCCCTAACGAGTTTTTCAATCGTTGCATCAGACCATTCTTTGATTTCCTCACGATTTTCGGATTTAAGCCAGTGGGATTTAAATGTCAATGTGTCTAACACTGCATCATCAATAATTCTGAGAAATGTGGTTAATCTCTTTAGGCTTTCATTTGAAAAACCATTGAGGGCTAAAAGCGCCTTCAACCCATTAGGATGTAACAGCAACTCTTCAAAAAACTCATTTTTTTAACACCTTCTTGCTGAACTTTAGTTTGAACAAGTTGTAAGAGGTTGTTAAGGGCATTCAGATTTTGAACTTCATAGCGTTGCTCAAAATCGGGATTGAAAAAATAGAAAGTGTTCTTTTGTATAACGGTAGTAAATTTTTCTTCGTTGGTTCTCATCAGTTTTTTTGGAAAATTAATATATATTCATCTTTCATAGTATTTCTCATGCCTTTAATAGGCTTAATAATGCTTTTTACAAGCGATGCCTTAAAATTATCAAAATGGTCTATAATTGTTTGCTCTAAACGAATTCCTCCCGTCTGATTTGTGTTTGAACCTATGATTATAATAGCAAACTTCTGAGATTTTAACACCCTGACAATTTCTTGAGCAACCGTTTTCATGTCATCAAAATAACGCTGTAGTTTTTGTTGTTTAGTTCTACCGGCAAGCCCTATCATTTGAGTGCGAAGTTCATCAACATTATAGCCAAGAAATGCAAGTTGAGGGGCGTCATTTTCTGCGTAATCAATCGCGAAGGAATACGGTGGAGAAGTGATAATACAATCAATGCTTGAATCATCAAGCGGCAGACAGCGCGCATCGCCCGCCAAAATATTTGGAGTTCCACGCTGAGATGATTTTATGACTGAATTTGTAATTGTTTGAAGAACAGAAACTTGATAGCGTTTCAAAACTTTTTCAAATAGTTCTTTGTGGCTCGCCTTGGTAACTCTACGGGCATAGCCCATTGCATCAAGATAAGCTAATAAAACCAGTTCATAAATTTTGAGCTTCTCGGGTTCCCTGATCTTTCTTAATTTATCGTATATATTGCCGGTTGAAAAATAATTAAACCATTTGTCTGGATTGTTTGACATCGCTTCAACATACTCAGGCGTTAAGGACAAACTTTCACATTTTACCCTCGCCAATAGTCGGCAAAACGGGCTAACATCCACGCCGATAGAATCAATTCCTAATAAAGAAGCTTCAACATTTAGTGTTCCACTTCCACACATCGGGTCAAGAACAATATCTCCTCGTTTAATCTCAAGGATATTGAGCAGACCTTTGATAAGCTGTGGATGGAACTTTCCACGATATGGAAAGAGTCCATGAGTTGCGTAACCAGTTGCATATTTCCCTTCTTGAAAATATGCTTGAGTTTGTGCAGACCTATCATCGGGAATATGACCATCAAATGGTCGGCATATTTTATAGTGGTTTGTTAAGTTGCCATCGACAGATTTAAAAAAAGCAGAACGTAATAATAATTCTTGACGAGACAAGGAACGAGATTCTATCAATGCAAGTTCAAGCTCAAAAAGTTCATTAACTGAGTTAAGCAATAGCAAGTCTTTTCCAAATACTTCATTGACGATAGACGTATGTGTTAGTTTGTTATTGAATAACTGGTCTCGCTGTTTCATTAGTTCTGAGGTTCTCTTTTCCCTTATCTACGTTCTAATTTATCGAAATTCTCTACCATTTCTTTGTCTTAAAATCACAGGCTAAAACCCACGATAATTAGATCTTTCCCCCTGCTGGAATAATATTTATAAAAACCAGAAATGCTGTAAGCCCGATTATAACTACCACTGTTCCCCATGAAATGTAATTGTAACTTTTTGGATTGGTGTATTCTCCCATTAATTTTTTATTATTGACAAGCAATAAGGCATAAACAAGAACGAATGGCAGCAACAGTCCATTAATCACAGCTGACAAAACCATTAAAAAAACCAGCGGCGCTCCGGGTATTAAGATCACAAATGATGCCAGCGCTATTGTCAACGTATATATCCACATAAACTGAGGCGCCTCTTTAAATGTCTTATTAACCCCTGCTTCCCATCCCATTGCCTCGCAGATATAATAGGCAGTTGCCAATGGCACTATTATCGCTCCTAAAAGTGAACCGTTTGCAAGGCATAGGGCGAAGATAAATGATGCATACTCTCCAGCCAATGGTTTGAGGGCAATAGCTGCCTCTGATGCCTCGTTTATCCTTATCCCGGCAGGGAAAAGGGTGACAGCACATGTAACCATAATAAAAAATGCGATTATATCCGTTATTGAACATCCAATAATCACATCAAGTCTCGAGGCCTTATATTCCTCTTTTCTTATGCCCTTCTCTGCTATTGAAGACTGGAGATAAAACTGCATCCATGGTGTTATTGTCGTCCCGATTATCGCTATGCTGAGCATTATATATTCAGAGTTCCATTTTATCTGCGGAGTGATAGTACTCTTAAAAACAGGCATCCAGTCAGGTTTTGCTAAAAACCCCGAGAGCACATATCCGAAATAAAGGAGACAGGCGAACAAAAGTATCCTTTCAACAAACCTGTAGCTTCCCTTAGTCACTAATATCCATATGCCGATTGCGCCAACAGGCACCATAACATATTTGCTCAAGCCGAATATCTCCATACTCGCTGCCCACCCTGCAAGATTTGCAATTGTATTTCCAAAATTTGCGACAAGAAGACCCAGCATCATATAGAATGTTGACCTCACACCATAATTTTCCCTTATCAGGTCTGAAAGACCCTTGCCTGTGACAACACCCATTCTTGCCACCATCTCTTGTATGACAACAAGCGCTATTGTTGTGGGGATAAGTGTCCAGAGAAGCGCGTATCCAAATCTTGCCCCTGCGACAGAATAGGTTGTTATGCCGCTCGCGTCATTATCTATGTTGGCGGTAATTATACCCGGCCCCATAACGGCAATAAATAAGGCTATTTTTCTGTACAGCCTCACACCTTCCTCCTCTTGCGTTTTGCTGCCGGCGGCAGAATTCTGTCTATGATATCATCAATTGTTACTATACCGAGCATATATCCCTCGCTGTCAATGACAGGAATGGCAACAAGATTATATTTTGAAATAATCCCTGCAACCTGCATCTCATCAGTCTCCGGAGCAACTGTCTTTAGCTTGGTTTCCATTATATCCGAGAGTTTCGTAACAGGCGATGCAAGCAGAATATCCCTTAGAGAGACGACTCCCCTGAGTTTCTCTTCATCGTCTGTGACATATATATAATAGACCGTCTCTACCTCTTCTGCATCCTGTCTGAACTTATCAATAGCCTCTTTTACAGTTATCTCAGGCCTGTATGCTATGAACTCATTTGTCATAACACCACCTGCAGAATCCTCTTCATGACCTAACAGTTCTTGTATGTCCTCGGCGTCTTCCTTCTCAAGGCTTTCCAAAATTTCCTGAGCCTTTTCTACAGACAGGTCGCTTATTACATCAGCTGCCTCATCAGGAGGCATTTCTTCTATTATGTCAGCAGCCTTTTCTGTATCCATGCCTGTTATTATCGCTGCCTGAGTATCAGGCTCAAGTTCAGACAAGGCCTCTGCAGCTGTCTCAACATCAAGGTCTTGAAAGAATGTGGCGCCTTCCTTGTGAGAGACCTGGCTTATTATTGCTGCTAAATCCGCAGGGTGCAGTTCCGAAACCATTTGCCTCGGCACTGTTAATGAAATAGCAGTTAGCTTTGGCGCAAGCGGCTGGATATAATTCCAGCTTATAAGATTGTACGGCAGATGTGATCTGAACAGCCGCATAAGGTCTTCGCCGCCTCTCTCAACTCCCAGCCTTCTCATTATCCCTCTCATACCAACATCAACGGCTATGAGCACAGCCTCAGTATTAAGCCCTTCAAGCTTTACATCATTCACCCTGACCACCTTTGCACCGTTTGCATCGACTATCTGTTTATCAAAGATATCTCTTACCAGAAGGAGCGCATCCTCTCTAAACTCATAAGGTTGCAGATTTTCGCTGTAAATATTTGCAGAGATTATTCTCTTATTAAAGATATTCAGTTCTGTCCATGAAAGATTAAAGAGCTTGCGCTTTCTTTCAATAAGCAGATTCGATACCTTAGGCAAGGGCTCGCCCTTAACGATAATCAGGTCTTTAACCTTGCCTATCTCTTCTCCCTTGGGATCGAGCACCGGCTTTCTTAAAATCTCGCTTACGAAAAGCTCACCGAAGAAAGGCATTGTCTGGGTCTCCAATTCAATATTTTGACAACATACCCGAGCAAAAATTAATAATTATAAAGTATAGCTTACTGTTTTTATTTCAGCAACACGAAAATCAGAATTAAACTTTCTTAAAATTACTGACCCTGGCCCCAATCAGCCTTACCTTGTTTTTTAATTCGAACCTACCTAATGCCTCAAAGGCTGCTTTTCTTATCACCTCTGTTGAGTCTGTGAATTCGGACAATGTCTTTGCCCTCGTATAGGTCGTAAAATCTTCAAATCTTATCTTAACTGTAACTGTCCTGCACAGATAACCCGAATGCCTCATATCATCGGCAACTTTCTTTGTAAGATCTGCGAGTGTCCTTGCAATCGTCTGCCAGTCATTTGTATCCCTCTGGAATGTGATTTCCCTGCTTGATGACTTAGGCTCCCAGTGGGTTATGAGCGGAGTTTCATCAATGCCTCTTGACGCTTCATAGAGATAATTTCCATAAGAATTTCCAAACTGTTCTTTTAATCTTTCAATCGGCACTGCTGCAAGCTCACCTATCGTTTTTATGCCGATACCTTTAAGATGCATCTCTGTTTTAGGACCAACTCCCCAGAGCTTTCTTACATGTAATGGCCAGACAAGTTTTTCCATATCCCCTTCAGTGATTATAGTAAGACCGTCAGGCTTCTGCATTTCAGATGCAATCTTTGCAAGCAGCTTGTTCGGTGCAACACCTACTGAGCAGGTAAGATCAAGTTTATTTTTTATCACGTCTTTTAGCTTTCTTCCTATATCCTCCGACAGTTCAGGTCTCTCTGAAATATCAAGAAATGCCTCATCAATACCCACATCTTCCATCACCGGGCTGAACTCCCTGAGAATATTCTTGACCTCTCCCGAAACCCTTGAATATTCCTCATAATCCACAGAAAGAAAAATTGCTTCCGGGCAGAGTTTGTACGCAGTCCTCAGAGGCATTGCAGAACGGATACCGAATTTTCTCGCTTCATAAGACGCTGTTGAGACAACACCCCTTTCTCTGGGGTCTCCACTCCCGCCTATTACAACAGGTTTGCCTGCCAGTTCAGGATGCCGCTTCCGCTCAACAGCAGCAAAAAAAGCATCCATGTCTATGTGAAGGATTCGGCGCATTGGCAATTATTATTGTTTTTTTGAGAGGGAGCTTTCTTTGAGCGGATTTTTTTGCCGATAGTTCAACACCCCCCCTTAGTCCCCCCTTATCAAGGGGGGATTTTAGGGGGGGTAAGGCAAAAACCTCGCAGGCCGAAAGGCCGACCTGCCGGCCCTGCCTACCGGCAGGCAGGCGGCAGGCAGGGAATGAGCAAAAAGAAAGCTCCCTCTCATATTTAAACTTTTCATTGAAAAAAGCTAAATAAATATCGGAGTTGATGATTTTTTAATTATTCCCTTTTTCTCTGCCATATCAAAAAGCAGCCTTACAGCCATAACGCCGTCCTCGCCGATATCTACGGTGTAATCATTTACATAAAGATTTATATGGGCATCTATAACAGAATCCTTGAATTCCTGAGAATGCTTTTTAATGTATTTTTTAGGCTCATTTCTCTTGCTCATTGCAAAGATAACGCTCTTCTTTATCAGGTTGCTTATTCTGTGTATCAAATCGGTTCCGAGAGTTCTCTTGGCAAGAATACATCCTAAAGGGATAGGAAGTCCTGTTTCCTCTTCCCACCACTTACCGAGGTCTATAACCTTCTTAAGTCCATAGGACCTATAAGTAAACCTGCTCTCATGGATGACAAGCCCTGCATCAACCTCGCCTTTTTTAACAGCATCCATAATATCGCTGAATGCCATAATCTTTACATTATCCTTAAAAGAAGGGTCGAATAACTGAAGAAGAAGATATGCTGTTGTCATTCTTCCAGGAATAGCAATCTTCTTGCCTTTCAAATCTTTCATCTCATATCCTTTAAGAGATACGACAAGAGGCCCGCATCCCCTGCCCAATGCTCCGCCTGAGCGTAACAGGCAATACTTGTCCCTGAGATTTCCGAATGCATTAAAGGAGACCTTTGTGATATCGAGCTCGCCCTTAACAGCCATCTGGTTCAGAGTCTCGACATCAAGAAGGATTTCCTTGAATTGCAGATTGTCTGTATCTATCTTGGCATGCACAAGACCGTAGAAGATAAATGTATCATTGGGGCATGGAGAGTAACCTAGAGATAAGGTTTTCATCCTAAATCCTACACTCTTTATTATAGACAAAACAGGCAAGGTATAACATTTGAGCGGCTTTGAATTCTGCCAGCCTTAAGACGGGACAGAATTCACCTCGGAGGTTGGAACGACCGAGAATGAGCGAGGATGTTATGCCTTGCCTGTCCGTCATATCGAATTCAAAGGACATTCACCACAAACCGGTTTTGTTTTACAGAAAGTTTTTCCAACCCTAACAAAAAGCGCATGATACTCATTAAAGAGTTTAACATCTTTTTTTAAAGATGAATGGAAAAGTTCCTGAAATTTATCATAAGATTCATCGTGATCAAGTATATCATGCCTTGAAAGAACTCTCTTGGTATATGCATCTATCACAAAGATGGGCTTAGCAAGCGCAAAGAGAAGGATTGAATCGGCTGTCTCAGGGCCAATGCCATTCACACTTAAAAGTTTTTCTCTCAGGGAATACATCTCGCCCTTTCTCATTTTTCCCATGCTTCCATGGTAATCGTTCATAAGAAAATCAATAAATGATTTCAGACGCTTTGCTTTCACATTAAAATAACCCGCAGGCCTTATGAGTGAAGCCAGTTTATTTACAGGCATCTTATGGATTGCCTTTGCATTAAGAAGTTTTTCTCTCTTGAGGTTGTTTATCGCCTTTTCAACATTCCCCCAGTTCGTGTTCTGGGTAAGTATCGCACCCACAGCCACCTCAAAAGGAGTATCACCCGGCCACCAGTGCTGAGGACCAAAGGATTTATATAATCTTTTGTAAATCTCAATGAGTTTTTTGTTTTTCATGTAATTTTAGTTGTAATACTCTGGTATGTCGGGCGAAAAAGTTTTGAAGCGACACCTTTTCGCCTCAGCGAATCCGCAGAGGCGGAGAAGCCTTGGCTAACAGACATTCCAAATCCTATGTAACCGGAGACTTTAGTCGAAGGTTCAAACCACATTTCATATTTTTTCGAATAAGGATTCGAAATCTGCTTGTATATTCTGTCGCATTTCAAACCTTTTGAGAACGATATACCAGAGTATTGTTTTTCTCAGCATGTCAAATGCAGCGCTGCAATTATAACTTTTTCAGGCTTTTCAGTTTGCAATCTATTAAATTCTTCCACTGCCCTGCCGGTTATATCAATATAAACATTGATGCCTTTTGATTTAATAAGCTTCAGTGTTTCATCAGGCACCCTCATGACGCCATCATGCCCCGTGCCGATTATCAAAATATCTGGTTTTGCATTTATTACGTCTTCCAAATCAACCGTCTGAAGATAATGCCCTTCCTTACGCCACCACGAAGAATCAACCCTTCCAGGATACATGATTACATCAGAGGTGTAGGTCTTGCTATTTATGACTATCTTCCCGAAGCTGTAACTATCAATATGCATAATAAATTCCTTTTCAATCAGAACAATCGCAAGTTTTTAGGTCTCTTTTCTATCATTTTCAATAATTCATTGTATGAAATCGTCTTAACCCCCAGTGTCTTTGCCTTATCCAGTTTTGAACCCGGCTCTTCCCCAACGATAAGATAACTCGTGCTCGCAGAAACAGCAGAGGAGGCATGTCCGCCATTTGCCTCAACAAAGTCTTCAACTTCTTTTCTTGATTTTGGCAGGGTACCTGTAATCACGAATGTCATACCTTCCAACGGCATTTCGCCTTTTTTATCTGCTTTAAAATCAGGATTAGTTATCTTCATGCCAAGTTTTATCATAGAATCGAGCAGCTCAATATTTTTCTGGTCGTTAAAAAACATGAATAGGGAAGCCGCTATCTTCTCACCCATCTGCTTAATCTGCGTAATCCTCTCAGGAGTTACTTTATACAAGTCTTCCAGCCTTCTGAAATTCTTTGCGAGCAGTTTTGCAGCATACTCGCCGACATGAAGGATTCCTATTGCAAAGAGAAATTTTGCCAGAGTGGCATGTTTTGATTTTTCAATCGCTTCGCTAAGGTTCTGAGCTGATTTTTCAGCAAATCTCGGAAGCTCAAGCATCTCTTCTTTTTTAAGTTTATATATGTCTTCAAAGTGCTTTATCAGCCCCCTTGAATAAAGAAGCTCAATATTTTTTTCGCCCAATCCCTCAATATCCATGCCGCCTCTTGATGCAAAATGGGCAATCTTCTCCTGAACTTGTGCAGGACAGTGAAGCGAAACACATCTGACAGCAACCTCGCCTTCCTCCCTTATAACTTTTGAACCACATGCAGGGCATCTTCCAGGAATTGGGAATTTTTTCTCCCTGCCAGTTCTCTTCTCCTTAATAACCTTAATAACATGTGGTATGACATCACCTGCCCTTTCGACAACAACAGTATCACCGATCTTTATATCTTTTCTTTCTATCTCATCCCAGTTATGGAGCGTTGAGCGGGAGACTGTCACACCGCCTATTCTTACAGGCTCAAAAACAGCAAAAGGAGTTATAACACCTGTCCTTCCAACGCTTCCATGAATCTCTTTTATTTTTGTGGTGCCCTGATGAGCCTGGAATTTATATGCAGTTGCCCAGCGTGGCTCTCTTGTTTTTACTCCAAGTTTCTGCTGAAGCCCAAAGTCATTAACCTTTATAACAGCGCCGTCCGTCTCAAAAGAGAAATCACCTCTTTTTTCTTCAAGTTCCTTTATAGCTTCTATAACCTTATCTATCCCTCTTGCGACCTTTATCACAGCAGGAATTGGAAATCTTGCATCTTCAAACCACTTGATAAGTTCTGACTGGCTCTTGAAATTTATGCCTCTAACTACCCCTATTCCGTAGCACGCCAGATAAAGCCTTCTTGCAGCTGTAACAGCAGGGTCAAGTTGTCTTACCGAACCCGCAGCTGCATTCCTTGGGTTGGCAAACAATGGTTCTCCTTTTTTTCCCCTCTGTTTATTTAATTTTTCAAATTCATCGAGTTCCATGTAGACCTCACCGCGGATATCTATTTCTCCCGGAATTTTTCCATTTTCTATTTTTAAAGGAACTGATTTTATGGTCTTTATATTCTGCGTGACATCCTCGCCCTCATAACCATCCCCCCTTGTAGATGCCCTGAAGAGTAAGCCGTTTTTGTATGTAAGCTCAATAGCAAGCCCGTCATATTTAGGCTCTACAGTATATTCAATCTCATCTTCTGTGCCAAGCATTTTTTTTATTCTTTTATCAAATTCCCGCACCTCATCGTGTGAAAAGGCATTATCCAGTGAAAGCATTAGCTCTGTATGTTTTACCTTTTCGAACTTCTCTATTGCAGGTGCGCCAACCCTTTGCGTAGGAGAGTCAGGAAGAATATAATCATACTTGTCTTCGAGTTCCTTCAGATGCCGGTATGATTTGTCATATTCATCGTCGGAGATAACAGGGGAATCGAGGACGTAATAGCGATAGCAGTGATAGTTAAGCTCTTTAACAAGCTTTTCTATCTTCTTTTTAATCTCTTCAGAAATCTTTTCAGCCATAATTTTTAACCTTTGCTTACATCAATAAGAAATTCGAGGGCTGATAGAGCCGCTTTTTCCTTAATCTCCTGCCTTTCTCCCTTAAATCTTAATTCCTTTACAAATAGTTTCCCATATATGCTTATTGCGTTATAAATAAGCCCTATTGCCTTCCCTTCAAGCACATCGGGCCCAAGATTGCCTGGATAATTCTTTCTGTTCTCTTGTTCAATTTAACTTCTAAACTTCAGATTCGAGATTTGATATAAATATATACTAATTTACAGACATTTTAAATAGAAACTGATGTTTTTGTGTTATCATTATACACTATGGAAGAAAGGCTTCAGAAGATACTTGCAAAAATGGGGATTGCATCACGCCGTGCTGCAGAAGATATCATCCTCGAAAGAAGGGTCACTGTGAATGGGCAGGTGGCAATTCTCGGCATGAAGGCTGATATCACAAAAGACCATATAAAGTTAGACGGGAAACTCCTCACAAAACCAGAGCCTAAGGTATACCTTATGATGAACAAACCGAGGGGTGTAATCACTACCCTTTCCAAATCTGAAGAAAGACCAACTGTAAGAGAATTTCTGAAAAGAATAAACTACAGGGTTTTTCCTGTTGGAAGGCTTGACTATGATTCAGAAGGTCTTCTCCTTCTAACAAATGACGGCGATTTTGCACATGCAATTCTTCATCCCTCAAAGAAGATTTCCAAGACGTATCATGTTAAAATAAAAGGTTTTTTAGATGACTCTCAGATAGAAAAATTGCAAAGAGGCGTTAAACTGGAGGATGGCATGACCGCTCCTGCTAAAGTTAAAAAGCTCCGCAAAGCAGAGGAGAACTCTTGGATTGAGATCACGATTTATGAAGGAAGGAAAAGGCAGATAAGGAGAATGCTCGAAAAGGTCGGGCACTCTGTCATAAAGCTACAACGCGTGAGAATTAACGGGATCAATATTGGAAAGCTTCCACCAGGAGAAATAAGATATCTCACTCCTGATGAGGTTAAAAAGATAAAGAAAGAAGTATCCAATGAAAAGAGATAAAGGGTGTGGTGAACTAAAAGAATCTGACATTGGCTCAAGTCTAAATCTTGCTGGATGGATATTTAGGCGAAGAGACCACGGCGGACTTATATTCATAGATCTCAGAGACAGGAGCGGCCTGTGTCAGGTTGTATTCAGCCCTGATATTGCAGGTGATGCGCATTCTATGGCGCATGACCTGAGGGCAGAGTATGTCATCGCTGTATCAGGTGAAATCAGAAAAAGACCTGAAGGCACAGAAAATACCTCAATCCCAACAGGAATGGTAGAGATGTATGTTCAGAAACTCGAAGTCCTGAATGAGGCATCGCCACTTCCGTATAACATGGAGGAGGCTGCTGATGCAGGGGAGGTGCTGAGATTAAAGCACAGGTATCTTGATCTGAGAAGACCTGAGATGCAGCAGAATTTAATCATGCGTCATAAAATCACGAAGGTCGTAAGGGACTACTTTGATGAGAGGGGATTCCTCGAGATCGAAACGCCAATGCTCACAAAATCAACTCCTGAAGGAGCAAGGGATTATCTTGTCCCAAGCCGTCTGAATCCTGGACATTTCTATGCGCTTCCACAATCACCACAGCTTTTCAAGCAGATACTGATGGTTTCAGGTTTAGAAAAATATTTTCAGATCGTAAAATGCTTCCGTGATGAAGACCTCCGCGCAGACAGGCAGCCTGAATTTACACAGGTTGATTTAGAGATGTCTTTTATTGACAAGGAGGATATCCTCTCACTTATAGAAGGGATGATGCGAAAGCTCTTCAAGGAAGTGCTCGGCACAGAGATAGAAATTCCATTCCAAAGATTAAGCTATCATGAATCAATGGAGAGATTCGGCAATGACAAACCAGATTTAAGATTCGGGCTTGAACTTAAAGACATGGCAGATCTCGCTTCAAAAGGCACATTCAAGGTGTTCCTCGATGCACTCCAATCAGGCGGGATGGTTAAGGCAATCACTGGAAAAGGAATGGCAGGGCTTTCAAGGAAAGACATAGACATGCTCACAGCAGAGGCGCAGTTATTCGGCGCAAAAGGCCTTGCATGGATAAAGGTCAAAAATGGTTTTGAATCACCAATGTCAAAGTTCTTCCCTGAGGATGTTTTAAGACAGATGGCTCAAAGGCTTGAAGCAGAAGAAGGTGACATTATGCTCTTTATTGCTGATAAGCCAAAAGTGACTTACGACATCCTGAGCCGACTAAGATTAGAACTCGGCAAAAGATTAAAACTCATTCAGCCCGGATACAAGTTTGCATGGATACTCGATTTTCCTCTTCTTGAATGGGATGAAGAAGAAGCAAGATTTCAGGCAATGCACCATCCATTCACATCACCAATGAATGAGGATATGGAGAAGATGCTTTCATTGAATCTGTCAGATCCGGAACTGTTCACTGTTCACCGTTCACTGTTCACT
This sequence comes from Nitrospirota bacterium, assembly GCA_016208915.1. Classification (GTDB taxonomy): domain Bacteria; phylum Nitrospirota; class Thermodesulfovibrionia; order Thermodesulfovibrionales; family UBA1546; genus JACQXE01. Next base: position 31,952 of record JACQXE010000051.1, on the reverse strand, counting down.
GGTTTAAGAGCAAAGGCATATGATATTGTCCTTAATGGATATGAAATAGGCGGAGGAAGCATTCGTATACATAGGCAGGATGTCCAGAAGAAGATGTTCGAGGTTCTGAATATGCCTGATGAAGAGGCAAGGATGAAATTCGGATTCCTGCTCGATGCGCTTCAGTATGGCGCGCCTCCGCATGGCGGATTGGCACTTGGCCTTGACAGGCTTGTGATGATAATGGTTGGAGCAACGTCAATCAGAGATGTAATTGCCTTCCCGAAGACCCAAAAAGCATTCTGTATGATGTCAGGAGCTCCATCAACAGTTGAACCGAAACAACTCAAAGAACTACATATCAAGACCGACATGCCGGTGGAGTAATAAAGCAAAATCGGTCATTACACCTATTTGTCAGCAATTTTAGAGATATCCCAAAATAAAGAGTAACAGGAGAAATTTGCAGGCTAACATTATATTTTAACTACTGCAACATTCAACTGCGGCACTTGTCATTTCTTAGTCTCACCTAATTTGTCAAAGCAATTTTTTAAAACAGCAAGCATATTGTTAGATAGTCCCTGAATCACGTCCATCCTTTCAATTGCCTTATGCAAAAGTTCTTGCAGTTCGTCTTCTGTAACTGAGGTATCTATGAGTTCTAATGTTCCCTTTACGGCTAATATATTTTCGTTAAGTTGATTTGATATTTCATCAAGTTTATTATTCCTTTCTGCCATATTTCCCTCTCTTTTATCTGTACTATTGAAAATTATAGCAGATTCTAAATGTGCGGATAACAGGAAGTTTGGAAAGGCAGAGATACGGGACTGAAGAGTAGAATCTACAGCCTTACAGCCACGCCTTTGGCTTTGAGATATTCCTTTGCTTCTTTAATTGTATACTCTCTATAGTGGAATATCGAGGCAGCGAGGGCTGCATCTGCCTTGCCATGCACAAGGCCTTCGTACAGATGTTCAAGCGTGCCTACACCGCCGGATGCTATAACCGGGATGGATACAGCCTCAGCTATTGTCCTTGTGAGTTCGATGTCATAACCGTCCTTTGTTCCATCCCTGTCCATGCTCGTAAGAAGGATCTCTCCTGCGCCAAGGTCTTCCATCTTTTTTGCCCATTTTACAGCATCTATCCTTTTCATCTTTCTTCCGCCGTGTGTAGATATAGCCCACCTGAGATCACTGGCTTCTTCATTATCTCGGAGAGTCACTTCTCTTAAAGATGATTCGTTCATCCACTTCTCATCCTCTGTGAATGTCATCCCTGCAATTACGCGTTTTGCATCAATCGCAACAACAATGCACTGACTCCCGAATCTCTCTGCCGCCCTTTTTACAAAAATGGGATCCTTGACAGCTGCAGTATTTACAGAGACCTTATCGCACCCTGATTTCAAAAGTTCTCTTATATCATCGAGTGTTTTTATGCCTCCTCCAACGGTCAAAGGCATAAAGACATCTTCAGCAGTCCTCATAACAACATCAATAATGATATTCCTTTTTTCATGAGAGGCTGTTATGTCGAGGAATACAAGCTCGTCAGCGCCCTGCTCATCATAGAATTTTGCGTTCTCAACAGGATCCCCGGCATCCCTGAGATTCAGAAAACTCACGCCTTTTACAACCCTGCCGTCTTTAACATCAAGGCATGGGATTATTCTTTTGGCAAGCATCTACTTTCCCTGTCCCTGCTCTGTGGTCTTTACGTCAGTCTTATAGTCACATTCTTTGTTTGGACAAACAATAATTACTGTCCCGTCTTTCCCCCGTCTTTCCATGAGATAAGGTGATTTGCATTCTGGACATATCTGAGGAACAGGTCTGTACCAGGACGCGAATTTGCATTTAGGATAATTGCTGCAACTCCAGAAAAGCTTACCTTTTTTTGTCCGCCTCTCAATGATATCACCGCCATCGAGCGGGCATTTGATGCCTGTTGGCAGAGGCTTTGTAGCCTTGCACTCAGGATATTTTGAGCAGGCGAGGAAATTTCCATATCTCCCTGCCTTAATGACCATCGGGGCGCCGCATTTCTCACATTTTTCATCTGTCTGCCGGCTGCTTGCTGCTGGCTGGTCTTTTCTCTCCTGACCCTCAAGCGGTTTTGTGTTTTTGCATTCAGGATAACCAGAACATGCCATAAACCTGCCGTGCCTGCCCCATCGTATCACCATCGGCTGACCGCATTTATCGCACTTTTCTTCAGTCGGAATATCCTGTGGTTTTACCCTGTCTGTGCTCTTTGTTGCCTCTGTAAGATCATGACTGAACGGCTTATAGAAATCCTTCACCACCTTTACCCACCTTATCTTTCCTTCTTCTATGTTATCAAGCCTGTCCTCGAGTTTTGCAGTAAAGCCTATATCCAGAACATCTGAAAATTTTTCAACCAGCATATCATTAACTACAATCCCGAGTTCTGTGGGAGCAAACTTTCCTTCTTCCTTATGCACATATTTTCTGTCCTGTATTGTGGATAATATTGCCGCATAGGTGCTCGGTCTTCCTATGCCCTTCTCTTCGAGTACTTTTACCAGTGTTGCCTCAGAATAACGCGGCAGCGGCTGGGTAAAATGCTGCTTGGGCAGGAGTTCAAGAAGTTTAAGCCTTTCTCCCTCTTTCAGAGCAGGGAGTATCTTGGTTTCCTCATCCTCTGTTTCTTCTTTACTCTCTGTACATAACGCCATAAAACCACGGAACCTGATAACTGTGCCTGATGCCCTGAAGTCGTTTCCTTCATCAATATCAACAGACCCCTGCAGCCTCGTACCTATTATAAATGTTGTCTGTTCAAGCTGAGCAGGCGCCATCTGGCTTGATAAAAAACGATTCCATATCAGAGTGTAAAGGACGAGTTGCTCCTTTGAAAGATATGTCGTTACATCCTCAGGTTTCATGTTGGCATATGTAGGTCTTATTGCCTCATGCGCGTCCTGAGCAGATGACTTGCTCTTGTATACAGGAGGTTTTTCAGGGACATAGTTTTTTCCGAATGTCTTCCCGATAAGTTCTCTTGCCCATTCCTGAGCCTCAGGCGCAACTCTGTGGGAGTCTGTCCTCATATATGTTATAAGACCAACAGAGCCTTCCTTGCCCACCTCTATGCCCTCATATAACTGTTGTGCGATAGACATTGTCTTTTTTGCTGTAAATCTTAATTCCCGCGCAGCTGCCTGCTGGAGCGTGCTGGTAATAAAAGGAGGATAAGGCATACGCTTTTTGTTCTTTTTTTCTATCTTCTGAAGTATGAACTCTTTGCCCTTTAGATAATCAACAATCTTAGTTGCGCTTTCCTCATTCGGGATAAGAAATTTTCTTTCTGCTTCTGATTTCTGACTGCTGATTCCTGTCTTTTCACTGATCTTTGACAGCCGTGCCCAAAACTGTGGTGGTTTAGCGCCCTCAAACTGCGCATTTATTGACCAGTACTCTTCTTTCTGGAATGCAGATATCTCGCGTTCTCTGTCAACAACAAGCCTTACAGCCACTGACTGCACCCTGCCTGCGCTCAATCCCTTTCTCACTTTTTTCCACAGAAGAGGACTCAGGCCATAGCCTACAAGCCTGTCGAGTATCCTTCTTGCCTGCTGTGCGTCAACAAGATTCATATCAATACGACGAGGATTCTTTATTGCCTCTTTCACAGCCCTTTCTGTAATCTCATTGAACACAACCCTGAAGACCTTTTCCGGATTGCCTTCAATTACCTCAGCGATATGCCAGGCTATTGCCTCTCCCTCTCTGTCAGGGTCTGTTGCTATGTAGACATTATCCGCCTCTTTTGCAGAACCTCTCAATTCCTTTATTATCTTCTCCTTGCCGGGAATGACAACATAAGAGGGTTCAAAGTTCTTCTCAACATCAACCCCGAGTTTTTTTTGAGGCAGGTCCTTTATATGACCAATTGATGCCTTTACTGAAAATCCCTTGCCAAGTATCTTGTTTATCGTCTTTGATTTTGCCGGTGACTCAACAATAACTACTGAATTCATCTGTTCTGTTGCCTCCTGTTTTTATAGCAGATAGAATTTTTTGCCCTCAACCTGCTTCACAACGCCTTTTAATTCGAGGTGGAGGAGAATGCCGAGCAACTTTGACGCAGGCATTCCGCTCTCTCTTGAGAGCATATCAATATGTTTTGGTTCTGGTGTCATTATATCACAAACCCTTTTCTCCTCATCTGAAAGTACTATCTTTGATTTTACTTTTGACTTTATGAAGCCTCTAAGCACAAGCGCAAGTTCCTCTATTATATCTTCCATAGTCTGAACAAGTTTTGCGCCATTTTTTATAAGGGTATTTGTACCCTCTGAATTTTTGGAGTTAATATTGCCCGGCACGGCAAAGACCTCTTTACCCTGCTCCATTGCATAATTCGCTGTGATTAATGAACCGCTGTCAGCAGTTGCCTCCACAACAAGCACGCCGAGAGACAATGCGCTTATAAGCCTGTTCCTTCTGGGAAAATTTTCTCTCTCAGGCTGTGTGCCGGGAGGAAACTCGCTCATAACATATCCTGAATTGGCTATCTTATCCATCAGAATCTTATTTTCAGGAGGATATGGCACATCAATCCCGGAACCCAATACAGCAATGCTTCTGCCGCCAGAGTTTATGGCTGCCTTATGAGCTGCGGTATCAATCCCCCTTGCCATGCCGCTGACAATAGTCATTCCTATTGAAGAAAGTTCTGATGACAGTTTTTCAGCGACAAACTGGCCATATGGAGTAAGTTTTCTTGAGCCGACAACTGCAACAGCATATCTGTCATCACGCTCTATATTGCCTTTTACATAGAGAATGAGCGGAGTATCTTCTATTTCTCTGAATGCTTCAGGATAGTCGTCACTCCTTAATGTTACTACCCTTATCCCTTTATTCTCGAGTTTTTTAATCTGCCTCTCTATACTTTCCCAGCCTGAATATTCCTTTAGGTTTTTTGCCTTTCTTGCGCTTATTCCTTCTACGCTCCGAAGCTCTTTCTGCGAAGCGCTGAATATATCTTCAGGTTTTTTGTAGACAGCAAGCAGTTTCCTTGCTGTCACAGGCCCTATATCAGGGACCTCTGTCAAGGCAATCCAGTATTTAAGGTCAGACATGTTTAATAGTGGTCAAGGATTCGAGGGTTCGAGTGATTTGTTTCTCAGCGTCTCGCTCGATCCCTTGACACCTCTACCCCTTGAATCCTTTATTTGTTATTCTTGCTATCTTCAGCCTCAGGGCATTCAGTTTTATAAATCCTTCTGCATCTTTCTGGTTATATATCTTTTCAGCCTCGAATGTTGCGAGTTCAGGATGATAAAGCGACCTTGGAGATTTCCTTCCAACAACCTGACAATTGCCTTTATAAAGTTTTAATCTTACTGTTCCTGTCACAACATTCTGAATCTTATCTATAAGCGTCTGAAGCATCTTCCGCTCCGGAGAAAACCAGTAACCATAATATACCAACTCAGCGTATCTCGGCACCAAGGAATCCCTCAGGTGCATAACCTCCCTGTCAAGAGTTATGGATTCAACTGCCCTGTGCGCAATATGAAGCGCTGTCCCTCCCGGGGTTTCATATATGCCGCGCGATTTCATGCCGACATATCTGTTTTCTACCATATCAACCCTGCCGATTCCATTTTTGCCGGCGATATTGTTGAGCCTATCGAGCAATTTTGCCGGAGACATTCTCTTGCTATTTAGCGCAACAGGATTGCCTTTGTCATATGTTATATCTAAATAGGATGTTTTATCCGGCGCCTTCTGGGGAGGGACTGTCATTGCAAACATATCTGAAGGCGGTTCTTTCCATGGGTCCTCGAGTATCCCGCCCTCGTAACTTATATGAAAAAGATTTCTGTCTGTGCTATAGGGTTTTTTCTTTGTCGCAGTAACAGGTATCCTGTGTTTTGCAGCATACTTTATAAGTGACTGCCTTGAGTCAAAAGGCCATTCACGCCACGGCGAGATTACCTTGATGTCAGGCTTTAATGCATAGTATGTAAGCTCAAACCTCACCTGATCATTTCCCTTCCCTGTGGCGCCATGGGAGACAGCGCCTGCCTTTTCTTTCTCAGCTATCTCTATCTGTCTCTTTGCTATGAGCGGGCGTGCAATAGATGTGCCCAAGAGATAGACGCCTTCATATACAGCACTTGCCCTTAACATTGGGAATATGTAATTCTTCACAAACTCTTCTCTCAGGTCTTCAATATAGACCTTTGATGCGCCTGTGCCTAATGCTTTTTTTCTTGCTGCATTAAGGTCTTCTCCCTGACCAAGGTCTGCACAAAAGGCAATAACCTCTGCATTATAGGTTTCCTTAAGCCACTTTATTGCAACAGATGTGTCAAGCCCTCCTGAATATGCAAGAACAATCTTCATTTAACCCTCCTTTTGATCAATTCAAAACAATAGCATGTGGTATTTAAGCGGTTTTATTTCGCCGATATTCCGACAGTAAGAATAAGAATAAGAATAAGAATAAGAATTACTGAGAGGCGAAATACCTCGGAGTCCGCCGAGGCGGACGAGAATGAGCGAGAATACTACATGCTGTTGTATATTCTTTTTCATTCTACCTTTAAAAGTTTCCTCAGCTTTTTATCAACCCTCGCGATCTCATCAGCATCATCCCCAGAAAGTTCCCATGTGTATCTACCTTCTGCTGAGCGCTTGAGTTTTATCTTAACAGGCTTTTTGGGCTTTACCTGCTGAATCTCAGGCTGTTTTTTTATTTGAAAGCTTTCCTTATCAGCGGAAAAACTAATGCTAAAGGCAAAAATGACAGATAAAGCTATTGCCGTAAAAAAAGCTTTTTTCATAAATATTATCCTAAAATGTTTCTGCGGCATAGATGACATTATAGATATTAAGATACAAGAGGTCAATAAGGGTTAATCCCAATATGAAAACGAAAAACACATTTTGCCGTGTCATACTGCTATTAAAACGGCATGGAGGATTAAAGGCATGAAAAAAAATTGCTGGGAATTCAAAAACTGCGGAAGACAGCCTGGCGGAGAGCGAGTTGAAGACCTAGGTATATGCTCTGCTACCAGAGAGAAAAAGCTTGATGGCATCCACGGAGGCAAAAATGCAGGAAGGGCATGCTGGATTGTTGCCGGTACATTCTGTAAGGGAGAGGTTCAGGGATTCTTTGCGCAGAAATTCAAAGGCTGCAAGGAATGCGAATTTTATCAGCTTGTAAAAAATGAGGAGGGCACAGAGTTTATACTCTCCGCCACCCTGCTGAACAAACTGAAGGATAACAAATAAAAAATGGTGGACGACCCCCTCCAGCCCTTACTGCTCTAAGGGTTTTCAGGCTGTTACTGACGGTTCACTGACAGCCAGCCTTTTTAAACCGGAATTTAACAGTTACTAATGAGATCAAAAGTAAAGCAACATATCCACTTATTCCGTTCCACTTATTCCGTTTCGCTTATTCCGTCATTCCGGCTTGTCCGGAATCTTTCTTTGTTTTCAGAAGGATTCCCGACACGCTTTGCTTGTCCGCACTCAGGCGGATTCGCCGAGGAGAACGGGAATGACAAATTATGAGGCTTTAATAATGAACTCCTTAGTAAGACATTTGCAGGGACACTTCAGCGGAAACTATGATTTGGTTCTTTTGCTTCACGGCAGAAATTTTGATTTTAGAAACCTTATTTAACAAGAGGGTCAATTGATCTTTCGTATTGCCAGTTATAACGATAAGTGTTATATTGTTATATAAATGATTAAGTCCTTTGCAGACAAAGAAACTGAGAGACTATATCTTACAGGAAAGAGCGCAAAATTTTCCGTCTCCGTCTGCAAAGCAGGATCAAGGAAACTGGATTATTTGAATGCAGCGATACGACTTGAAGACCTGAATGCTCCACCGGGTAACAGGCTTGAGGCTTTAAAAGGTGATTTAAAAGGGAAACACAGCATCAGGATTAATGACCAGTACAGGATTATTTTCAGATTTATCGATTCTGATGCTTATGAAGTAGAAATTACAGACTATCATTAAAAGGAGGAGGCATCCATGCTTGATTTAAAGAGAACACCAACACATCCGGGGCAGATACTAAAAGAGGATTTCATCTTGCCTCTTGGCATTTCTCAAACAGAATTGGCAAAAAAACTTAAGACCACTTTCAGAACTGTAAATGAGATACTTAATGCGAAAAGAGGCGTCACGCCGGAAATGGCTATAAGGCTTTCAAGATTTTTCGGCACATCAGAGGAACTCTGGCTGAACCTTCAGAACCAGTATGATCTTTACAGGGTGAAGGAGAAAAAGAAAGATATTCTGAGGCATATAAAATACTGCAAAGAGATGAAGAAAGCCAGTTAAATTCAAGATGCTTGGTTTATTTCTATCTATGGAACTTCTGGATTTTTGAATTCCTGAACTATTGCTTGCTTCATGGCATGAATTTTGATTTTAAGCTAATGGAAGATTTTTTATCGAAGAAGATGGGTTTAAAATGGGCGCTGACCCTATTTAATTGACCCATACTTTTATATTGCTATTATTACATATTTGTAGTATGTTATTTCTATGAAGAAAACCATCTTTGAATGGGATGAGGAGAAAGACAGGGATAATCAAGCTAAGCACAATGTTTCGTTTGCATTGGCACAACATGCTTTTCTCGATCCTCATCGCGTCGTAGTTAAAGATATCACTCACAGTTCAGAAGAAGAACGGTTTTACTGTATTGGTCGTGTTGGTGACGGCATTATGACTGTCAGATTTACATATAGAGAAAATATCATCCGCATCTATGGTGCCGGATATTGGAGAAAAGGGAGGAAGATATATGAAGAGCAAAATAAAATATACTGATGAGCCAATGGGCAAGCTGAAAGTAATTAAAGACTTTCTTCCGCCGCCGGAACAATTGGTCTTGAAAGAAGAAAATGTAAAGGTAACTATTGCACTGAACAAATCGAGCATTGAGTTTTTCAAAAGAGAAGCTCAACGGTATCATACTTCATATCAAAAAATGATTCGGCGGCTAATAGATTTATATGCCTCACAACATAAAAAGAGCGCTTAACGAACTTGTTGCTATTGAGCTTTAATGATTTTTATTTTTCTCTTGAAACAATGCTATGACATTCTTTTTATTCCCTTGGGATAGACAAGTGCCTCAGGCGACCGCTGACAGGGCAGTTAAGCTGGAACTATGATTTAGTTCTCTTGCTTCACGGCGGGAATTTTGTTGATAAACCTATTGATCAAACCAACCTTCTCAAGAATCCCTTTCACAAGATTCTCTTCTTAGATAAATCAGGGATGCCGTTCTTTTAACGGCATCCCTTCCAATATTTTTCTGAGTTACGGATTTATCGTTATCGCCTTATACTTTGTATTGTTTGTCTCATTAGTCTCAGTAACTTCTCCATTCGCATCTGATATAGCTATGATGTAGCATGAGTTTGTACAACCATCTGTCGGTATCACTACAGACCCGCTTACTGTACTTGTGCCATTTGCATCAAGAACAGGCACTGTCCTGCTGACAAGAAGTTTATCTCCTGCATCGTATGTTGTGTTAATCGACAGATAGAGTTTTGTTGTTGAAGTGACCACTGTGCTTCCTCCGCCACTGTTCTTTGTTGTGTCTCCTATTGTGATTGTCGCGCCTCGTGCTGCACTTGTTGGAGCAGTGATTGATGATACTATGAAATCAGGGCCTATCTTAATTGATTTGTTCTTGGTGTTGTTTGTTTCGCTTGTCTCTAATACTGCTCCAGTCGCATCTGTCTTTGCAATTATGTACCATGTTCCTGTTGCTGTGCCTGCTGGAATGGTAACAGGCGTGGTAGCTGTGTCTGTACCACTTGGAGGAAGTACTGGCACTGGCCTTTCTGCAAGATATGTATCTCCAGCATCCCATGTTGAATTGCTTGAAAGATAGAACTTTGTTGTTGTATCAATAGTTGTCGGGCATCCACCATTATTCTTTGTTGTATCATTCACTGTTATGGTTTTTCCTGCTCCGCTCGTTGTTGGAGCTGTAATAGCTGATACTATAAGGTCTGGCCCCATCTTCATTGATTTTGCCTTGTTATTGTTATTCTCATTGGTCTCAGGGTTTACATTGTCTGCATCTGCCCTTGCTATGATGTAGAAGGCTACCTTGCCATCTGTACAGGTATCTGGAACTGTTACTGATATTGTTCCTGTGTTTGATGCTCCGGGCGCAAGTGGTGGAACTGACCTCTCTCCAAGGTATAGATCATCCGCACTGTATGTGTTGTTTGTTGACCAGTAGTATTTTGTTTTTGAAGCTCCTGCTGTGTCTGCTCCCTGATTCTTTGTTGTGTCACCTACTGTGATGGTTGAACCCGGCACTGCTGTTGTTGGCCCTGTCACTGCTGTGATTATGAGGTCTAAGTTTGTCTTTTTGAATGTGAGGGCCGTTCTATTACCCACAGCATCATATTTATAGGTGATAGTTGAGGAGTCCTCATTAGTTATTTTTGTCAGCCGATTGAGTTCATCATATTCGTATGTGCGTGAGACTTTGGGGACATTTTGCAGTATTATGAAATCGTTGTCACTGTCATCATAGACAGTCGCCCCCGAAGTATCCGTCACTGTAATCCGAATGCGCCCCTGTACAGTCTTCAACCCCGAGGAAATAGGCCAGGTATAAGACTGAACACTGCCTGCCAATCCGGCAGCAAGCACAGTCGGAAATGTGGCGCCTCCATCAGTTGATAATCTGATTTCCTGAGAGGTAATACCGCTTGGACTTGTAGATGTCCATGTAATCGGAAACGTGGTGCCAGCCTCAACTATCTCACCGCCATTTGGCGAAGCTACAATAACTTCAGGACAAGAGTTGCCGTTCTTCTGTATTTTCAGTGAATAGTTGCCGGTCTCGTTATTGCCGTAGTCCGAAGCAATTATCAAATAAGTGCCTGCTGCAGATAGGGTTTGGGTTATCGTGGCCGAACCTCCCGATGAAGAGTATTGATATGCAATCCTTGCACCAGAGCTATCGTAAAGCTCCATAGACGGATCAATACGGTTGTTGCATTGCAGGCCGTGGTCAGGTTCAGATAAGTAAGGCTGTATCCGCCCGTCTCGTCATGACCGTCGTCATAAACCATGATGGTATAGGCGCCTGCCGACGTAAGGGTATAAATATTGAAGGAAGGGGTGACCTCTGTGCCTGCTGAATTGTATAACTTCAGATAAGGGTCTGCTGTGCCTGAGGTGGCAGAGAGCCTGATGCTCGCCTTATTACCCGCAGTCGTTGTGGTAAAGCTATAGAAGTCTATCTCACCTGTTGGACTTATAGAGCCAGGGGTGCTTTGACCGCAGGTTATGGCTGTTTCATTGCAGGCAGTAGTCAAGTTCTGGTATCTGATGTTATAGGTGCCGGTGCCGTTGTTGCCGTAATCGTAAACAACCACAGTATAGGTGCCCTTGTTGATTAAGGCGAAATTGCCGGAATAGGAATTATACTCCGCAATCTTCGTACCGGCTGAGTCATAAAGCTCTATGTAAGGGTTCATGTCTCCCGATGTCCTGACAACCGTGATAAGGGCGCCATCATTTGGATTTGCAGTGAATGTATAATCATCTTTTTCCCCTATCACACTAATAGAACCTGGAGTAGTCTGCCCGCAGTCAATCGGCGTTGCGGCAAAGGCGTTGGAGTTCAACAAGGCCATCACCCCTATGAAAATGAAAAGAATAAAAAACTGCAATTTAGATTTTATTATCATCTCTCAGCCCTCCGTATGTTTCACTTTGTCGTCATAAATAGAACCGTTTATCTTCCTTTATCTGTTTCTTGCCTTTAAATTGCTTTGCTAATGATAGTATTCCAACCCATAGGTTTCTATATTTATCCTTCGCTGCTCGTCTCTCAATTCTTTAAGTATTCTACTTATTTCGTAAACACAGCTGGCCCATCCAACCACCGGATTTAAGATACCGCCCAAAGTTAGTCCAATTGAAGCCGCATCTGTTGAAATCGCACATGCCAATCCTGCTAACGGAATCGCCGCCGCCGCACCAACCTCTGGGAAGAACGTTCCAAGAGTTGCCGCCACACATGAAAGAGAGACATCTAATAGGTCGTTTCCAAGAGGATCGATAAATCTTATTGGATTGTTTTCCACATAAACATAAGTATTCGATCCGTCTATAAACCTGACAGGATCTTTATTTATAAACCTCCCAACCTCAGGGTCATAATATCTTGCCCGCATATAGAGCAATCCATTCCCGTCATCCATCACGCCAAACCTTCCGACATATTTAAATGGATTTGGGATTGTTTCTGTCTGGCTTATGACTTTTCCGAATGCATCGTAGGCATATTTGTTGACTGTGTTTCCTAATGAATCGGTTATAGCAATGGTACTGCCTATACCATCATAATGATAGTAATATGCCTGCCCGGAAGGGGTTATTTTTGAGATAAGACCAAGTCCGTAGACATAATAAGAAGTGATGCTTCCGGTTGCTGTCGTTTCTGCCAGAACCTTTGACAATCCACCTTTTGGATCAACTGCATATCTTGTCTCAACAGAATTCACTGTTTTTGCAATCCTGTTCCCAAGGCCGTCATATTTGTATCCATAGGTGTTTCCACCAACTGTAACCTGAGCAAGCATGTTGTTGAAGTCCCATGAATAGTTTGTAACATTGCCTCCCTGTGTCTTAGTTATCAGATTCCCGTTATTGTCATAACTATAGGATGTGCTTCCGGCTGTGAGCAATCTATTGTCGCTGTTGTATGTATAGCTGGTATTCTGCAAAGGCGAAACCATGTTGAGCGGCTGATAGAAGTTGATAGCTGTCCTGTTCCCCAGCTTATCGAGCGTATATTTGAAGACAGCGTTCACGCTCGCATCACTTGCGAAATCCAGAAACGATGTAAGCCTCTGTGCCTTATCATATTCATACATTGTGATGGAATTATCGGGCAATATTGTGCCGACAAGCGCACCGACAGAATCATATACGTAAGATGTCACATTATTCAGCCAGTCTGTAACATTGATCAAGCGGTCCGCGTTGTCATATGCATAAACGACTTGCTTGCTATCGGGATAGGTAAGAGTGAAAAGGTTGCTGTTTTTATCATAGGCATAGGATATCAGGTTGCCGTATACGTCAGTGACACTGGAGATTCTGTGCATATCATCATGTGAGAATGTGACTGTCCCGTTTCTGTCCGTAACGCTGTCAAACCCGCAGCAGTCATAAGCGTATTCTTTTATGAAGCTGTCGGGATATGTGATGTGCAATAGACGATTTAAATTGTCATAGGTGTAATGGAGGGTATTGCTTTTCGGGTCGGTATGAGATTCAACCCTTCCCACAGCATCATAGGCATAAATGTCAGTCCCGCCGGGGCTTATCACTTTCGTAAGATTCCATTGGCTATCATATTCGAACGAGGTTGTCTGCCCCTTTGCGTCTGTCAGTGTCTTTAGCTTGCCATAGGAATAATAGGTAAAGGTTGTCTCGCCGCTTTTTGGATCAGTAATCTTTGTTAAATCGATATTGTTGCCAGGATCATAGGTATAGGCATAAATATTTCCTGCCGGATCGATCAGGCTGGTGAGATTATTGTTGCTGTCGTAATTCAACTGAACCAGATTGCTGAGCGGATCTGTAATGCTCGTAATATTGCCCTGTGTGTCATATGCAATCGATGTTGTGTTGCCATTCGCATCCTTGATGCTCGTTCTGTTGCCGTTAGGGTCATAGCCGAAAGTAACAGTAACTCCTTCAGGGTCCTGGATTGTGCCGATCTCACCGCGTCCGGATATGACAGTACTGTGAAAGACGGTTTTAAAAGCGCTTCTGAAGTTGTTAACAGAACTGCTCGCATATGGAACATAATGTTTGGGAGACACATACCAGGCATACACGAGATTGCCGGTGTAATGGTACTCTTCCTTATCGTTTAACGGATTCGTGATCGTAATACGGTAATCCTGCCACATAGTTCCACCCGGCGGCGGGTAATCATTTGAGCCGTTTGGAATCCCGTCAGCCGGCTCGATATAAAATAACCACTTTCCCTTCTGGTTCTCTATGCTCGTGATGTAAACGTCCGCATCGTAGCTGATTGTTGACCAATATCCGCCCATATCAGTAATTTTCGTAAGATTCCTATCGGCGTCATATTCAAATGCAGCGGAACGGCTGAAGGGATCTGTAACCTGTGTTACAAGTCCTTGCGCATTATATGTAAGGTTAGTTGTCCTTCCGAGTGCATCGTTAATCGTCGTTAATCGGACATTCGTATCATAATTAAAGGTGAGCTTTTGCCCTTGACGGTCGCGTATCTCAACAAGAAAAGGCTGGAGAGAACTCGTTCCCGAAGGAATGTTATATACATAAACTGTATCATTATGGAATTTCAATTCATAATGATTTTCACCAATCTTGGTGAGCGTATTGAATACTTGATAGGGATGATTGTAATCCCCTGAATAATTCTTTGTATACTCATCACGTCTGCCGTCCGGCATGAATACAGTCACATTCCCTGAGGTATCAACAACGAGATAACTGCCGTAATTGAACTGCCACTTATTACCGAAGGGTTCGTTATAGGCTATAGCCGATTGGGAATTGTAGCTCAGTGAAATCTCTACTGAGGGGCCTAAAGTGCTCCTATACCATAATGGAATATCGTGTACATAGAGATTCAAGTTGATGATATTCACAGACCAGCCCGGAGAACCATAGGGGCCTGGACAATCTCCTTTAGGGTCTGGCCCTCCGTTGCGGCCCGGATCTCCATTGCCATCTTCCGGAGCTGGGACTCCGCAGCATCCGCCATAGAACTGTTTCATATCACCTTCAGTCAGCTTTATGCCGGGAAGGTCTTTTTTGTCTGAAAATACGAGTGCACGGCTGCTCCATTCCTTTGCGAATGCTTTGAGGCTCTGCCCGAACCTGCGGCCTGATTGCGGATCATGTAATTCAACGGAGTCTTCCTTAATCTTCTCCAAAATCCAGTAGTGTCCGCCCCTTCCCGGCGTTTTCGCGCCCAAGTGAACAATTGCGGGCAGGGGCAGTTTTTTCAGTTCCTTCAGCGTAACCCTGAGGACAGCCATGCTATATCCGTATCTGGAAGCGATATCGGAAAGGGCCTTCATGCTGTGGCCCTGGCTGGTTTCAGGCAACTGTTCCATCACCTTACGCGCCTCATCCTTTTTCCCCTCTTTTTCTAATAAATACGCAAGAGCCTTTGTCCCGCAATTAAGCATGGCAAGCTCATTGGCCGAATATCTGGAAAGGCGCTGTATCCAGTGAGCCGCATAGGTGCGTTCGCGCCAATCAGAACCTTCTCTTTTAAGTTCATGGAACAGCTCTTTTGCTTCACTAAACTTGTATTGTTCGACACTCAATACGCCGAGCCGCAGCCTCGCTTTGTTCAGCAGTCTTCTGGCGCCATCGTAATCTTTGTCTTTATTCTCCTCTATTATCCATTTGAAGCTTTCTTCTGCCTCATTGTATCTTCCATTGTAATGGGCATCACAGCCTATATGGAGGATTGCTTCAGATACCCACGGACTGTCTGGAAATTCCTGGATATGTTCCTGGAACAATTGGACAGCCGTCACATATTCATGCCTGTTCCATTCCTGTATGGCTTTACCAAAAGAAAGATTTATCACCTCTCTTCTGCTCTTATCCTGTATTTCATGAGTGGGATAGATAGGGCCTCCAAGCTGACCGGCCGCCGTGATTTCTTCTGATGTCGGATATTTCGTTAAATCTAAGGGTCTTACAGAAGGCTGCCCACCTGCATTATCAGATAACGTTGAAAAACCATTTCGTGCGAATCCAAAAATAAAGAAGATAAAAAATATAACCATTAACTTTCTTGAAGAATTCATTTTTAGCAGCTTCATATTACTCTCCTTTATAATTCCTTCCTTTTTTAAATCTCAATAAGAGAAAATTATTTTCTCTTATTTCATCTTACTCTTTATAAAAACAAAAAGGGCATGTTTTATACATGCCCTTTAATTCAAAATTAAAAAGAATTTCTTGAATCTTTGCAGAATTGATGCCTTAGATTTATTTACCCCATTTTGCCTCTCTTCATCCCCCAAAAAAACTCGATAAAATCCTTGCCTTAAGCAGATAGCGTTGTGATCTCTACTGTAAGGTGCTTCTGCCGGGCATCATTCACAATCCCTTCCAACTTTGATGCAACCGCATCCTCAATCCAGTCTGCGCCACACTGGGAGCATACAGTTGCAGGCACATCTCTTACTACAACGACACCAAAACCTAAATCTACTGTAAAAGTACTTTTCCCTGCCTTTTTGATGCCTCCACAGAGCGGACACTTATCCGTCAATGCTTTAGTTCCCATATTTTTTACTGATGCTTTTAGCTTATCTCTATCCATCTGCTATCATATGTCTTTTAAAAATGTAGCGCCATTACAGTTAGGCTGTTGCTCCTCTTGCTTCCCCTGAAAAACTGATAAATAACACCACATTCAGATGAAAACTGTCAAGGATAAAACAAAAGACGTTCTTATCCATTAACATCTCAAGCAATATCTGTACCTGATTTATAACTCATTGATTTTAAAAAATATTTCAAAAATGCCTTTTTATTCTCTATCAAAAGTGTAAAGTTTCTCAGAAAAAAAGCGTAGGAAAGTGTCGAAAACTTTACATCTTTACAACCCCAATCTTTATCTATATTGATTTTAAAGGATTTTTTCAAAATGGCTATAAAAAGGCAAACTAAAAAGTGTAAAGAAATCCGACACTTTTTTCATCTCTCATTTCTAACATTGCGGATAATGAGGGGAAAAGTTCTTCACCTCTCGGTCTTTAAGCGCAATGTCTGCAATGGAACAGGTTTACAGAGAGACAGTTTAATAGCATTTCGTATTTTATGGGAAAATTGTTCGTGCTGTTTCAGGAGTATGCTTTATTAATTTTCAATACCCCTCAGTCTCTGCTGTGGGGTTTCCTAATTTCTGTCATTCTGGCTTGTCCAGAATCTTTCTGAAGGATTCCCGACAAGCGGGAATGACAACACGATGGTTAAATTTTCTTAAGATACCCCGCCGTCTCTGCGGCGGGAAGTTTCAGTTACAGACTATCATGGTGCGTGGTGAGTGTAGCAAATTTGTAGCAGAAAATATCCCGACCAGAAGCCCACGCATCTACTTTATAGTTTACTGACGGTTTACTGACGGTTTTTTAGGGGTATCAACCCTTGATTTTATTAGTAAAAAATGGTGGACGGTAGGGGATTCGAACCCCCGACTTCCACGTTGCGAACGTGGCGCTCTCCCAGCTGAGCTAACCGCCCTTTACACTTTTAAAATAATGCAGATGTTGAGAAAAATTTATTTTTCGATACGTTTTGCTGCCTTATTTAGTGCTTATCTAGTAGGACATTTCTTTCAGAATTCAGGATATTTTTTAGAATTCTGTCTTTGTTTGCGAACAATCCCCTCGTGCTTATAAGAGTGAATATCTTCCTTCCCTTTATTACAATATAAACCCTGTACCAGTAGCCAAGGCACCTCACTAAGAGGCCGAGAAAGACAAGAAGCGTTGATATCCCTATCAATGGAACCCCAGGATCAACCCTGTAACTCAATGAGCTTCCTTCTTTAAGATTCCTGAACAGGACTTTTACACCACGAATGTCTTCCTGTCTGCCGAGATATACCTCTTTCAATTTTTCCTTTTTCTTGCCCTCAGGTATATATGAGAGGTCAAAAAATGGTTTCACATTATCTTCTGTACCGTCTTTTTTGAAAACCTTTCCGGTCTTGACAGGCGATGTTATAAACTTTCCTTTTATGCCCGGGATTTCGAACTGTTCCATCGAATTTATCTCAACGGTTCTGCCTGCCACAACCATACTCATCTTTTGTTCGAAGCCCATCTGATAAAGCGTAAGCCCTCTGTATCTGAACGGATGATTGACCCATAAAGATGCCTCCTTTGTTTTGTTATCAGGAGTCTTCAGCTCAAGCGCTGTCTTCCACATCTTGGGAGAAAGTCCGCCCTCTTTTGACGGCTCTATTGGCCGCCAGCCGATGACTGTTGCCAGCCGCGAAAGTTTTTCCTTGGGATATTCGAATTTCAAGGACTGATAATATTCGGTCTTGAAATCTTTTAATATCAGGAAATATTCCTTTGACTTGTCTTCTTTCGGTATATTGAGACCGAGCTTTTTCAGATATTCATTAAGCCTTGTCTCCTGGCTATACAGGGAGATTTTTTCAGGCGTATCTTTATACAGCGTCGCTTCTTTCTCGAATGACATAAGCGCTGTCAGCAGAAACCCGATAATGGCAACTACTATACCTAAATGATATATCCATGAGAGCCACCAGTAGGGTAATCCTTTTCCAAAAACATAATAACCTTCTCCTTCTTCAATAAGTCTGAACCTCATGCCTTTCAAACGGCTAAAAATTGTATTGCTGTATTCTCCCTTGCCTATCTCTATAAGGTTCGGATTATTCATAATCGATTCCAGAGGGATCACTTTAGCCCTTGCCTTCATCATCTTGAACCTTTCATAGATGCATATGACAAGGTTGGCAGAAAGGAGCATAGAGAGCATTAAGAATAATGGCGACGTAAATATATTAAGCAGACTGAAGGCCTTAACAATCGTGATATATTTTCCGCCTGCCTTCATATAGTCTCCGACATCTCCGCCCTGTGGAAATATCGTCCCGAGGATATAAAACACTGACATGGCAGCGAGTATCACTACGGATGTCTTTAACGATGAAAATGTGTTATAGAGTCTGTTAGACGCCATATGTGTGCATGCTCGGTATATTTAGCAGTTTAGCAAGCCAGTTCACGCCGAGGAATGTCATTATCATACATATAAAACCCAAGATATTCAGGAATGACGCAGGATTATCTCTCCATCTTGCTATTGCCCTGCTGTGAAGATACATTGCATAGACCGTCCATGTAATCAATGACCATGTCTCCTTAGGGTCCCAAGACCAGTACCTTCCCCATGCATCATTTGCCCATGCAGCGCCCGAAAATACAGCGAATGTCATAAGTGGAAATCCAAAAAGCACAAGCCTGTGCGCATACCTGTGAAACCCTTCAAAAGGGAAACCGAACACAAGCGCATTATTTCTGAAAGTCCTTTCAAATATCAGATGCGTCAGCTCTACGGCAAAACTGACAACAAATACAGCATAGGCAAGAAATGCGATAATCACATGTGCCTCATACCATGGGCTCTGCAGGGCAGGAGGCAGAGGAATTATCTCAGGGCTTCTTGTGAAAATGCTGTAAAGACATGCAGCCATTGCAATGCCTGATACAAAGATTCCCGGAAAATGTATCTCTTTCCATCTTGATTGGACAAATAGATATGTTATGTTTGCTGACCATGCAAACCATGAAAGCGTCTCGTAAAGGGTCTGGAACGGCGGTCTCTGACCCTCGATCGTCCTGAATATAATAAGCAACGTATGAACAATTGCAGTGAACCATAGACTGACTGTCAGAAACCTTCCAGCAGCCTTTCTTGATGAGAGAAGATAAGAAATTCCTATTAGAAAACTTATAGCATAGAGCAAGGCAACAAGCCAGAAAAGCCTGAGTTCCATGCCGAGCAAAAATGCATCTCTCGAAAGTATTTCCTCTGCTGTCATATTAATCGCCTTTTTCTATCAAATATAAACAAGGGAGGATATATTCTGCCGCATCCCATGCAGCGCAGACTCACTGCCTTTCACCCTATGTACAGTTTTAAGCTCCCTTTACATTCCCTGCATTCCATTGCTTTAATTATATAAAATAATCTATCTATTTTGCATCAGGGCATAGATTTGCGGCAAGACATTTAAGCTTGACTTTGTCAGAGAGATAGGATATGTTTTTGAAAAATGATAAAGCATAGAGTGTTTTAATATGGATTCTGATTTTGTGCTTGATGAGCTTCAGCCTGATGACCCGTTCCGGCAAAGACAGGATAAAACACCCTCAGAACAACCTGATACAAAAAACCTCAGAGAAAGACTCTTAAAAGCCCTTAAAGAGATAGCACATCTTGAAGAGATAACAGAAGATAAGAATACCCAGATAGCAATATCCGCCAAAGAAAAAGACAGGCTCATACACGCATTGCATAAGGCATTCGAGGAAAGAAAAATACTGCATGACAGGCTGGCAGACCTTGACATACTGCGGAATATGGAGATATTAGAGCTAAAGCAAGGAATTGAAAGCATTCAGGATCGTGAAAATACTTTGCTCGAAGAGAATAAACACCTCAATGAAAATATTTTAGACCTGGAAAAAACTATTGATGATCTGAGGGCTGAAGTTGAGAAAAAAGAGCTTGAACTCAAAGAGGCGCAGAATGATGAACTCAAAGAACGGCTCGATTCACTGAGCAGCGAGCCGGCTAAAAAAACAGATTCGGGGAGCGAACAACAAAATGAGATTGAAGAATTCAAAAGGATAATAACTGAACTGAGGGGTCTGGTTCATGAAAAAACAGAAGAGAATCTTTCCCTCAATAATGAAATATCAGTAATGAAAAACCGGTTGGAAGAAATAAAGAGCGAAAGAGATCAGGTCGTCTCAGAGTATAAGGATAAGACCTCAAGGCTTTCTGCTGACCGGGATTCATTAGATCAGGGTACAAAGGAGCCTTCCAATGATGAAGGACAAGCTGCCGG
This sequence comes from Nitrospirota bacterium, assembly GCA_016208915.1. GTDB lineage: Bacteria > Nitrospirota > Thermodesulfovibrionia > Thermodesulfovibrionales > UBA1546 > JACQXE01. The sequence continues at coordinate 11,263 of JACQXE010000051.1, read as the reverse complement.
ATATGAAAATGAAGGCGTAAAATCCTATGAGAAAATGATATACATTGAGTCAAGACGATTCGGGTGGATAAAAAATATAGGAATAGGGATAATAATCTTAATCTTACTCATTACCTTGTTTTTGATAGTCCGGAGATAAGCTTTCCTATATGCCAACTATTTTTTTCTGAGATTCTTTAAAATCCTCAAAACAGACCTCCGATAAAATCAAATAAATCCTTGACATTTTGAAGATTAACAGATATTCTTTTAAAGTAGAACTTTAGGCAGGAGGGCGAACTTATGTCAATTGTTACCTTTTCTGTAGTTATAGGGGTTCTGGCTTTCGTAATCGGCGTCCTCTTCTTAGTTGCGCCCGGGACGTTGCGAAGACTTAATGATATTTCAGCCAAAATGGTAGCGAGGATTGACAGCTTTACTTTTTCCTATAGAATTGGATTCGGTGTTTCGCTCATGCTTATCTCAATATTCATGTTTTTTATGGCATATTATTTTACGAAGAGGCACTGATGGTAAAACTGTTTCGACCTGCTCCCTTAGGGGTAGATCTTGGCAGTGGTTCTATAAAGGTCATAGGACTCAGAACAAATAAAGTTTCCATTGCCGCCTCCATGAATATTTCTTCCTCTGAGAGGGAAGACGATACACTTTTCATAAACAGCCTGCACAATTTTTTCAAAGAACTGAATATTATCGGCAAAGAGGCTTCAGTACAGATACCCAGCAGTTTTTCTTTTATAAGAACCATAACCCTGCCCCTCATGCCGAAGAGCGAATTAAAGGAAGCTGTAAGATGGGAGATAAAAAGACAGTTGCCTTATTCTGCCGAGAATGCAGTCTATGATTATGTTGCAAAGCAAGGGGCTGACGGCATCATAGTAACATTCGCTTCTACAGAAAGAGAAAATATTAATCGCCATATCTTTCCTTTAAAGGAATCCGGTCTCCGTATAACATCTGTTGACATAAACCCTTTGTGTTTGATCAGGGCGATCCCTCTAAACAGTCCCGGAAATGTAATAATCTTAGACATAGGCGCAAAGGTGATGGAGATAGATATAGTCAAGGCAGGGGCTTTGAGGCTGACCAGATCCGTAGATATGGGAGGAGAACATCTGAAGAACCATCTTCTTAATGAGGGTTTTTCAGAAGAAGAGGCAGATAACATACTGATGAACGGACCTGCGGAAAAGATGCGAGACATATTGAATCAGATACTGAAAGAGATATTCAGGTCCATAGATTATTATAAAGCCACATTTAAAGAAAAGACATTTGAAGCGGTGATTCTGACAGGAGGGGTTGCCGTCAGTTCTGCAATAAGGGAATATTTCTCAGGCGTATTCGATGTTCCGGTCAGCGCACCTAATCCTTTTAACGGCCTTGTTCTTAAAGATGAGAAAATAAGAAAGTTAGGTTCAATGTTCTCTGTGGCAATAGGTCTTGCGAGGAGGGGTTCTTGAAGGAAACGCTGAATCTTCTGCCAATAGAGGTTAAAACAGGCGAGCCTAAAATAAAGGGCCTGTTTTATTACATTTTCCCGGGGCTTGCAGTTTATATCATAACAATAATTGTTCTCTGGTTTTTTAAGGGCATTGAGATCAGAAAGGTTGATATCGAACTGGACAAGCTAAACAAACATAAAACAGATTTACAGCAAAAATTACTGGTTGCATCTGCGCCTGTCCAGACCATCTCATCAGTCGACAGAGAGATACTTGATGCTATAGGAAAAACACCCAGATGGAGCTTTATCATAAGTGAGATATCAATTCTTGTGCCTGAAAATGTGTGGCTCTCTTCCATCGAATCAAAAGATGAGAGAGGGATAAAGCTGATGAGCGTAAAGGGCTTCACAACTACACAGCTTGGCGTGGCGAATCTCATATCTGCGCTTGAGGCGTCGCAGTACTTCTACGACGTCGAAATCGTATTTTCTCAAAAGGGAGAAAAGGAAATCTCCTTTGAACTAAAGACAAAACTGAAATGGACCTAAAGTCTTTGAGAAAAACTATAGCCGGCAGGATAGACCGCCTTTCAGGAAGGGAAAGGGTTATCAGCGTATTAATGCTGGTATTTATAGTAGTAGGCGGTTTCTATATTCTGCTGTATAAGCCTGCTTCACAGAAGGCAAACTTAAAACAGCAGACTCTGCAGACGCTGAAAAATGATATTGAGGTTGTAAACACTGCCCTGTCTTCGCAGGTTTCACTTCAGAAAAATCAAATTGCCGAAGATATGAAACTTCCGGAAGCAGAGGACCTTTCAGGCTTGCTGGCGGCAATAAGCCGTGAGGCAAGCATGGCAAGAGTGGATTTCATATCCATAGCGCCTGAGGGGTTCGAATATAAGGATAATTTTATTATCATGAGGGTAAAGATAGAGTTAAGGGTCAGATTCAGGGAGATGTATGATTTTCTCAGAAGTATTGAATTAAGACACAGATTGTTTCTGATACGGGAACTCAAGTTCGAGACCAACAGCGCCTTGTATCCTTCAGGCATAGCCATTTTGAAGGTTGTGACCTATCTGAGGAAAAAGCAATGAAGAGAAAAGTTGCAACTTGCAAATTACAAAGATCAAAAAAAATATTTTCCATGATTTTTATCTTTTCACTTTTCACTTTTCACTTTTCACTTTCTTATGCAGAAAATCTTTCTGATATAAAACTCAGTGCATTGCAGTCGCCTGTGAAGGAAATAATAAAGGAAAAGTGGGGGAGAGACCCGTTCATAAGATATGAAGACAGCGTGCTGAAAAAGGAAAGAATACAAAAGGAAGACGTCTCAATAGGTCTGAAGGTTGAGGGTATAATATCTGACGGAGAAAGGGCATTGGCAATAATAAACGGAGGATTTTACAGGAAAAACGAGAAGGTCAATGACTTCATGATAGTAGGCATAAACAAGGACAGGGTCATTTTAGAAAAAAGCGGGAAAAAGTTTTATCTTGGAATAGAGAAATTCGCTATTGAATCCGCCTTAGGCGGACAGAAGGGGGGGAGAAGATGAAGATGAAAAGGCGCTATGCTTTACATATTATTTTTTTACTGTTTACTATTAACTGTTCACTGTTTACTGCTTATGCCGAGGATAAGGGTCCGCTTGTTTCGATAGAACTCAGAGATGTTGAACTTCGGGACGTAATGAGGGCGATAGGACAGGAGCACGGTATCAACATCATTGTCGATGAAAAGCTAACCGGGAAGGTGACTGTCAGTCTCAGAAATGTTCCGCTCTGGGATGCGATAGACTCCATATTAAAAGGGAAAGGGTATTCTTACATCAAAGAGAGCAATATTGTAAGTATAGTCCCATTGGAAGATGATGCTGACCTTATAACCCGCACAATGACTGTCAAATATGCGAACCCGAAAGAACTCGAACCTGTAATTACAAAGGCCTTGAGCAAAAAAGGCACAGTGGCATCAGATATAAGGAGCAGCACGATAGTCATTAAGGATACTCCATCAGCAATAGACAGGGCAGCTCAGCTATTGAAACAGGTAGATATAAAGACAAAACAGGTAATGATCGAGGCGCAGATTGTTGAGATCAGTACTAATGCGAGAGAAGAGTTAGGCATCCAATGGGGCACTATGTATCGGACCGGAGACGTATTAGTGTTTGGAGGCGCCACAAAGACAACATCAACCGATACAGCTGCAATTGCATTAACCGGCGGAATAGGCTATTCAGGAAATGCATTTAACGTAAATCTTCCTGCGGCAGTTGGCGCAGGAAGTGGCGGAGCAATAGGCATAGGCTTATTAACTAACAAGCTGACATTGGATTTGCAGCTTTCTGCGCTCGAGGCAGAGGGCAAGGCAAAGATACTCTCCAGCCCGAAGGTAATGGTTTTGGATAACCAGGAGGCAACAATTTCAAGCGGCACGCAGATTATAATCCCTACGACAACGATATCAGGAGGCAGTTCGCAGGTTACAGGCACTACAGAAAAGGAAGCCTCTTTACGTTTGACAGTTACACCTAAGATAATAGATCTTGAACAGGTGTCGTTGAAGATTCTGACAAAAAAAGAAGAATTTGATTTCAGCCGTTCTGTTTTAGGCATCCCTCCAAAGACTAGCCGTGAGACCCAGACAGGAGTTCTTATCAAAAACGGAGAAACAATAGTTATAGGCGGTATCTATACTGAGACTGATACTGAAGGGGAAAACCGCGTGCCCTTATTATCCAAAATACCTCTGCTCGGATGGCTTTTTAAAAAAGAAACTAAAAGAAAAGATAAAACTGAGCTTCTCATATTCATAACACCGCATATCAAAACAGATGACGGCTCATAGAGAACAGGCTTGATAACACAGACAATAAGGAATATCTTCAGGATAAATCTAAATGTCAAAAAATCAGAAAATGTTCTCATCTTTACAGACAGGATATCCATTAAAGAGGTTCTCGAAGAAGCGGACAGCTGCAGGAGAGAAAGGCTCAGGGATATAGCCCTACTCTTTTCTGAGATAGGAAAGGGTTTTTGCAAAAATGTCTTTTATCATGAATATAGCGCCACCGGAAATCACGGTGCAGAGCCTCCTGAAGAACTCTGGGGCATGGCATTCGGAGAAAAGTCATTAAAGACACTGAAAGAAGAAAGACTTTTAAATCCGCTCATAAGGAAAAAAATTCACCGGTCTGAAACAGAAAAAATTGAGTATATCGTATCAAAATACAGGAAATATGCCGTGGCTGCTGTCATTGCCTTATCAAATTACTCTACAAGCCATACGAGGTTCAGGGACCTGCTCACAAGAATATGCGGGGCCAGGTATGCGAGTATGCCCCTGTTTGATGCGTCAATGCTTGAAGGCGCTATGAATGTGAACTGGAAAGCGCTTGAAAGGACCACAAAAAATATTGCAATGAAAGTAAACAAATCTGAATTTGTTGAGATAAAGACGCCGAATGGCACGCAAATTTCATTTTCAAAAAAAGGCAGGAAGGCACAGTCAGACACAGGGATACTCACAAAGCCCGGGGCCTTCGGAAATCTTCCTGCAGGCGAGGTTTATCTTGCGCCGGTTGAAGGCACAGCCAATGGCAAGCTTGTCATAGAATGGGCGCCTACAAGGCAACTGAAATCGCCTATTACATTGACTGTGAAAAAGGGTCTCGTCTCTATGGTATCAGGAACAGAAGAATACGCTGATTATCTGAGGGCAAAGCTCTCTGAACGAAAAGAAAATGCAAACATAGCAGAACTCGGGATAGGCACCAATAATATGGCTAAGAGACCTGACAATATACTTGAATCAGAAAAAATCTTCGGCACAATCCATATTGCGCTTGGAGACAATAGCTCATTCGGAGGAAATATCAACACTCCATTCCATCAGGATTTTGTATTTTTCAGCCCAACGGTAACATTGTTTCGTCAAGGCAGCAAAAAGGAGACTCTAATGCTAGGAGGAAAATTCTGTGGGAAACCTGACTAATAATGTCGTTGTATTTATAACAGTTCCCAATGAGGAAGAGGCTTCAAAGATAGCAAAGACTCTTGTCGAAGAAAGGCTTGCAGGCTGCGTTAATATTATAAAAAATATGCGGTCAATATATAGCTGGCAGGGAAAAATTCATGATGAACCGGAAGTTCTGCTGATTGCCAAGACCCAGAGCAGGCTTTTTGATAACATCTCAAAAAGAGTCAAGGAGCTTCACACCTATACAGTCCCTGAGATTATCGGCGTGCCGATTGTTGAGGGTTCATATGATTATCTGAAGTGGCTAAAAGAAGTCACAGGATAGCGTCAGATATTTTACCTTTATCTGTTATCCCTCGTTAAAAGTGTAAAGAAACCTGACAGTTCAAGACTAAAAGTGTCGGAAAATTTTACACTTTTGATATCCATTTAAAACCTATTTTCATAAAATAGTTTAGAATCAATGTGTTATAAATCTGGCATGGATGTTGCTTTTGATATTAGTGGATAAGAATGTCTTTTGCTTTATCCTTGACAGTTTTTATCTGAATGTGTTGTTATTTATCAGTTTTCAGGGGGATTAGGAGAGGCTAAATGGGGTAAGGAGTTTTTCGAGTAGCTTTTATAAAGCAGCAAGAAAACATTTTAAGTCATAGATTTAAAGGGCGGTTAATACTGCCCTTTTTGTTTTTTGATTGTTATCTTAATAGTTGGTTGTTTGTTAAAGAGGTATGGAATTTTTAGGGTTTTATAGCTGAAAAACCTTCTTTAACAGTAGCATCGAATAATGCTTCATCAGAGGTAATCATTATTGGATTGAGAGATGAAAGGTCTAAAAATGCAGAAAGCTGGAGGCTGTCGAGGGTTCTGAGATTATGTTTGATTATCAAAGAGATGGATTTGTTAATGTGGCTTCTTTCAAGGTCTATGATCCAGAAGAGAGAAATGATGTCTTTTGCAAACTCTGATAAACAGAAGCGGAAATCATCTTCTGATATGACCTTTTCATGCAGTTTTCTTGCAAAGGCGGATACAAACTCTGTTACTGTGAGGCTGGTAACGATAAAGACGCCGTCAGGGTTATTAAATATCTCATTTACCTTTTCTGAGCCGGATTCAATGTGGTATCTCTTGACCAGAGCGCTGGTGTCAAAGAAATACAAAGGCATTATCTGTTTCTTTCTTCAACTATATCGTCTGATAAAGAGGTTTTTATGGAAGAAAGCCGCTTTTGTACATCAGCAAGGGTTGTTTCAGGAGAGGCGTATTCCCAAAGGGAATAATCATAGCCATCAGATAATTTCAGGCCCAACTTTGAAAGTGACTTCAAAGCCTCAAGTTTCCTTGAAGACACCTGAGCAGGTAAAGCATTTAATTGTTTTTTTAAAGAAAGCATATCTATTCCTTTTGTATAAACATAGCATAGGATATGTCAGAGAAGCAATAGCATGGAGATAAAAACGTTATGGAGGCAATCAGCACTCAGCGTTCAGTAAAAAACCAAAAGCAGAAAGCAGAGAGCAGATTGCAGAAAGCTGTTTATTATTAAGCTGATAGCTGAATGCTGATAGCTATTAACGGAGTTCAATATTGAAAAGCTTTAAAGATTTGAAAGTTTGGGAAAAGGCGCATGAGGTTGCGTTGACGGTTTATAAGACTACGCAAGCATTTCCAAAAGATGAATTGTATGGGCTGACAAGTCAGCTCCGGCGCGCTGCATCCTCTGTCCCTGCGAATATTGCGGAAGGATGCGGCAGGAAAGGAGACGCCGATATGGCGCGTTTTATTCAGATGGCTATGGGTTCGGCAAGTGAACTCGAATATCATTTATTGCTTGCAAGAGATCTCAAGTTTATTAGCATGACTGACTATGAACGACTTGAGAGTGAAGTTATTGACGTAAAGAAGATGCTTGCATCTTTTATTCAGAAGCTGAGAGCTGACCGCTGATGGCTGATAGCTTCTTTATTAAGCTGAACGCTGAAAGCTGTTTTACTAAAAAGGAGGGAAGTTTATGAGATGAAAAAAAGGTTTTGGGGGAAAGGAAAGGGATTTTTTGTTTGGGGGAAGCATAAAATCAAAATACTAATTTAAAGGAGGAAATTGGGTATGGGGAAGAGATTTTTATTTCTGCTGTTAGTTGTGATTTTTGTGTGTAGTTGTTTTTCTTTAGGTTGGGCTGCTGATATGGGACCGATAAATTCAGGTGAGACCAAAATAGGTATTGATCTCGTTGGTCCTTCATACATGGATACATGGACATTTACGGGTAACGTAGGTGATCAGGTAATCATTAACGCAGTGACGATTTCGGGGGCTTTAGACACGCATATAGTCCTATATCCACCAGGTGGAGGGCCAGCCGAGGCAGACCTGTGGTAACGGCAATTACTGTGGTGGTGACGTCCTCGATCACCAACTTGCGCAGACAGGGCTTTATACCATAGTCATACGCGATTTTGGTGTTAACTCTGCGGGAACGTACAATATTTCTCTATCCAAGATTCCCACCGCCTTACGTCCTGGCGTCTATAACCCTTCTCCTGCAAATGGTGCAAGCGTGTGTAATTTGAACGGTTCGTTTAGCTGGGATCCTGTGTCGGGAGCTACAGGTTATGACGTATATATTTTAGATTACATTACAATGTATCCAGCTGTGAAGATTTGTGATAATGTATCATCGCCTTTATGTCTATTCCCGACATTGGAAACAGGGAAGACATATTATTGGGGAGTCGTAGCTCATACTCCAACTGGAGATATTTCGAGTCCAGTTTGGTGGTTCTATACAGACCCTAACTGTGCTGTTCCGTTCACTTACTATTGTGACAAAGACAACGACTTACACATAAACGCATCATTAGACGGAACGTGCACAGGAGCTGGCTGTGTGCCGGCTGGATGTCAAACAACACCCGGCAATGACTGTAATGACAGTGATGCTACAATTAACCCCGGAGTAATAGAGGGGCCATATGGTAGTTTCATATGCAGTGACGGAAAAGACAATAACTGCAATGGCAAGTGGGACACAGTTAGTCCTAATCCTGAGCCAAATTGCCAGCCCTCAACCTCTGATCTTATCGTCTCTGCTTTCTCAGTCCCATTAACCGGTGCGGCATGTCAAAACATAACTGTTACTGATACAACCAAGAATCAAGGCACAGGCCCAGCAGGCACATCAACAACAAAGTTCTACTTTTCTACTGATGCCACATACAGCGCAGAAGACAAACTTATTTGCAGCAGAGTTATTCCACCGCTTGGCCCAATCACTCAGAATACAGGAAGTACAGAATGTACCCTTCCTTGCGGCATAACAGATGCAGATATGTTTTATATTTTAGCTATTGCAGATGCTGATAATGTAGTTGCTGAGACAAACGAGATCAATAACTTAAAGAACGACTCGATTAAGATAGGCGCTGATCTTATAATATCAGCTCTTACTGCACCTTCTACTGCAAAAGCAGGAACAACAATCACAATAGGTAATACAACAAAAAATAACGGAACAGGAGATGCAGGGGCATCTACCAACAAGTTTTATCTGTCTGTTGACACTAAGTTGTTTCCTTGGGATAAACCGCTTGGTTGCTTTAGGGCAGTGATCCCACTTGCAGTAGGAGAATCAAACGCAGGCAGTATGACTTGTCTTATTCCATCTGACACACTTCCGGGCAAATACTATATCTTTTGTGCAGCAGATGCAGATGGAGTAGTGCCTGAGATGAATGATGGAAACAATACAAAGTCTAAGTTGATAACGATAAATTAAAAAAAGGACATTTGCTTTTAGCGAGATTCTTAAGGGAGGGCTGATTCAGCCCTCCTTTTTTAGGTTCTTCCGACTTTCCTGTAGAGCCCCCTCTTTGTCCATATTGTCAAATACATCCCTATCAGAAAACCTCAAAACCCGCAATCGTATGCTTCTCATAAACTCGTCTCTTCGCATGTCTTTTGCTTTGCCGTCTTCTGTATAATGCTGTCCTCCGTCCAGTTCTATAATCCCCCTTTACCCCCCTTTTTCAAAGGGGGGATCAATGGGTGTACCTTTGCCAAAGGGGAACAATGTTTTATCCACTCTAATCCCAGAAGAACCCTTTATTTTAATCTTTTTTCCACCTGTGAACATATCCCATGAAGCATCTGTAATTCCCAATCTGTGAGTCCTGATCTGCCTATGAGATGTTTTAGGTTTCTCATTATCCTCACTTCAATATCTCTGTTGCCCCGGGGTATGTATTCAAGCATTTTAAGCGTTGATCGTATATGAGTGTACAGCGTTTCAAGTTTTTCATGCAAGACTAAAGAAGGGGTTTCTGCCTTGTATGTCTTTTGACTTAGTTCATATGCAACAAGCAATACGCTCTGCGCAAGGTTAAGCGACGGCATCGATGGCTCCGAGGGGATTGTTATCAGAAAACCGCATTCCTCAACTTCTTTATTGTTCAGGCCTTTATCTTCTCTTCCAAAGAGTAGTGCAACCTTATTCTTTTTTGCAGCACTGATTATCTTTTTGATGCTATCTCTCAGTTGAAGAATAAGTCCTCTTCTTTTCCCCAGCCTTCTTGTCGTTCCTATGATTAAACTTTTGTTTTTTATCGCATCCCTTAAACTCAGATGAACAATTGCATTCTCAAGCACGTCGAGCGAATTGCAAGCCATCCACTTTGCTTCATCAGTCATGAATCGTTTAGGTTTTACCAGTTCAAGGGTTTGAAATCCCATGTTCTTCATTGCCCTTGCAGAGGCTCCTATATTGCCCGGCTCCTTAGGCTCGACAAGCACAAAACTTATGTTATCCTTCCAGTCTTTCATGATATATTTGTCAGACCTTTATGCCCACCAATACCTTGCCGTCTTTTATCTGGATAGGAAGTTTTGCGAGAGGCGCCAGCGGAGGGCCTGCTATGACATTTCCTTCCTTATCGTACCTTCCGCCATGACATGGGCACAAAAACTCATTCTTATTCCTGTCCCAGTTTACGAGGCATCCTAAATGGGTGCATACAGGTGAGAAGGCAATAAGGCCTTTCGCTGTCATTACAATAAATGTCTTTGTATTTATAACCCTATTGCCTTGTTCATAGGAAAAATCAGTTCTTTTAACCCCTCTTTGGGGAATCTCATCTTCGTCAAGGACATGGAAAAATTTCAGTTCCCTCTTTTTTACCTCAGACGGATAAAGAAAGAAAAAAGATAAGAGCGAACCCAGTCCTATGAAGGCGAAAAAAGACTTGATAGCATTTCTGATAAAATATCTTCTGGTTCCGGAAAGATTTTGGTTGTCCACTTCAGGAAAATAATACTTGCTATGAATTCAGGAGCTCTCGGAGTTCCTTGCCTACCTTAAAATGGAGCACTTTTTTGGCAGGAACATCAACGCTCTCTCCTGTCTTTGGGTTTCGTGCCTTTCTCGCGTTCCTTGTTTTAAGCCTGAAATTTCCAAAGCCCCTTATCTCTATCTTGTCTCCTTTTTTAAGGGATTCTTTTATGCTTTCGAATACCGTCTCGAGAACTATCTCTGTCTGTTTTCTTGTGAGTCCATCAACCCTTTCAGCAACCTTATCTACAAGAACTGACCTTGTCATAAAACCTCCTACTAAGAATTTGTGTTATAAGATTTATATAAACGGGTTTTACCCGTTAAAGTTGGACAGGCAGGAGAACGCCATTTCACCTTGGTCATGGAACCCTTAAAGGAGTCTGTTCCCTGCCTCCCAAAGCCATAATAGGTTGATTGGGTCTTTGAACCCTTGTCATCATGGAGGATTGGCCGGGAGGCTTCACCTGCCTTGTCTAAGTAACTTTTTATGGAGGCGC
>JACQXE010000050.1 GCA_016208915.1 Nitrospirota bacterium | reverse complement strand
CTTTAATTCTCTTTGATGCAACATGATAATGTCCTTTCCTGCCATCTCGCCTCCTTTTTAAAAAAAGGCAGTATAGCATCACTTGGAATTAGGACATTTCTATTTCTGCAAAACCGGACATTTCTATTTCTGAATTACAGCTCTTAATACAGGTTAATGGCTTTGCTCTTGAAAACTCCCTTATAACAGCATCTTCGTCGCATTCAGGAAAGCGCGGACATCTTAGGCAATCTCCCCATATTTTTTGAGGCAGTTTTGATTTGTCTATATCCGAGAAACCCATCTTTTTGAAAAACTCTGACTGGTATGTAAGTGCAAAGACCCTTTTCACTCCAAACTGCTCTGCCTCTTTAAGACAGGCTGCCAAAAGCCGTTTTCCTATTCCTGTACCCTGTGAATCTTCGCTAACAGCCAGCGATCTTATCTCTGCAAGGTCGTCCCATAAGATGTGGAGAGCACATGCGCCCTTTATCCTCTCATCGGCTTCACAGACAAAGAGATCCCTTATGCTTTCATACAGATCGTTCAGTGAGCGCGGAAGCATCTGTTCCTTTTTAGCAAACTCATTAATGAGTTTCTGAATTTGTTTTATATCAGATGTTTTTGCTTTTCTTATCCTCAATATATTTCCTGCCTTTGGTGATTGCCGCTTTATTGGCATCGAGAGCCTTCCTCCTTCTCTGAGGAGTCAGTTCTTCAAGGGCATGGATAGCTGATTCTTCCTTAATCATGCCTGTCTCTGCAAACAATGCACTTAGCATCACCATATTTGCGCATTTTGTATTGCCGATTGATGCAGCTATCTCACTTGCGGGCACTCCGAGCATCCGCACATCGTCTCTCAGTTCAGCCCCATTTATCAGAGATGAGTCAAACAGTAAAAGCCCTCCTTTTCTCAGGCGAGGCTGAAATTTATTCAGAGACGCCTCATTCATAACCACCAGGACTTCCGGATTCCTTACTATTGGAGAACCTATCAGATCATCCGATATTATCACAGTGCAGTTTGCTGTGCCGCCTCTTACCTCTGCTCCATATGACGGAAACCATGTTACCTCCCTATTCTCAAGCATGCCGCTGTATGCCAGAAGCTTTCCGAGAAACAGAATGCCCTGTCCCCCAAACCCTGCTATCATTATCTGATATTTCAAAATAACTCCTTTAATAGGCAAGGTATAGCATTTTCGCTCATTCTCGCTGCGCTCCGAGGTATTTTGCCTCTCGATTTTTTAAAGAAACTTACTGTTGGAATATTGGCAAAATAATGCCGCTCGAATACTATACCTTGCCTTTCTAACATAGTTTATTCGCTAAACTTATCCTTAAAAGTCCCGAGAGGAAAAACAGATATCATCTCTTTCTGCATCCACTTAATGGCCTCTTCTGTAGACATTCCCCAGTCAGTAGGGCAGGGAGATAATATCTCAATAAAACTGAATCCTTTATTTTTTATCTGATATCTGAATGCCTTTGCAACAGCCTTCTTTGTTAAAAGTAGATTCTTTACTGAATCCACTGCTGTCCTTTGAACAAATGATACGCCGTCTATCGTCGAAAGCAATTCAGAAACATGCAAAGGATACCCCGAAACCTTTACCTCTCTACCCTTTTGCGTTGTGGTTGTCTTCTGACCTGTTAGTGTTGTAGGAGCCATCTGTCCGCCTGTCATGCCGTACGTTGCGTTATTTACAAAAAATACGCTCAGGTTTTCTCCCCTGTTAGCAGCGTGTATTATCTCAGCAGTGCCAATCGCAGCAAGGTCCCCATCTCCCTGATAAGAAAATACTATTTTGTCAGGCATGACCCGTTTCAATCCTGTTGCTGCTGCGGGAGGTCTGCCGTGCGCTACCTCGATTATATCAAAGTTAAAATAATCATATGCAAAGACTGCACACCCTACAGGCGCAATCCCTATAACCTTTTCCCTTATTTTGAGATTATCTATGCACTCTGCAATTATTCTATGGATAAGGCTGTGCCCGCATCCAGTACAGAACCTGAAAGGAACATTCTTCAGGCTTTCAGGTCTCTTGAATACCTGTCTCATCCATTCTCCCCATAAAAACAAATCCGTTTCTTGCCCATAGCCTTAGCTTTATACATAGCCATGTCTGCCGCATAAAGCAGCGCCTTAGAATCTCCAGCGTCCTCTGGAAATGTTGCTATACCTCCGCTTATAGTAATATTAACCGCTTCTTTTTCGAGATACTTATGATCTTCTATCTTTTCCTTGATCCTGTTGGCAAGATTAAAGGTCTCCTGTTTTGATGTGTTAGGAAGCATCAATATGAATTCCTCCCCGCCGTACCTTACAACAATATCAGTCTCTCTTGATATGCACTTGAGTATTGAAGCAACTGAACGAAGCACTTCATCTCCTGCCTGATGGCCATAGGTGTCATTTATCACCTTAAAATCATCTATATCAAAAAGTATCAGGGAAAATAAGGCATTATACCTTCTTGCCCTCGCTATCTCTTTGTTGAGAATATCATAAAAATGCCTCACATTATAAAGCCCTGTCAGGCTATCAGTAAGAGCAAGACGCTGAGTTTCCTGAAAGAGCATTACCTTCTCTACTATGAGTGAAATATTATTGCCCATGAGTGAAAAAAGGGCTGCCATATCGAAGTCAAACTTTACCTCTACCCCGCTTGCAAGCATCAGGATACCCTTTGTCTCAGAGCCAAACCTTAATGGGATTGCTACAATAAAAACTATTCCCTCTTTCTTCAGAATATCGATCTTCTCTATCTCATTAGGCTCGAAAACATATAAAGGGTCTGTTAATCCGACCACATCCTCGTATATGGAATCAAGCTTTCTGTTTTCAAGTTCATGCACAAATCCTGTAGATGCGCCCAATATGCTTTTCAGTATGAACCCCTTCTCATCCTTCATGATTATCCAGCCAATGCTTAAATCAGAGATAACCAAAACCTTTTCTAAGAGATCGGAAAAAACAGAGATAATATCTCCTGAGGATATGAATGTGCCCGAAAGAGTATTTATTATCGCTAACTCTCTGTTCCTCTTGCGGTGTGTTTTTTCGAGCTCGACAAATGCCGAGATATCCCTGAAGACAATAATTGCAAACGGCACATCATTTGATATCACAGGAATTATTGTCGTGTTTAGTGTGTAATCGCCGAATGTCATCTGCTCAGACTTCTCGATCTTCTCAGATATGCATTTTTTTATGCTTCCGGAGAGGATTTTTAATGGTGCAATATCATTACTATTTTTACCGATAAGATCGCCCCTTACAAGCTGAAACAATTCAGTAAACGCCTTGTTTACCGCTGCTACAAAACCATCCTTATCAATAATAGCAATCGGTTCTTTGAGATAATCGATGAATGAATAAGCGCTATTCTTAGATCTGGAGAAGCTCTGTATCAGGTTAATTTTAAAGCCTCCTCTGATAGCTTTATGAAAGCGCCCTCAAGCAGTCCGTTATCGCTGACAATAAGGTTTTTAAATCCGAATATTTCCATTATCTTAATTGTAAATAGTATGCCGGGTATAATCAAGTCTGCCCTTTCGGGCTCAAGCCCTTTGAGATTCTTTCTCTCCCTGAGCGAAATGCTTGTAAGTCTATAATATATTTTATAGAGCCTCTGTAGCAACATGCTGTGCATGTTGATCTTTTCATGACTATATACATCGAGGCCAAGATCAATGGTTGCAAGCGTTGTAATAGTGCCCGCTGTACCTATAAAAACTGTATCGTTTGTCATCTGCCGCCCTATCTCTGCCTTAAGTTTGTTCAATACGACTTCAATCTCCCTGCCCAAAGAAACAAGATCCTCCTTTGAAGGCAGATCTTGTTTTATATGTTTTTCGTATAGTCTCACTACTCCTATTGGCATCGTCCCCATCCCGGTCATTGCCGAATCCTTGCAAAGTATCCATTCAGTGCTCCCTCCTCCAATATCGACTATAAGAAATGTACCGCTCTTTTCAATGCCCCATAGAACACCTTTTGCAGTCAGCTCAGCCTCTTTCTTTCCTGAGACCACATCTATCTTGATGCCTGTTTCACGCCAAACCCGTTGTATAAATTCATCAGAGTTTTTTGCATCCCTTAATGCGCTCGTTCCAATAGCCTTGACGCCGGAAACATTATATTCTGAAATTATTTGTGAAAATCTTTTCAGAACCGAGACGGATTTCTCCATGCTCTCTGCTCTCAACTTCCCTGTTTCAGCAATACCGGCAGCAAGCCTTGTAATAAACATTTCGGTCACCAGACGCACTATGGTTTTATCCTGAATCCTGCCGATAAGAAGCCTGATGGTGTTTGACCCGATATCTATTGAGGCCAAAGGAAACATTTATAAATTATAACGCAATAACATTGCAATAATCATGTTGAGCATCTTAAAATATCCCATGAACTCTCATATAGATAATTTCCTGCGTTACCTTGAGATAGAAAAAGGCGCATCTCCTCACACGCTAAGAGCGTATAAAGAAGATCTTGGTATATTTTCCAAATATATGGACAAATCCGAAGTCAGGGCCATAGGATTCAACGATATAAGAGGATTTGTTGCAGGGCAGATTAATAACAGACTTCAGAAAACGACCGTCAGCAGAAGGCTTGCAACAGTAAGGTCATTTCTAAGATTTCTTTACAGGGAGGGACACATAAAGGCTAACCCTGCAAAGCTTGTTCCGACCCCGAAACTCCCCAAAAAACTTCCAAGGTTTCTCTCGGTCGATGATGTATTCGCCCTTGTTGAAAAACCTCAAGGGATAGGCTTTTTTCCTGCAAGGGACAAGGCAATGCTCGAACTCCTCTATTCAAGCGGACTCAGAGTGAGTGAAGTCTCAGGACTGAATGTTGAAGATATAAATATTAAAGAGGGTCTTGTTAAGGTCAGGGGAAAAGGCAAAAAAGAGAGGATAGTGCCTGTAGGGAGAAAGGCAATTGACGCTCTTAAAACATATATTGTCGAAAGAGTGCTGCTCAAGAAAAAAGGCGATGCGCTCTTTCTTAACAAAAACGGGACCAGATTGACAGACAGAAGCATTAGACGTATAGTAATTAAATATGCAAGGGCAATCGGCGTTGAAGGTCGCATAGGACCCCACACCCTGAGGCATACATTTGCAAGCCACCTGCTTCAGGATGGCGCTGACTTGAGGGTGATTCAGGAACTTTTAGGACACTCGTCCTTATCAACAACGCAGAAATATACTCATCTTGACATAACGCATCTTATGGACACTTATGATAAGGCTCACCCGCTTGCAAAGGATGACAAAAAGTGAATAGTGAACAGTATTCGGTGAATAGTAAAATAATGAATCTTATCGACTATCCACTGTTCACTAACGACTATTCATTTATTTAAGGAGAACGAAAATGTTTAGAGGGACAACGATATTGTGCATAAGGCGTGATGGAAAGGTTGCCATTGCCGGTGACGGACAGGTAACGATGGGCAGCACTGTTTTAAAACACAATGCCAAGAAAATAAGAAAGATGTACAATGACAAAATAGTCGCAGGTTTTTCAGGCGCAACAGCAGACGCATTCACGCTTTTTGAACGGTTTGAGGCAAAGATAGAATCTTACAGGGGCAATATAAAGAGGGCTGCTGTAGAACTCGCAAAAGACTGGCGGACAGACAGGATTTTAAGGAGACTCGAAGCCCTTCTGATCATCGCTGATCAAGACCATACATTTATCATATCAGGCACAGGTGACGTTATAGAGCCTGAGGAGGGAATTGCTGCAATAGGCTCTGGAGGCCCATACGCACAGGCAGCAGCAAAGGCGCTCTTTGAAAATACAGATTTGCCGGCAAAAGATATAGTCGAAAGGTCAATGAAGATTGCATCAAATATATGCATCTACACTAATGAATATATAGCTATCGAGGAGTTGAATGGATAATCTTACACCGAGAAAAATAGTTGAGGAACTGGATAAGTATATTATCGGTCAGAACAAGGCAAAAAAAGCAGTTGCCATTGCACTGAGAAACAGATGGAGGAGACAACAGCTTTCTCCTGAATTGAAAGACGAGGTGCTCCCTAAGAATATAATCATGATAGGGCCGACAGGCGTTGGAAAAACAGAGATAGCACGGCGCCTTGCAAAACTTGCAAATGCGCCTTTCCTGAAGATTGAGGCATCAAAGTTCACCGAGGTAGGTTATGTAGGCAGGGATGTCGAATCCATGATCAGAGACCTTACAGAAATCTCACTGAACATGGTCAAAGCAGAACATATAAAAAAGGTGCAGGGAAAGGCAGAATCCTTTGCAGAAGAAAGACTGCTTGATCTTCTGCTTCCTTCTCCACGCTCCGTTGCAGGTCGCCCCGGGCGACTCGCTGAGGAGAGCGGACGGGGAGCCAGTATCCCTGAGGAAGAAAAAGAAAAATATAAAGAAACAAGGGAAAGGCTCAGGCAGCAGTTTAAAGAAGGAAAACTTGATAACAGATATGTGGATGTCGAAGTCAGAGAAAAGGTGATGCCATTCGGCGTCATCTCAAATGTTGGTCTCGAAGAGCTTGAGATAAATCTTAAAGAGATGCTCGGGGGTTTGATCCCGGATAAGGCTAAAAGAAAAAAGGCCAAGGTTCCAGAGGCATTAAGGATACTTGTGCAGGAAGAGGCCAATAAGCTGATTGACATGGAAAATGTCATAAAAGAGGCAATAGACAGGGTTCAGCAGACAGGCATAATCTTTTTAGATGAGATTGATAAGATTGCCAGCAGGGGGCATGCGCATGGGCCTGATGTTTCACGGGAGGGTGTCCAGAGAGACCTGCTTCCTGTTGTTGAGGGCACAACAGTAACTACAAAGCATGGGCATGTTAAAACCGAGCATATACTCTTCATAGCAGCAGGCGCATTCCATATGTCAAAACCATCTGACCTGATACCAGAGCTTCAGGGTAGATTTCCGATAAGAGTTGAGCTTGATCCGCTGGGTAAAGATGAATTTATCAGAATCCTCACAGAGCCTCATAATGCCCTTATAAAACAATATACGGCATTGCTTGCAACAGAAAACATAGAGATAGACTTTAAGGAAAATTCGATAGAAGAGATAGCTGAAATTGCCGCAACAGTCAATGAGAAGACAGAGAATATAGGCGCAAGACGCCTTCATACTGTGCTTGAAAAGATTCTTGAGGATATATCCTTTGAGGCGCCTGAAAGAAAAAACGGCAGGCTGACCATAGACAGGGGATATGTAAGGGACAAACTCATTGACATAGTCAAGGATGAGGATTTAAGCAGGTATATACTGTAAACAATTGACTGCCTTAACCCGCCTCTGCCCTAGCTGGTCTTAGATTTCGGTCTTGTTGAATCATGAACCTATTCGTGAACTTAATCATAAACCAGACTTTTCCTAATCGCCAATCATTATACAAGTACATAATAGACTGCCCGTCCTTACAAATGACAACCTAATCGACAACGCTTAGACAAGCTCATAATATGCCCCTCTGCCTTTTCCTTTGAGTTTGACAACCTTTAGTTCGACCAGTTTGTTCATCTCCTTTAAAGCAGCCTGCCTCGAAATCTCAAATTCTTTCGCAATGTCACCAATAGTAATTTTTTTATCCCGGATTATCCTTTCCACAATCTTCATCTGCCTTTCAGTCAAAGCAATCTGCCCTTTCTTGGCCTTTCTCAGTCTTTCACTGCTAAGGCGGACAACGCTCTCCTTAACAGCCGCAATGCTCACCTTCACGCCTTCAACAGAGTATTCCAGCCACTTGGTTAAATCGAGGGTTTTTTGATCTACGCCCTGAAGAACCCGGTAATATGCCCGCCTGTCCGAGTCATAATAGTCATCCAGACAGAAGAATTGTTTTGCATCAAATCCCCTCAAATAAAGTATCAGCGTGGCAAGGACACGGGCAGTTCGCCCATTTCCGTCTACAAAGGGATGGATTCTCACAAATTCATAATGAGCTATGCCGGCCTCAATAATAGGGTCAAAAGCTTGAGCCTCTGCAGAATTCAGCCACGTAATTAATGCTTTCATTAATTTTGGGACATCTTCATTTGAAGGCGGCCTGAAAAAGACCTCTTCTGTCAACCTGTTCCCGACTATGACATAACGATTCCGATACACGCCGCAATCAGAAGGATTTTCAAGCGTATCCCTCGTTACCATTTTATGAATCTTGAGAATGTCTTTTTCAGTTACCTTTTTGCCGTCTGTCAATTTATCAATGGACTGAAGAACTTTGAGATTTCAGGGACAATCAGGGACACATCCCATATTTAAAATACCTTTTCCTCTCCCAATCCTTCCCCACAATTATATAAACAAACACTTCCCAAATTTTCCCCTCATATTACCCATTTACCCCTTTAAACTGCAATAGTCAAAATCGCAGAAAAGAGGGAAATTAGCTCCATACCCCAATTCCTTTTCCGTAATCCTCCTGACTATTACAAAACTCCAGCTATAAAATAATCTCCTTTTTCTCATGTCCACATCCCCCCCATATTTTTAGAATATGTCCCAAAAACTATCCTTAAATGAAAAAGCAGGAAGCTATTACTGCCTCTGTCTTCTGTCCTATCTGCCATTCAGAGTATAATTAACCCAGAATGTTTATAATCTCATTATTTAATCAAAGGAGGGCATTATGCTAATTACAAATGAGGATGTGAAGGAATTGATAGCTGAAATCCCTGAAGGCCATAAACATCTGAGAATCACGATGACATTAAAAGACGGGAATGAATTTATATTCCATGAAGCAACTATTGCAAATCTTGTCCGTGCCTATATCACTGTAAAAACCCATCCAAAGATAAGCAAAGTAAGATTAAACAGCAAACAACTTTCTGAAAGAAAACAAGGCTACGCAGAATGGCAGTTGATTGAAGAGTAAACTACAGTTGCCTTCCCTCTGCCTCAGCGAGTCTTATCTTTGCCTTTGCAATGCGTTTGTAATAGTTCTTTAGTTTGGCCATGTTGCCTGAAACAGTTGCCTTAAGCATATCTCCTTCAAGCTCTGCTACCTCGAGACGCCTGTAATAGTCCAGTGATTCCTTAAAATGGGCAAGCACAATCTTGCCTGTGAGTACCGGATGATTGTTTGTTATATTAGCCTCTTTAAACATAGTTCCGTGTTCGAGCTCTACCTCAAGCCCTATTCTGAATTGTTCAGGATCAATCTTCATCCCCTTAGTATCTATCTGTTTCAATATAATCTTTGCCTCTTTAATCGAAACCTTAGGCTCCTTGATTTTTGTCCAATCACTTATCTTTAATTCCTTGCAGGCCTTTTTCACTTCTGCTGCTGAAACATATTCCGGAAGTTTCATATATTCCTCCTTTTTGCAGAATTAATGTTTGAACACCCTCTGCCCTGTAAATACCATTGCAACATCAGCCTCGTTGCATGCCTCTATGACTTCAAAATCGCGCTCTGAGCCTCCGGGCTGAACTATTGATGAGATGCCGTGTTTGATACCCACATCTACGCCGTCCCTGAAAGGAAAAAAGGCGTCAGAAACCATAACAGCGCCTATAAGCCCGCCTTTGTTCTTCCTCGTTTCTTCATCTATCTCTTCCAGCAGACCAGCATCTCTTTCTCCGCGAGCCACCTCCAGTTCAAGGGTCTTATAAGGAATGCCATAATTTTTAAAGCAGAAGGAATCCGCATATTTTGTATAAGCCTTAAATACTGCTATTTCTGCAACCCCAACCCTGTCCTGCTCTCCTGTGCCTATTCCAACGGTCTCCCCATTCTTTACATAAATAACAGAATTTGATGTTATACCCATCTCAACGCTCCAACCAAAGATCATATCCTCGTATTCCTTTTCAGTAGGCATTCTTTTAACAGCATACTCTTTGCCCTTATATACAGTTTCCGCAGGGAGAAAATCCTCTCTCGTCCTTATCCTGTTTACCTGTGACTGCTGAATAATGACTCCGCCGTCAATCAGCGACTTGAATTCAACAACCCGGAAGTTTCTGTATCTTTCCAATTCGTGAATCTTGCTGACTCTTATTATCCTCAGGTTTTTCCTTTTAGCAAGGATATCCACTGCCCCTGTTTCGAACTCAGGCGCTGCAACCACTTCAAGATAGTTTTCGCTCACAAGCTCTGCTGTTTTTTTGTCCATAGCCCTGTTCACAACAAGACAGCCTCCGAATGCTGCAATCCTGTCAGCCATATTTGCCTTATGATAAGCCTCTGACATATCCTTACCGTAAGCAACGCCGCATGGATTGTTATGCTTTAAAATAACAGCCGCCGGTTTATTCATAAGATATCTAAGTATGCCCAGCCCGTTATCAAGGTCTGTGAGATTTGTCTTTCCCGGATGCTTTCCTGCCTGTATCATATCTTCCTCTGTAATGCCGCTTACAAGACCATTACCCGGATTTATGTAATGGCAGCCTCCAAGCGTTAGATTTCCGTTAACAAGTCCATACAGGGCTGCCTGCTGGTCAGGGTTCTCTCCGTATCGGAGTCCTTTTTCAATCAGTTCCCCTGTCTTTTCATCCGGTATCTTCCATGAACGCTTTCTGTAAACAAATTCCTGCCCGCCGAATTTAATTGTCATCTCTTCGGGAAAATCATCCTCCATAATAGTGCGGTACATTTTTTTCAGGTCTGACATAGCCCCTCCCTTTTTGAAAAAAAATATCCCTTACTAAGAAATGAAACTATTGCTTGTTTTACTGTTTTCCAGCTACTTAATAAACAACTTAAAACCTGTGTGCATGTTTTATATAAAACTCACACGTCCTGCAGTGTTTTATCTTTTCCTCAATCGTCAGTTTTTCGACTGTTCCTTTTGCGCATTTTGTGTCTGTGACCTTCCAGCAGTCAAGTCCTTTTTCCGGATATGCAGGACAGTGCTTATATGTCTCTTCCTGACACTTCATATACTCCCAGCAATTCATAAATCTCCCCCTATTATTTTTTTGTATTATAATATCACAAACACCTTCGAATAAAAAAGAGAGTCTTGGTAAGTGGCATATATGAAAAAAGTTGGATTCATATACGACGACATATTCCTCAGGCATGAGGCTCCGCAGTGGCATCCTGAAAGAAAAGAACGGCTTGTCTCTGTTGTCAATAAACTTAAAGCCTCTGACATATGGAATAACCTGATCCATATAAAGCCAATAAGGGCTGAATATGCAGATATCGAGGCCGTTCATACACATGAATATATCGAACAGATAAAAGCGGCAAAACCCGGCTATGCAGACCCTGATACTTACATATCAGAAGGGAGTATTGAGGCTGCACTATATGCAGCAGGAGCAGTAATCGAGGCGATAAACAGGTGCAAAAGCAAAGAAATCGAGAGGGCATTCTGCGCAGTAAGACCGCCGGGGCACCATGCAGAGGCAGACAGGGCAATGGGTTTCTGTATATTTAATAATGTCGCTATCGGAGCAAGATATGCACAGAAGGCAGGTTACAGAAAGATACTCATTATTGATTTTGACGTGCACCACGGGAATGGCACACAGCATATCTTTGATGAAGATGACACTGTTTTTTATTTCAGTACACATCAGTATCCTCATTACCCAGGAACAGGAAACACTTCTGAAACAGGAAAGGGAAAAGGGAAGGGATTTACATATAATATTCCGATGATAAGCGGCTCGGGAAACAAAGAGTATTTTTCCGCCTATAACGAAGTCCTGCCTTACCTTGCAAAAAAATTCAGGCCTGATCTAATCCTTGTATCAGCAGGTTATGACCTTCATTTCAGCGATCCGCTTGCAGGGATCAATGTATCTGATGAGGGAATAAGAAGCATTGTAAAAGGCATTATTTCCTGCTCTTCACATGTCACTCATCACCTGTCACTGCCTTTTATCTTTGCGCTTGAGGGAGGCTATGACCTCGAGGCGCTCAGCGAATCGGTTCTTATTACTATCAAAGAAATGTTGACTTAATCTTATTCATAGAGTATATAATAATTTCGTGGATGCCCAGAGAGATACAGAAAGAAAACAGTTAAAGATATTGACGGCCCTTGTAAGGGTACACCACAGTATCGGAGCTGACCTCGAACTCGAGAGAATTGCACTTATACTGGTCGGAGAGCTCACCAGCATATTGCCATGCGATGGATGTGCAATTATGGTCTTTGATGAGAACAATGTTCAGATACTGGCTGAAAAGGGCTTTAAAAAAATGTTCGGTGAGAAAGGATTCACCACAGATCTCCCTGCGATAAAACATATAATACAGACCAAGCAGAGCATTTATACAGGAGATATTACAGAGAGTCAGGCAGCAAGCTGCGTTCCTTTAGGATGCCTGATGAACTCCCTTATATGCACACCAATCATTGTAGATGATTGCGTCAGGGGCATAGTTCATCTGGATTCTGAAAAGAAAAACAGCTTTACCGATGAAGATCTGCAATTCGTTGAATTGCTTGCCAAAGAAATATCAATTGCCGTGGCCCGTTCAATAAAATATTCCCAGGTTAAGTCTTTGGCAGCAATAGATGTGCTTACAAGATGCTATAACCGCAGGATAATGGATGAAGACCTTGATGTCTATATTTCATGTTATCACCGGTACAAGAGGACCTTTTCGCTCATGATGATAGACATAGACTGGTTCAAAATTTTTAACGATTCTCATGGACATCAGAAGGGTGATAAGGTGCTAAAGAAAATCGTTGATCTGTTCAGACACAGTATACGCACGTGCGACAAGGTCTACCGCTACGGAGGAGAGGAGTTTGTCATTCTGCTGCCTGAAACAGAAAAGGCCGGCGCCATCGTAGTTGCCCAAAGGATACAGAAGGCTGTAGAACTCTTCCAATTTGCAGGAGAAGAAGAAAGCCAGCCTAACAAGAAAATTACCGTGAGTATTGGTGTTGCCAGTTTCCCTGCTGATACTGATTCAAAAGAATCACTGATTAAATCAGCGGATTCTGCTCTTTACATGGCAAAACAGTCAGGGAGAAATAAAGTACTGCCTTTTTCGCCATAAGATATTATCTGAGAATTACTGTTATAGAACTATGATTTATGGGAACAATTTAAAAAAGGTAGCTTTATCTGATGGTTCTTCTGATCATTTCCGACAGGATCGTTGTTCTCAGCTTCTTTTATCACTTCTATTAAATCCTTGCCATTTTTAAATGCTGCACATCTGAGGCTGAATGAAAGACTGTAATCAGAGCTTGCATATTCTTCATTCCATTCCGAAATATTTGTATTAATACGTGAAATTAATGCGTTTCCTTCTGCGCAATCAGTTTCAGGCATGATTATCAGAAATTCGTCTCCTCCAAATCTGATCAAGAGATCAGAGGCTCTGATTGATTTGTTCAGTAGTAAGGCGCATTCTTTCAGGACGCCGTCTCCGTGCAAATGACCATATTTATCATTGATCTGCTTGAAATTATCGATGTCGGCCATGATTATTGACAGTTTTTTATTGTATCGTTTGGTTCTTTCAATCTCACTTTTTATAACTTCATTAAAATAATTTCTGTTATACGCGCCGGTCAATAAGTCCCTTGTTGACATTGTCTTTAATCTTTTCTGCGTTAATCGCAAACTGTGAACCAGAGTAATTAAATTCTCATATATCTGTGTAACGGAGTCTTTGTTGACAGCCTCCTGATAAACATTACAATCAGTGCAGCTTTTATATTGCAGTGCAAATTCCCCCTGAACCTCGCCGCTGCACAAGGTACCGGCTATAAGCCAGCACCGTCCACATGTGTTCATATACGCCGGGCAGTCTCTTTTTATACAATTTTTTTTCTCCCAACACCTTATTTCTATGTCTTTAACAACTAAAGACCACCATTCTTCCCATTTGGTATCGGTCTCTTGCATAGACAATTCGATAAAAAACCTTATATCGTCTGTTATTTTTTTTAATGCAATATATATGGGATCCTTTTTGTCCATAAATTAGTATAACGTTTGCTGCATTTCGAGGCAACCGAAAAAGCCCTTCCGTTTAAACCATTTTATGATAAAATTAAAGATAATAATCATAGGGAGATGAGATGCAAAGGTTTTTAAAATAACAAGGGGATTAAAATTGCACGGGGGGTAATATCATGAAAAATACGGTGGCATTAGTCCTTGCAGGAGGGAAAGGTGAACGACTTAATCCGATTACAATGTACAGGCCAAAACCTGCGGTTCCTTTCGGAGGCAAATATAAAATTATAGATTTTGTCCTCAGCAATCTTTTTAATTCTGGCATCAAGAAAGTCTATATCCTTACACAATATAAGGCATATTCGCTGAATAAACATATAAAAGAATCATGGGATAAATGGACCGGATTGGGAGAGTTTTACGACACGATTTCTCCTGAAACAGGTAGTCGGAGCGAACAATGGTTTAAAGGCACTGCGGACGCTATATTTCTGAACAGAAGATTTATTAAGGCTTCAGGTGCAGATTATGTAGTTATCTTAGCCGGCGATCATATTTATAAAATGGATATTTCCCAGATGATGGAATATCACCGCTTAAACAAAGCAGACCTGACTATTGCATCACTCGAAGTTGATATAAAAGAGGCGGGGAGATTCGGCATCTTCTGCGTAGACGAAGATTTTAGAGTGTCTGATTTCGTCGAAAAGCCGGAAAACCCCAAGTCTGTCCCAGGAAGAGATACATGCTTTGCATCTATGGGGAATTATATTTTTTCGACAAAAAAACTCACTGAAGTTCTGGAAAA
This sequence comes from Nitrospirota bacterium, assembly GCA_016208915.1. Taxonomy (GTDB): domain Bacteria; phylum Nitrospirota; class Thermodesulfovibrionia; order Thermodesulfovibrionales; family UBA1546; genus JACQXE01. The sequence goes on along the minus strand of JACQXE010000050.1, from coordinate 5,575 downwards.
AGGCAAAAAAAAATTTGAAGACCTTGATTTCGGAAAACATGTAATCCCAATGATGCTTGACGGCGGTGACAAGATTTTTGCGTATAATTTTTTTGATAATTATATCCCCGGGATGGAACCCCATGAAAGGGGATACTGGAAAGACGTGGGCACAATTGATTCTTATTATGAAGCAAACATGGATCTTATTCGGGTCAATCCACAGTTGAATCTATATAATTATAAGTGGCCTATACTGACAAATCAGGGCAACCTTCCTCCAGCAAAAACTGTATTTGATGATGATGACAGGCGCGGTCAAAATATTGATTCCATCGTATGCGGCGGCTGCGTAACAAGTGGTAGCATTGTGCGGAGGTCGATATTAGGCCCCTGTGTAAGGGTAAACAGTCACTCTATTATCGAGGATTCTATTTTATTCGAAAATGTGATTGTGGGGAGGCATGTCAGGATCAAAAAAGCCATAATTGATGAAAACATAAATATACCGGAAGGCATGGAAATAGGATATAACCATGAAGAGGACAGGCTTAGAGGGTGCATAGTCACAGAAACAGGAGTGGTTATTGTTACAAAATAAAAAAAAGGAATGGTTTTTGCTTGCTCACTAATTCGGTAATTTTTTTCAAAATTTATCAAAAGGTGTTTCATCGTTCAACCCCTAAAATTTTCAAGTTTAGCAAGCCTATATATAATCATATATAGTATGGTGACTGTTACGCACGCATTTGAAAGACCCACTTCTTTTAGGTTATAGTAAAAAATTGTCCATTAAACTTTTCTGATCCAAGGGCTGAAATACTATTCCGGGTTTTAACATGCAGAACTTTATAGTCATAAAAGGCGCAAGAGAGCACAACCTTAAAAACATTAATCTGTCCATACCAAGGGAAAAAATCACTGTTATAACAGGCCCCTCAGGCTCAGGGAAATCATCGCTTGCAATAGACACAATTTATGCTGAAGGGCAGAGAAGATATGTGGAAAGCCTCTCAGTGTATGCAAGACAATTCCTTGAGCAGTTACAGAAACCTGAGGTTGACCTGATAGAGGGACTCTCACCTTCCATAGCCATCGAACAAAAGACAGTCACAAAAAGCCCCCGTTCCACCCTTGGCACTATAACAGAGATATACGACTACATGCGCGTCCTCTATGCGAAGATTGGTAGACCTTACTGCTGCCAATGCGGCTCTTTGATATCAACACAGGATACACAGAACATTATTGATTCTGTCATGTCATTTCCAAATGGCACCCGCATGCAAATCCTTGCACCGATTGTCAGAGACAGGAAAGGCGAATACAAAAAGGAACTGCATGAGATGCTTCAGGACGGTTTTGTAAGAGCTCGTATTGATGGAGCAATGGTTGACCTGACACAGGACATAAAACTGAAAAAACAGCAGAGGCATACGATAGAGATTGTTATAGACAGACTTATAATAAAGCCGGGCATTGAACGACATATAAATAATGCCATTAATTCAGCTCTAAGATATGCAGATACAGTCATAATCAACCTTATAGAAGAAAACCGGGATATCCCTTTCAGCAAGACAATGGCTTGTCCCAAATGCGGGATAAGTTATCCTGAGATAAATGCAAGGTTTTTCTCATTCAACAGCAGGTACGGCGCATGCCCAAGATGCAACGGACTCGGATTTGAGGATATGAGCGATGAATTTGAGGTTACAGGAGAAGAGGAACTGACCCATCTGACTCCATGCAGGACGTGTAAGGGAATGCGGCTGAGAAAAGAGGCGCTGAGCATAACAATACATGACACAAACATTGCTGAGTTTGCAAAGATGTCTGTAGATAAGGCCCTGTCATTTATGAATTCACTTCAACTAACAGAAAGGGAACAGATAATAGCCTCGCGTATCCTTAAAGAGGTCAGGGACAGGCTTTCCTTCCTCGGAAAGGTAGGTCTTGGATACCTCACAATCAACAGGCTTTCTACTACGCTTTCCGGAGGAGAGGCACAAAGGATAAGGCTTGCAACACAGATGGGGTCTTCGCTTACAGGCGTGTTGTATGTCCTTGATGAGCCGAGCATAGGACTCCATCCGCGTGACTGTACAAAACTTTTGCAAAGCCTCTCGTCCGTCAAAGAGGCAGGCAACACTGTTATCATAGTTGAACATGATGAAGAGACAATAAAGTGGGCTGACCACATCATAGATATGGGGCCCGGAGCCGGGGTAAGAGGCGGCTGGGTGGTTGCAGAAGGCACGCCGGCCGAGATCGAGAATAACACACACTCGCTCACAGGGAGATACCTTAAAGGCGATCTGAGCATAGCTGTGCCTGCAAAGAGAAGGGAATCCGGAGACTCCATAAAAATAATAGGGGCATCAGAATTTAATCTAAAAGATATAGATGTAAAAATACCTCTCGGTGTTTTTACCTGTGTTACAGGGATATCAGGTTCAGGTAAAAGCACTCTAATACTGGAAATTCTATACAAGGCGCTCGCAAGAAAACTCTATAGGAGTAATCTTATACCCGGAAGGCACAAAGAGATAAAAGGCCTGGATAAAATAGACCTTGCAACATGTGTTGACCAATCTCCTCTCGGCAGAACCCCCAGATCCAATCCTGCAACTTATACCGGGATATTCACATATATAAGAGACCTTTTTGCGCAGATTCAGGACTCAAAAATACGGGGATATACTGCATCACGGTTCAGTTTTAATGTACATGGCGGGAGATGCGAATCCTGTCATGGAGGAGGCCTTCTGAAAGTTGAGATGCATTTCCTTCCTGATGTCTATATCCCGTGCAATGTATGCAAGAGCAAAAGATACAATAAGGAAACACTCGAGATAAGATACAAAGATAAAAATATAGCCGAGGTTCTGGGAATGACCGTCTCTGAGGCGCTTGAGTTTTTCACCGCAATTCCCCTTATCAGACAGAGACTTGAGATACTTGAGAGGGTTGGCCTCGGCTATATTCAGCTTGGTCAGTCCGCCACTACGCTCTCCGGAGGAGAGGCGCAGAGGGTCAGGCTATCCAAGGAACTCGGCAAGAGGTCAACAGGGAAAACTTTGTACCTGCTCGACGAACCAACAACAGGACTCCACTTTGCAGATATACAGAAGCTTCTTGACGTGATTAACAACTTGGTAGATCTCGGCAATACGGTGGTTGTAATAGAGCATAACCCTGATGTGCTAAAATCAGCAGACTATATCATTGACCTCGGGCCAGAGGGCGGAGAAGGAGGAGGAAGGGTTGTGGCATATGGCACGCCTGAAGAAGTGAGCATGAATCCGAATTCGTATACGGGAATGTTTTTAAAAGAGAAACTTCAAAAGATTAATTCAGCGAGGGTAGCATGAAACATAAAAAGTTAAAAACTGAAAGTGAAGGGGCTGCCCAAACAGGATATAGTATCCTCGCTCATTCTCGGTCGTTCCGACGTGACTCCTCCGCCTCAGGCGGATTCGCCGAGGCGAAGAGGATTTTGCCTCTCGATGATTTAATAAAACTACTGTCGGAATATCAGCAAAATAAACCGCTCAGATGCTATATCCTGTTTATTTTATTACTGTTCACTGTTCTTGCTTGTGTTCCTCAAAAAGACAAGGTTTATCAAAAGAGCCAGATAATTATGGATACCGTTGTGACTATAACAGTTGTCTCGGATTCAAGCGAGAAGGCAGAGACAGCGATTGACAGGACATTCTCAGAGGTTGAAAAACTCAATAAGCTTCTGAACTTCTATTCTTCTTTAAGCGAGGTCTCAGAGATAAACAAAAATGCCGGAATAAAATCTGTGCCGGTGTCTCCTGAGACCATTGAGGTAATCGAAAAAGCCATTCACACAGCAGAAAAGACATATGGGGCATTTGATATCACAATCGGTCCGGTCATGACTTTATGGGACTTTCATAAAAAGGTATTGCCTGAAGATAAATCAATAAAGGAAAAACTTTCTCTTGTAAATTATAAGGGCATAACCATTGATAAAAACAGGTCATCAGTTTACCTCCAGAAAAAAGGGATGCTCATTGATCTCGGCGGAATAGCAAAAGGCTATGCTGCTGACAAGGCAGTGGAGGTAATGAAGAGAAATGGAATACAAGCAGGTCTTGTATCAATTGCAGGAGACATAAAAGCATTCGGACTAAAACCTGAAAATAAGCCCTGGAAGATAGGGATAAAAAATCCCAGGCAAAAAGGAAAAAACAACGAACTTATAGCAACCATTGACCTAACTGATATGGCTATCTCAACCTCCGGCGATTATGAAAGATATTTCATAACAAATGGGAAAAGATACCACCATATACTTAATCCCAAAACAGGCTATCCTGCCTACGGGTGCCAAAGCGTAAGCATCTTAGCGCCGGATGGTTCTGTAACAGATCCGCTCTCAACAGGCATATTCATACTCGGGACTGAGAAGGGGTTAAAACTCCTTGAAGAGCTTGGACTTGACGGAATAATTGTTGACAAGGATGGCAAAATACATACAACACCGCGTCTGAGAGGTAAGATTGAAATTACAAGAAATAACTAATGGAATAACAACAGCAGACAGAATTCTGATTATAGTACTCGTAATTTTTTCTGCCTTGGGATTTATATTCATAAAAAAAGCATTCCCTAAGGCGACCGAGGTAAGAATCGAGGTAAATGGGAAACCTGTCTACGTATTACCGTTGACATCTGATACAACAATTTCTGTAAAAGGGGAAATAGGCGATACAATTGTAGAGGTAAAAGATAAAAAGGTCCGCATAAAAGAGTCTCCCTGTCCCAACAAGATATGCATACACAACGGATGGGTAGACAGAGGTGCAGTTATATGCCTTCCAAACAGGGTAATGGTATTCATCAATAGCCCTGAGGATACACATAATACAAAACCTGATGCAATTACAGGATAAATACCGCATAGCGCTACTTTCAGCGTATGCGATTGCAATACACAGTTTTGAAAACCTCATGCCGACACCAATCCCGTGGTTCAGACTTGGCATTTCAAATATAATTACGCTTGTAACTCTCATCCTCTACGGTTTCAGGGCCGCTATGATGGTTACCCTTATAAGGGTAATACTTTCTTCCATATTCATAGGGACATTCCTTGGCCCGGCATTTATGTTGAGTTTCGGCGGAGGTGTTTCAGGAACATTTGCTATGGGGACCATATTTTTCTTATCCCCGCGTCTTTTTGGCCCGGTCGGACTGAGTCTCATCGGAGCATTGTTTCATAATATCGCACAGCTTGTTCTCGCATATGTCTTATTTGTCCAGAAGATTGAGCCTATACTTATAGTGAGTCCTGTTCTGATCACGATAGGAATAGTTACAGGGATAGTAAACGGCATTATAGGAAACTTGCTTATTAAAAGTATAAAGATAGGCATGAGATAGCAAGATAGTGGGGTCAAACCTTCATTTTTCATTTATTAATATTTCCTTCAAGTTCGCTATTTCCTTTTCTACCTTTTTTTCTTTATCCAACCGTTCTTCTATTGCCTTTATGGCACCTCTTACTGCCGGTCCCTTTATGCCAAAAAAACTCCCGACCTCTACATTCTTTTTGCCGCTG
>JACQXE010000049.1 GCA_016208915.1 Nitrospirota bacterium | reverse complement strand
GCTTTAATTCTCTTTGATGCAACATGATAATGTCCTTTCCTGCCATCTCGCCTCCTTTTTAAAAAAAGGCAGTATAGCATCACTTGGAATTAGGACATTTCTATTTCTGCAAAACCGGACATTTCTATTTCTGAATTACATAGTATATAACATGGTTTGCACTGTACAGCTTAAAGTCTTTATAATGTAGAAACTGTTTTTCAGGAGGAAATATGGAATGTTTACAGGAAAAAAACAAAAAGAACTGCAACTGCACTTATGAACCATGTCCAAGAAAGCATAAATGCTGCGAATGCCTGCATTATCACAGGCGTAACGCTGAACTTCCTGCATGTTTCTTCAGCAAAGAGGCTGAACGCACATATGACCGTTCAATAGAAAATTTTATCAGGACATATAAAAGGTAAGCCGTTAAGTTACTATAGAATTTTTATAGGCAGTCCCGCAAAGAGACTGTGTCGCAATTGTCATCCCGAACTTGTTTCGGGATCTCAATGAAATATAACATCTTGAAAATACGAGATTCTGAAATAAATTCAGAATGACAGTATAGGCGTTTTCAGGATTGTGACACAGCCTGAAAAGCGGGAATCCATATTCAATTATGCAATTGCTTGAAAAAATAAAAGCTACAATAAAAAAATACTCCATGCTTTCCGAGGGAGATAAGGTATTAATCGGTCTGTCAGGTGGCGCTGACTCTGTCTGCCTCCTCCATCTGTTGAATCAGTTAAAGGACGAACTTAAATTCTCTATTTATGCCCTCTATATTGACCATGGATTGCGGCCTGATGAAATACCAAAGGAAATAGCGTTCTGTAAAAACCTCTGCAAAGACCTTGAGATTCCATTCATCACGCGCCCTATTAACGTCAGGGCTTATGCTCAGGAACACGGCCTGAACAAACAAGAGGCTGCACGGGAACTCAGATATAAGACGTTCGAGGACATTGCCTTTGAGAAAAACGCAAATAGAATTGCGCTTGCGCATAATGCAGACGATCAGGCAGAGACATTCTTCATGAGAATACTCAGGGGCTCCGGACAGAAAGGGCTTTCAGGTATTCCGCCTGTGAGAGGGAAAATCATAAGACCATTGCTCGAAACCGAAAGATACGAGATAGAGAAGTTCCTTGTCCAAAGCGCTGAACACCCAACGCCTGACGCCAAACTGCTTTTCATCGTTGATTCATCGAATTTAAAAACAGATTACTTTAGAAACTGGCTCAGGTTGTCTGTCATGCTTGAATTTAAAAAACAAAATCCTGAACTGGTTAGGACAATCAGCAAAATAAGCGATATTATCAGACAAGAAGATAATTATCTCGAACTTATCGTAACAAAAACCCTGATGAAACTCATCCCAAAAAAGACTGACAAAACTATTGAACTTTTTCTTGTCCCGCTTGAAACAATGGATAAGGTGATTTTGAGGAGGGTTCTACGAAGGGCAGTAGATGCGGTTAAAGGGCTAAAGGGAATTCAATTTGTGCATATCGAAGACACTATTGAACTTATTAAACAGGGGCAATCCGGTGACAGGCTTTATCTTCCAAAAGGCATACGGGTGATTAAAGGCTATTCAACATTGATTATTACCTCAGAGCCTCCAGTTACATTAAGCACATACACCCTTGATGTCCCCGGAGAGCTGACATTAAAGGAGTCCGGAATTGTGATCCGGTCTTCATTTTCTGAGCCACAAGACACAAGGTATGAGGCACAGGGAAAAGAAGCGGCTGTCTTTGATGCTGATAAGGTAAGACTGCCTCTTATTGTTAGACCGAGAAAAGAAGGTGATTTTTTCTATCCAGCAGGTTTTGGAAAAAGGAAAAAGCTTCAGGATTTTTTTGTGGATGAAAAGGTGCCAAGAGATGAAAGAGACAGGATTCCGATTGTTTTATCAGGAGAAGACATAATATGGATCGCTGGGTACCGGGCTGATGAGAGATTTAAGGTAACCGATAATACGAAAAAAATACTGTTGCTTGAGATAAAGATATTGCGATAAAGAATCCAGGAGAGGCTATAGTATTCTCGCTCATTCCCTGCCGGCAGGCAGGTCGGCCTTTCAGCCTCCGAGGATTTTGCCTCTTGATTCCTAATATTTTATACTGCCTGACTATCGGCAAAATAAGCCGCTCGAACACTATAACCTCTCTATAATTTTATAAGTAGGGCTGGATTAAGCGGCAGGCATTTAGACTTATTCATTTTGATATGCCGGTCTTCTTCATGGGATTATTCCTCACTAATGTTTCTAATTATCGAGCACGCTTCTAATCTTTTTTAAAAGTTCAAAAGGAGAAACGGGTTTTGCTATGAAGTTCAAACCTTCTTCAAGCAAGCTATGTTTCTGAATCATATCTTCAGGATACCCGCTTATAAAAAGCGCCTTAATATCAGGGTTCATCTTCTTTATTTTTTCATAAGCCTCTTTGCCGCTTATTTTTGGTATTACCACATCTAAGAGAAGAAGACTGACCTTATCTTTATTTTTCATAAATTTATTTACAGTATCTACTCCGTCTACTGCCTCTATGACTTTATAGCCTGATTCCACAAGTATATTTCTTGTGAGTTCTCTAACAACTTTTTCGTCTTCTGCTAATAATATTGTTTCTGTGCCGCATTTTAGTTCAACAATCTCTGCAGCCTTTATTCCTTTAGCTGCTTCTGTTTTGGTGATAGGGAGATATATTTTGAATGTAGTGCCTTTCCCGGCCTCGCTGTAGCAATTGATATATCCGCCATGCTGCTTGATTATACCGTATACCATTGAAAGCCCAAGACCAGTGCCTTTCCCGGCCTCTTTTGTTGTAAAGAATGGTTCGAATATCTTCTCACGGGTCTTTTCATCCATGCCTCTGCCTGTATCTGTTATTGAAATAAGTGCATGCATCCCAGGTTTTCCATAACCATATATGCTTATAAATATTTCGTCCAGCTCCACAATATCTGTGTTTATGGTCAGAGTTCCTCCATCAGGCATCGCATTCCTCGCATTTGTTGCAAGATTCATTAATACCTGCTCTATCTGGCCAGAATCAGCTATTACCGTTAAATCTCTATCTGAAAGCAATGTCTTAAGTTCTATGTCCTCACCAATAATCCTTAGCAAGAACTTTTCTACCTTCTTTATAATCTCATTGAGTTTTACTGGAACCGGATTTATTATCTGCTTTCTGCTGAATGTAAGAAGACTCCGTGTGAGGTTTGCTGCTCGTTCACATGATGCAAGTATTTGATCAATATTTGACCTTAATGGATTATCTTCTTTTATCTTCATCTGTAACATGCTTCCATATCCTATAATTGCTGTCAGGATATTATTAAAATCATGCGCAATTCCTCCGGCAAGCTGGCCAACAGCTTCCATCTTCTGAGCCTGCATTAACTGGTCTTCGAGTTTTTTAAAGCTTGTGATATCTCGCAATATTGCATCTGTAAACAAAAAATTGCCATTATCGTCATATACTGCCTTGGATTTTACGATTACAGATATGCGTTTCCCATCCCTTGCAAGCAATTTCATCTCCCCTTCATATAAACCTTTATCCTTTACTATTTCTAATTTTTCCTTGCAGGAATCCCTCGATTCTAAAGGAATGATCTCGATAACCTTCCTGCCGATAAGTTCTTCGATTTTGTAACCGAGGGCTTCAGCTTCAGTTTTGTTGCAGACTAATATAATCCCGTCTTCATTCAATGAATGCATCATGTCAGGCGCGTCGTCATAAAGCTTCCTGTAACGTTCCTTGGACCCCTCAAGCTGTTTTTCGAGTTTTACCATGTCTGTTACATCTATAAGCGATTCAATTACATAAACGATTTTGCCTGATGAGTCTCTGAGTGGATATGCGTTTGTCTCAATATAAAGGGTCTCTCCCTTTTTGTCATAATGGGTGTGTATGGCCCTTCCGCAATCTCCTGTCTCAAAACACCTTTTTACTATACATTCACATCCGTTTGTTTTTTCGTAACACGGCACATCGAGACCATGCGATATCTTGTAGCAATGCTCTCCTATTATCTCTTCAAGAGACATCTTAACCTGCTCACAATACCCCCTGTTTGCCTTGATAATCCTAAGTCCCCTGTCTAAAACAACAACCCCTTCTCCGATACCTTCAAGGATGTTATCAAGGAAATCTTTTGTTTCATGCAGTGTTTTTTCTGTCTTTTTAAGCTCTGTGACATCCCTTAAGACCTCAATCATAAAGACAACCTCGCCCTTTTCATCTAATATTGGCGAGGCAGTTATATCGAATATCCTTTCTGTACCATCATGCATACTATGACTGTGAATCACAGATACTGATTTGCCTTTCTTGAATATCACTGCATAGGGGCAAGTCTCTGTTTCGCATTTTTCAGGACATGGGACAGGGCACAGGTGCAGCAGGTCATGACATTTCTTGCCAATAATGCCAGACTCTTCTGTTCCGCAGCATTTAAGCATAGATTTATTTGCAAAGACAATATTGTAATCCCTGTCAATGACAAGGATACCGTCTGCCATAGCATCATGTATTGCCTTTGTGTGTTCAATCATTTTCATCACTTTTCCTCACACGTTAAATTTTTTCTTTTTTTTCTCCTGATACATCCTTTCATCTGCCATCATGAGCGCTTGATGCATATCAGAACCTTTTTCAAAGGTTGAACATCCGATGCTGAAGGACAGAGTGCAGCCGAACTTTTCCGCTTTTTCATTATTCCATTTGCCTACTGCTTTTGACAGCCTTTTAATCATAAAGCCTGTCTCCTCACAATCTGCCTTTATCAGAAGAACGAGAAATTCATCCCCTCCGTAACGGAAAACAAGGTCTGCCTTGCGGACAGTATTCTTTATAAGCCTTGCAGCTTCAATAAGCAGCCTGTCTCCTGTCAAATGGCCCAGTGTGTCATTGATTTTTTTGAAATTGTCCATATCTATCATAATAAATGACAAAGGCTCATCCCTTCTTTCTATGCTTGCTATTTCCCTTTCGATCACTTCATTAAAGAAATGTCTGTTGTAAAGCCCTGTAAGGTGGTCTCTTATGGCGATATCCTTAAACCTCGTCATCTTGTCCTGAAGGTGGAATATGAGGACATTTATGTTTTCATATAAGGCTCTTAAGGGTTCTTCGTATGCTGATTCAAAAACATCGCATTCACTGCAGCTCTTGTATTTCTTGGCAAATTCTCCCTGAACCTCGCCGCCGCAGAAAGTCCCGGCTATCAGCCAGCAGTGGTAGTCCTCATTTTTATATGCCGGACAATCTGATTTCCCGCATTTTTTGATTTCCCAGCATCTTATAGGCTTAAATTCCGAATATATTTCACTCCATTTTTTTATATCTGTTGATGCTTCAATCGAATTTTTTACGAAATTTTCAATATCAAGGTTTACGCGGCTTATAAAATCAAAAATATTTTCTTTGTGCTTTTTAATCATAAGGACTCAGACAAACCTCTAAATTTTTGGGAGACTGTATAAGAAGTTAAGATTGATTGATTGATTGATTGCTGCACTTTTTTTACTCCTGACTCAAAATTATATTTACAGTGTCGTGTTATAACTATAACATTACAGGCGCTGCGCAAGCAATCAGGGAGTAAAATCGCCGCTTACCCTCGAACCGAAAGCTGTGACAAAATGCAATATCATTTCTCAATCCTTATGAGCTTCGTAAATCTCCTCAAACCGTTTATGCATGTCCTTAAATGCCTGTAGTATCTGAGGGTCAAAATGTTTGGGCATTGTTCTGCCATCGCCCTCGGTGATTATTTTAAAGGTCTTTTCGTGGTCAAAGGGTGGTTTGTACGGTCTCCTGCTCCTTAATGCATCGTACTGGTCGCAGATGTTGTACATCCTTCCCTCTATCGGAATCTCCTCTTCTTTAAACCCGTTTGGGTAGCCTCCTCCATCCCATCTTTCGTGATGGCTTATGGCTATTAACTCTGCCATCTGAATAATCTCTGAGGATTTGCCGCTCAAAATATTTGCACCGATAGTCGTGTGCGTCTTCATCAATGCAAATTCTTCAGTTGTAAGTTTTGCGGGTTTAAGAAGTATCTCTGCAGGAATGCCTATCTTTCCTATGTCATGCATCGGAGAAGCATAAAATATTATCTCGATTCTATTTTCAGACCATCCAAGCCCTCTTGCAATAAGTGATGCATAATAGCCTGCTCTTTTTATATGGGAGGCGGTGTCTTCGTCTTTGTATTCAGCGACTTTTGTGAGCTTATGTATCGTATCAACATAGCTTTCTCTGAGTTGGACTGTCCTCTTTTTAACCTCTGCCTCAAGAAGTTCATTATGTTGTTTAAGAAAATCCTCAAACTCTTTTACCCTCAAGAGGTTTTTTGTCCTTATCAGGATCTCTGTTTTATCAACCGGTTTTGTTAAAAAATCATTTGCGCCTGCCTCAAGACCTCTGTTTCTTGATTCCTGATCCCCAAGCGCTGTGACCATCACAATTGGTATGAATTTACCGGCAGGGTCTTCCCTGAGTCTTCTGCATGTCTCATATCCGTCCATCTCAGGCATCATGATATCAAGGAAAATTAAATCAGGAGAATATTCTTTAGTCTTCTCCAATGCCTCAAGGCCGTTGCTTGCTGTTTGAAAATCATAGCCGTAGCTTTGCAGTATCATACCCATTAGTTTGAGATTCTTTTCTTCATCGTCAACTATCAATATTTTCGGCTTTTTAGACTCCATCATCTATCCCTCCAGATATTTTTTGACTACATTCATAAAGGATTTCACATCTATAGGTTTAGGCACATATTCATCACATCCTGCCTCAAGCATTATTCTTTCACGGTCTCCCTTCATTGCCGAGGCGGTAGTAGCAATTATGGGGATCTTTGCAGTGGATGGTTCTGCTTTAAGTATCTTTGCTGCTGTAATGCCGTCCATAACAGGCATCCGGTTGTCCATGAAGATCAGGGCAGGGATATGCTCCTTTGCAAGCCTGACAGCCTCCTCGCCGTTTTCTGCCTCAATTGTTTCATATCCGGCATTTTGAATCAGTATCCTCATGAGTTTCAGGTTTTTCCCGTCGTCGTCAACTATGAGTATCTTTTTTGCCATAGCGACTCCTTTCAGGTCTCAACTATGTTTCAAGTCTTTTTATTGTAAATCATCTGCTATTTCCCAAAACTTTTTCTATTTCACGCTGAAGCACATTTTTTTCAACAGGCTTGGGGATAAAGCCGTCCACTTCTAATTCATGGTCGGCTATTGATTTTTTCCAGTCATGAAATGCGCTGGTCGCGATAACAGGGATTTCCTTTGTCTCTTTATACTCTTTCAGTTTTTTCGCAAAATCGAAACCGGTAAGATAAGGCATCATGACGTCGGTTATTATCAGGTCAAAATATGAATCTTCTGCAAGCATTTCCATTGCCTCTTCACCATTATTTGCCAAAACTGTCTCAAACCCCAGCGACGTTAAATGCATCTCAAAAATACGCCTGCTCTTACTATCGTCATCCACGATAAGCGCCCTTTTCTTATCTAAATCCATATTTGCTCCTCCTGTCTTCACTATTAACCGCCTAATACCTTCAACAGCTCTTCGGGATTCTCCCCATCATCAGGATAGATCACTGTCTTGGTGTTAGCAGAATATCCATTGTCAGCCAATACTTTTTTCATCCTCATTACAGCATCGTCCACCATCTGCCTGTCAACTTCCAAAAGTATTACATAATACCATCCATGACTTTCTCCATGGCCAAGAACCTCGTGCTTGCGAATAGCTTTTTTGAGTATTTCTGCAAGGGCTGCATAATCCACCGGTTTGTCGCTAAAAACCTCCATTCGCATCAATCCAAACCTTTGGCCTGTCCTTTTATGGAATGAAAGTATCCGGCTGAGATGCGTCAGTACATGTTCCCATGTAAGGAGTTTTGTTACAGGATCGACTATCTTCCCTGTAGATGGCTTCCCCTTAGAGGGAATCACAAATGTAAATTTACTGCCCTTCCCTTCCTCGCTTTCTACCCAAATCCTTCCTCCATGAAGTTCCACAAATTTCTTGCAAAGATTAAGTCCGAGCCCTGTGCCGGAATATTTTCTTGATAGAGTCGAATCTATCTGTTGGAAAGGCTGAAACAGTTTCTTCTGGTCTTCGGGAGAGATGCCGATGCCGGTGTCACTGACCGAAATTTGGATAAAATCATGAACTCCATCTCCTGCTTCCTTTAACTCCCCCTCGCCCCCTCTTAACATAAGAGGGGGTTGGGGGGTGTTATTATTAACTCCCAACTCTGAACTCCGAACTTTCCATGCAGTAACCAGCACGGATCCCCCATCCGGCGTAAACTTAAATGCATTGCTCAGGAGATTGAACAATACCTGCTTTATCTTCCTTTCATCTGCAATGATAGTTTTTATTCCTTCCTCAACCTCTGCTTTAACCTTTAAATTATGTTTCATCGCCTTTTCCTTAAACATCACGAGGCTTCCGTCAATCAGTTCCTTTAGATTAAATTCGCTTAACTCAAGCTCCATCTTTCCTGCCTCAACCTTCGACAGGTCGAGGATGTCATTTATCAATGAAAGAAGATGTGTTCCGCTTGTGGATATGTCATTTATTAAATCATTTTGATTATCTGCGAGTGGGCCAGCCATCCCCTCTTTCAAAATCTCGGAAAACCCGATAATCGAATTCAGCGGCGTCCTTAGTTCATGAGACATGTTTGCAAGAAAGTCTGATTTTGCCCTGTTTGCAGCCTCAGCCATATCCTTTGCTATCTCAAAGTCCTGCGTCCTTTCCTTTACCTTTTTCTCAAGCTCTTCGCTATATTCCTTCAATTTCTGTACCATTCTCGCATTATTTATGGCCAGCGCAGCCGTATTTGCAAAGGACATTGCAAGGTTTTCATCCGCCTGAGTAAACCCCCCTCTTTCAAATCCCCCCTCGCCCCCCTTTTCTAAAGGGGGGTATTCATTAAGTCCCCCTTTGGAAAAGGGGGATTGAGGGGGATTTTCTTTACTAAAAAGGGCTGAGTGTGGATGGGGGTGCTTGTCTGTAAAATAAAACCTCCCGATAACCTTATCGTGCAAAATAACAGGCACACCGAGGAATGTCTTCATCGCTGGATGTCCTTCAGGGAAACCAACAGAGGCAGGGTGTTTTGAAATGTCATCAACACGGACAGACTTGCCCTCTTTTGTGAGATATCCCAATAGCCCTTTTCCAACAGGGATGCCAAATTTTTCCTTCATCTCTACAAGGAGTTCAGGCGCAATCCCTTTAGTGATGAAATACTCATACCTCCCGGACACAGAGGGGTCTAAAATACCGAGGGCAACATATCTCGCGCCTATCAGGATCTGCGCCCTCTCCACAATCTTATTAAGAAGAGCATCTATAGCTATGTCAGAGATGACAGCATTTGTGGATTCATAAAGGGCATTAAGATTTCTTAGAAGCCTTGTCTTTTCCTCAAAAACCATTCCGAGGGTTTGTGCCATCTGATTGCAATGCTGAGAGAGTGTTCCAATATCATCCCTGCCTTTTACATCAACTCTGACATCAAAATTTCCCTTCCCAATCTCCTGTGCAGCATTCGTGAGTTTTGAGACAGGCGTTACAATGTTCTGTTTTGTATAGATTGTTATAAATGCCACCGCAATAAAGAAGAACCCCATTGCGTAGATTCTGAATTTGTCAAAATCCTTTATCTCCTTACCGTAGTGCATCTCAAGGAGCTTTACGAAGGCTTCTATTTTAGGAAGATTATCCCGTATGGCTGAATGGCACATCCCACAGGCTTCATTTTTCTTCTCAAGAGGAAGCTTTAATATATCAAGAAGGACTGGCTTCTGGGTTTTTTGCCATAGCTCTATCAATGTATTTACTTGTGAAATTGATTCTTTATCGTGCTCATGTATTGGCTCAAGCCCGAGCCTTTCACTCCCATCCCTCAATCCATATAGCGCCTCTTCATATTCCGTCATTCTGTTTTCAGCATTTCTTATAAACACCTCTTTTTCAGTAGAGGGAGTGAGGTTAAGTAAAGCCATTATCTGATATGACATGCTGAGTGTCAGCATCCTCTCTCTGCCTGCGAGGTTAATCCTCTTCGCCTCACCTTTCATGTAGTGTGTAAAGATATAGGTAGCAGTAATATAAGCAGCAATGAAGACAAGCATTATACTGCCTATGAAGACAAATTTTGCCGTTAGGGAACGGAATCTAAGCATGGGCCTCCTCCTCGGTAAACCCCTTTGAGATTCGAGTTTTTAATTCAGATAAATAATAATTAAATATTATAGGACAGTCAATAGATATCTGGACCTCGAGAAAAAAATGCACGATTCTCTAAAATTTGTTATATTTAAAAACAATTATTTATCTGGAGGTTGTTATTAATAAAATGGTTCGTGTTCGTTTTGCGCCAAGTCCAACAGGACATCTTCATATAGGCGGAGCGCGCACTGCGCTTTTCAATTTTCTCTATGCACGGCACAACAACGGCAAGTTCATCATCAGGATAGAAGATACAGACAGAACACGCTCTACAGAAGAATACATAGAGGCTATCATCGAAGGGATGAAATGGCTCAAACTCGACTGGGATGAGGGACCTTTCAGGCAGACGGACAGGTTCGATGTCTACAGAAATTATGTTAATAAACTCGTCAGCGAAGGAAAAGTCTATTATTGTTACTGTTCTCCTGAAGAGCTTGAACAAAGAAGAAAGGATGCGCTCGCACAGGGTAAACCTCAAAAATATGATGGCAGATGCAGAAATAAAGAAAGGGTTCAAGGGTCCGAGGGTTCAAGGGTTCAAGCAGCTATCAGATTCAAGATGCCGCAGGAAGGACAGACCATCGTAGATGACATGATAAGAGGAAAAGTAATTTTTGAAAACGAACAGCTTGACGACCTTATTATAATGCGTTCCGACGGCTCACCTACTTACAACTTCACTGTTGTGGTTGACGATGTGGACATGAAGATAACCCATGTTATAAGAGGCGATGACCATCTCAATAATACTCCAAAACAGATTCATATTTATAAGGCATTGGGGTATGAGATCCCTAAATTTGCTCATCTTCCCATGATACTCGGTTCAGACAAAGCAAGGCTTAGCAAGAGACATGGCGCAACATCTGTAATGGCTTATAAAGAGATGGGTTATCTTCCTGACGCGCTTATAAATTATCTTGTCCGTTTCGGATGGTCTTATGGTGATAAAGAAATATTTACAAGAGAAGAGCTAATCAAATATTTTTCTTTCGAGAACGTAGGAAAATCATCCGCTGTCTTCAATCCCGAAAAGCTCCTCTGGCTGAACAGCCAGTACATTATCAAATCAGACCCTAAAGAGCTTGCTGAGTTTGTGATGCCTTTTCTTGAAAATGCAGATATCATTCACAAAGGTCAGGCTATAGACATGGAATGGCTCTCCAAGGCGATCAAAACACTTCAGGAACGGGCGAAAACACTCATTGAGCTTGCAAATTCTCTAAGGTATTACATAACAGAAAATGTTCAATATGATGAAAAGGCAAAAGCAAAATTTCTGAATGAGAAATCCCGCGACATACTGATTGAACTGAAAAATCATATTGAATCTCTAACGGACTTTTCTGCGCCGGAACTCGAAAAAATCTTTCAGTCAATCGTGGAGAAACACAACCTCAAGCTCGGCCCACTCGCCCAGCCTGTCCGTGTTGCCATGACCGGCGGCACAGAGAGTCCCGGGATATTCGAAGTGCTTGAGATAATAGGAAAGGAAAAGACACTGAAGAGATTAGACAGGGCAATTAAGACAATCGAGCCTAATTTATAAACTGAGATTTTTTTCGTGTTGTTTTCCTATCTTTTTGCATATAGCTAATCCTATCCCAGACCCCGCCTTTTCTTTTTCTAAAAGCATTGAAACCTCATCTGCAGATAATGGAGGACTAATGAGATAGCCTTGTGCCACATCACAACCCTGCTCATATAAAAAACCAAGCTGTTCTTCTGTTTCTACCCCCTCTGCGATTACCTTTAGATTTAAACCATGTGCCATTGCCGTTATTGCTCTTACTATCGCTGCGTCATCAGAGTTGACATTCATATCCTTGATGAACAAACGGTCAATTTTAACCGCATGTACGGGAAAACGTTTAAGATAGCTTAATGATGAATAGCCTGTTCCAAAATCTTCAATCGACAGCCTTATACCCATATCTTTTAATTTATAAAGAACAGGACGTACTTGTTGAGCATTATGCATGATAGCGCTTTCTGTTGTCTCCAGTATCAGATATCTTGGATCCAGGCCGGATGATGCTAATGCATGCTTTATGACCTCTATAAAATCTTGCTGCTTGAACTGCTGGGTTGAAACATTTATCGATATAGGGATAGTTGCAAGTCCTGCCGACTGCCACATTTTGTTTTGAGCGCATGCAGTGTTTAATAACCATTCGCCGATTGGCAGGATAAGACCTGTCTCTTCAGCCACTGAAATAATATCAATCGTTGAATTGAATCCTTTCTGAGCATTTGGCCATCTTATAAGAGCCTCCATACCGACAAGTTGTCCCGTAAGTATGTCTATCTGAGGCTGATAGTGAAGCATAAATTCTTTACATTCCACTGCCCTGCGAAGCTCATTCTCCATTTTGAGCCTTTCAATTGCAGCAGAATTCATATGATGTCTATAGAACTGATAGTTATTTTTACCCTGTTCTTTGGCATAATACATAGCGATATCTGCATTCTTAAGAAGGCTATCCGTATCAGCTCCGTCATACGGATAAACAGCAACGCCAAGACTTACAGTAACAAAAATCTCATGGCCATCTATAATAAATGGTTTTGATAATGAATCAAAGAGGCGATTAACGACTTTTGTTATATCCTGTGTCTGATCTTTTATCTCTGTAAGCAGAATCGTGAATTCATCACCTCCGATACGCGCAACAGTAATGCCTGCAGGCTCTCCTGTATTATGGGTTACAGCATCGCTCTTGCGCACGCTTGCAACAAGTCTTCTGGCAACTTCCTTCAAAAGGAGATCCCCTATCCGATGACCAAGGCTATCATTTATACGTTTGAAGTTGTCAAGATCAAGGAACAAGATGGCTGATTCCCTATGGTGCCGCTCGGCAAGAGAGATGGCATGATACAGTCTGTCTGTAAACAGAAGACGGTTTGGCAGTTCTGTCAGGTGATCATAATAAGCCATATACTTAATCTGTTCCTCAGCCCGTTTGCGCTCTGTGATGTCAATGATGCTTTCAACAATATGCTGCCTGCCGTTTAGTGTTACTTTAGTGACACTTTTCAGAATCGGAAGTTTTACGCCGCCTGATTTTTTCAGAATACAATCTTTTCGGTCAAAAGTCTCACCGCATTCAACCACAGGACATTTTCCATCAGTTATGCAGATATATTCACGGCATATTGATCCGATAATTTCTTCCTTCGGTGCGCCTATCATCTCCACTGCCGCAGGATTCACATAATCAATTTTGAATGTTTCGGCGTCTATAATCAAAATTCCTGTCAGTATTGAATCCATCACTGTCTTGAGACGCGTCTCTCTCTCCTTTAATGCATCTTCAGCTTGCTTGCGAACTGTAAATTCGCTCAGGATTTTGTCCATCATCTGGTTAAAAAACATTGAAAGATAGCCGAATTCGTCGTGTCTGTCAATTGTCAACCTTGTATTAATATTTCCTGCTGAAACAGCTCTTGTTGCGTCAACCAATGTCCTAATTGGCTTGGAAATAAATATTCTGATGACCCAGACAAGGAAAAAACCGGAAAGCAGTGTTACAATCCCTGTAATAATTAACCACCTGTTCCTGTGCTGAAGCACTGTGTTATGCAAAGGCTGATAAAATATCTTTATTTTGATTGCTTGATCGCTTGCAGTCGTATTTACTGCTCTTTCCAAGGTATAAGCATTCGGAAGCTGATCGCCAATCGAAATCGTTTGATTTCCGGCCGTTATATTAATAGCATCTAAGTCAAAATCTTCCATAATAGGATAAACTTTGTCTTGAATCTTTATTAGTGGGAGTCCAGGGTAGTTGTTCAACAAAAATCCCAATTCATAGGCAATTCGGTCAGCGTTTGCAGCATAGTCTTTTTTAAGATTTTTCTCTACGTCATGCAGAGACAGGACAGTGATTGCGAAACCTAACATTACTATGGCATATAAAACAGCAGCGGTAATCTTTACAGCAATACTGGCTTGCCAGTTTTTTATCCAGTCATCTGATATATCAGATACATTTATATCAGATACATTAGATAAATCAGATACCTTTGTTTTTTCTTCATCCATTATTTAAATCCAAGCCACCGGAGGGATATCGCAATTGGGCAGATGCCTGTAATGCCAGCCATAGTAAGTCCGAATCCCAATAACCATGGCAAAAACCATGTTGGTTCATGAAATATCACAAAAGTAATTATTAATATGCCAGCAATGACAAAACGGAAGCTACGCTCAGCCTCAAAATCAAATTTAAAAGGGCAAGCGTTTTTAGCTAAAAATTCCTGAGACTTTTCTCCAAATCTGAGACGTGAGATTAATATAGGTATACGCCAATTCGTGATGCCCTCAAAAATCAGTACTCCAATGTAAACATATATGAGAGTGTCAAGATCAAAAAAAAGGAAGACTACAAGGGATAATCCTAATATAAGTCTAAACGTGCGTTCCGTCATTAGTTCAAATTCTAACTTATTTCAAAATTTAAATGCAATAATAAATCTGTTAATTTTAGGGTCAAGCGCAGTATGTGTGGAATCTTGTCAGAAAATTTCTATGGCAGTCCGTCACCGGAAATGTGTTAGAATATTCTTTCATTTATATTGCTTAGGAGTTTATGTTAAAAAATGAATATGGAAGAAAAAGAAAAGCCGGTTGATTTTATAAGAGAGATAATCAGGGAAGACCTGAAGAACAAGAAATACGACAGCCGTGTTCATACAAGATTCCCTCCTGAACCGAATGGCTATCTTCATATAGGCCATGCAAAGTCCATCTGCCTTAATTTCGGAATTGCAGAAGAATTCAAAGGGCTCTGCAATCTTAGGTTCGATGATACGAATCCAACCAAAGAAGAAGTAGAATACGTCGAAGCCATCAAGAAGGACGTTAAGTGGCTCGGATTTGACTGGCAGGATAGAGAATATTATGCCTCAGATTATTTTGAGAAGCTCTACGAATACGCTGTTGAACTGATTAAAAAAGGCAAGGCATATGTTTGTGATTTAACCGCAGATGAGATCAGGGAATATAGGGGAACACTTACAGCGCCCGGGAAAGACAGCCCTTATCGGAATCGCCCTGTTGAAGAGAATCTTGATCTTTTCGAGCGCATGCGTAAGGGAGAATTCTCTGACGGCTTACGAACACTCAGGGCGAAAATTGATATGAAATCAGGAAATATCAACATGCGCGACCCTGTAATGTACCGCATACTCCATGCAGGGCATCACATGACAGGAAATAAGTGGTGTATATATCCAATATATGATTACGCCCATTGCATTTCCGATTCGATAGAGGGAATTACCCACTCAATCTGCACTCTCGAATTCGAAGACCACAGACCGCTTTATGACTGGTTCCTCGATAAGCTTGGGGTTTACCATCCCCGGCAGATTGAGTTTGCGCGTCTCAATCTGAGTCATACTGTGCTCAGCAAGAGGAAGCTCATACAGCTCGTTCAGGAAGGTCATGTGAAAGGATGGGATGATCCGAGAATGCCTACAATCTCAGGATTGAGAAGACGAGGCTATACGCCAAAGGCTATCAGGAATTTCTGCGAGAGAATTGGTATCGCAAAACGGGAGAACATGGTTGACATGTCCCTGCTTGAATACTGCATCAGGGAAGACCTGAATAAAAAGGCTCCGCGTGTAATGGCAGTATTGCGCCCTCTACGTGTAGTTATAATTAACTATCCCGAAGATCAGGCAGAAGAGCTTGAAGCAATAAACAATCCTGAGGATCCATTAATGGGCACAAGAAAGGTTCCATTCTCACGGGTTCTTTATGTTGAAAAAGACGATTTCCGGGAAAACCCGCCAAAGGATTTTTTCCGTCTTGCGCCGGGCCGTGAAGTAAGGCTGCGATATGCATACTATATTACATGCGTTGATGTCATCAAAGACAGAACTACAGGAGAAATAACCGAGCTGCACTGTACCTATGATCCGGCAACAAGAGGCGGAGATTCTCCTGACAGACGCAAGGTAAAAGCAACGCTCCATTGGGTCTCAGCTCCCAATTCAATCGAGGCAGAGATAAGGCTTTACGACCATCTTTTAACAGTGCCTGATCCGAGTGAGGGAAAGGAAGGCAAAGATTTCAAGGCCTATATAAATCCAAAATCTCTTGAGACCCTCACATCATGCCATGTTGAACCAGGCCTAAGGCATGCAGCTGTTGGGAACAGATACCAATTCGAAAGACAGGGATACTTCTGTGTTGACTCTGATTCCATAGAGGGAAAACCGGTATTCAACAGGACAGCAACACTAAAGGATACATGGGCAAAGATAGAGAAAAAACTGATATAGAGAAATGTAGATTAGAAAAGGGAGTCTATTTACCCCGTTAGAGAACTTCCTCTAATAGGGTTTACTTCGCAAGCATATTTATAAATATCCTTACGAGCACAGGGTCAAGGGATTTACCGCCTTTTTCATGCATCATCTTTAAAACATTTTCAGGGGTATAGGCAATTCGTCCGTATATCTTGCCTGAGGTAAAGTTATCGTAATAATCGGCTATACCTATAATCCTGCTAAAAATATTCGGAGTTCTCTTCCTTGTAAGTTCAGGATATCCACTGCTGTCATAGTTCAGGTGATGTTCGAGAGAGACAAGCATAGAGATAATTGATATATCGCTGAGATCCTTTGCCCTTATCAGTATCTTTACCCCTTCCACAGGATGCCTCATTATAAGATCCATCTCTCTATTACTGAATTCAGAAGGTTTATTTAAAATCGAGCTGGGGATTTCAGCCTTTCCTATATCGTGAAAGAATGCAGCTATTCCCAGCTTGCTCAATAAGTTTTTGGCGAGATTGATTCTCTTGCCGATCGCTATTGAAAGAATCGCGGTATTTATCATGTGATTATATAAATAATTCTCAAAACTCTTAAGTGTTGTAAATCCGAGAATATGGGTCTCATCTTTAAGTATATTATCAACCATTGCATGTATAACTCTTTTGACCCTTCTTACATTTATCGGTTTTCCCGATCTCGCAGAGTCATCAACCTCTTTAGCAGCGGAAAGGCCTACAGTATATAATTTCGTTGCAACTGCCTTTGCGTCTCCCATGTCCAGAGATTCTTTTTTTTCAAAAAAGAGAGGGCCTCCGATAGAGACGCCCTTTGTCAGTTTGCTTTCGAGTAATGACTGTATCTCCGATGCCTCAGCGCCGCCTCTAATGGAATATGCAAGATATATAAGGTCGTCACTCTGAAGCGGCGCACGGAAAGTCAGAAGTCCAATCTTCCTTTTCTTGAACTCCCCGGCAAGAAATTCGAAATTATCGACATCGGATAGGGACGCCCTTACTCTCACGTCTTCGATAAAGAAGGAGCCTTCGATCATCCTGACAGTAAGCTCGCCTGTTTCGCCGAGAAACGGTTCGAGAACCGAAAAGAGTTTTGTTGCGGCATTTACCATTGCCTCATTTATCGAGCTGTGGATACCCGTCAGTTTTACAAGTATCGAAAACTGATTTATCAGCAGACCTCCATACTTTGCAACACTATCCTTAAATGCGCTATCGGTTTTTTTATCCTTCATCCGGCCTTCGCTTTTTTGAGCGCCTTCTTACATGCATCACTCACAAGTCCTTCCTTTTCATGCACTCCCTTTTCTAAGAGCGCAACAGATTCCTTTGTGCCTAAAATCCCCAGTCCATAGGCAGCGCACGCCCTCAGTTCGGCAGTTTCTGTCTTTCTCAAGAATCCCTTTTTTCTGAAAAACTCAGAGAGTATCGGAAATACCGCCTCTTTTCCTGTTTCTGCAAAGGCTTCAAAGATTTCTTTTTTTTCAGTAAAAGGCCTCTCTTTTAGATCACCAGCTAATACCCTCTCTTTCATAAGCTCAAATACTTTTTTATCACTAAATCTTCTGAGTATCTTTAAAGCGCCAGTCCTTACACCCGGATCACTATCATTCAATGCGGTCATCAGCGGCTTCTTTATCTCGTCAGAACCGATAGACTCCAGCGCCCTTAACGCCTCTTTTCTTACCCTGAGTTCTGGGTGGCTCATCGCCCCCTCTATGTATTTTATTGCTGCAGTATCTTTTATCATGCCGAGGATCATTAAGGTATTCCTGACGAGGTACCACCTGTCATCATAGATGCCCTTTGCAAATGCCTCTATATCCTGTTTTCCTATAATCGATAGGATATTACATAGAGATTTTCTCATCTTCCTGTCTTCAAGCTCTCCAAGAAAGGTCAAAAGAACAGGTATCGCATTCTTATTAAGAAAAAGCAAATACGATTGAATAGTCTCCGGGTTCTTATCACCGGCAAAAAGTTTTTTAATTTTATCCTCGGCGCCTGCTTTATCAATAACTGCATTGATTATTTCCTTATGTTCAGGTGTGGTCTCAGATTCCAGCGCCATCCTGAGCTTGCCGAGAATTTTCATTGATTTCTCTATAGAATTCCTGTCCATCACAATGTCAATTATCTTCTCAATATTTCTCGCAAATCCCCTAAAACTCTCTATATCTTTTTCAGCGGTCATGAGATCTAAAAACAGTTCGGTTGCCTCAAAGAGCAGATTATCACGCTCAAGTCTGTGAGCTTCCTGCTGCAGAGTTTCCAGTTCAGTGCTAATTACAGGGTCCACATTAAAATCAAGCTGAGAGGGAACCAGAACAGCATCTATATATGTAGTCCCCAATGGGGTTCTTTCATCATCGCCTTCTCCCATCAGTACCTCATCGGCAACAGATAATTCCTCTTCGATGTATCCTTCTGAGACAGAATAAGTGATATGCCCGATATTCCTCTCCCAGAGAAGCGTCACAATATCATCATCAAAATTCTGACTTTCTGAAACTACCTTGAAAACATCCACAAAACTTATCAATTCATTTAGGGTTATCCCTTTATAAAAGCATATCTCTCTTATACCGTCTACAAAAAGCATCAGTGCAATATTATCGGTCCTCTCCTCGCTGTGGAATACCTCCTTGCCTGCGTAAAGTAGTGAAAACTGCTCTACTGTAACAGGAAGGGAATCATGAGCCTCAAAATAAGAATCGAATTTTTCAAGAAGTCCTGTGGCAAATTTCTGATATATCGGATTATTCGGGAGGTAAGCCTTAAATGTCTTAAGGGTTTTGGTCATGGACAGGAAGATATCGTTTATAAAAACTAAATCTTTCTCTTCTACATCATCCATGTTCCATATTACATTATAGTAATACAAACTTCCATTAAAAAAATAACATCAAGTGCCGGCTATCGGTAATCTCAATCTAAAAGTAGTCCCTGCATCCGTGCTTTCTACAGAAATCTCTCCTCCATGAGATACAATAATTTTATGAACTATTGCAAGGCCAAGACCTGTGCCTTTTTCCTTTGTGGTATAAAATGGCAGAAATATTTTGTCCTTAATGCCATCATTAATGCCGTGTCCTGTATCTGATACTGTTATCTCTATATAATTTCCGAGATTCCTGTGATCAAATCCAAGTTTTCCGCCATCCTTCGCTGATTCGACAGCATTCTGAATGAGATTTATGAAGGCCTGCCTTAAAAGCACTTCATCGCCTGATACATAGACTGATTTATCAACATTTATTGAGACCTCTATATTACCGGTTATATTGGATACACAGCTGTTTATAAGCTCATAAAGATTAATCCTTGACCTATTCAGATCAACAGGCCTTGCAAAAGAAAGAAAATCTGAAATAATCCGGTCCATGGTCTTAACTTCCTTTGTAATCGAATCAACCGTAGGCATCAGGGCCTTATCCACTTTCTTTAAAAGCAATTTTGTATATCCTGCAATAACACCAAGAGGATTTCTCAGTTCATGCGCTATGCCTGCAGACATCTCTCCGAGACTCGATAACCTCTTTCTGAGTTCAGCCTGAGCCTCAAGCGTTTTTAGTTCAGTAAGGTCGGTAAATACAAGAATGCGTCCTATCTCTCTCCCTTCCCCGTCGCGTAACGGGGAAAGGGTAAGTCCTAGCCATATCCTCTTGCCGTCAGATGTCTGATATTGGATCTCGCCACGGTCGAAAATTTTTTTTTCTCTGAGAATATCTGAAATCGGTTCACGGAAAAGTTCTTCACAATTCCTTCCAACTGCATTCTCTGCGCTGAGCCTGAGAATCTTTTCTGCTGATGCATTAATGCTCTGAATCTTCAGTTCCTTATCGAAACTGATAACCCCGCTTGGAACGCTCTGCAGAATATTCCTGTTATAACTTTCGATATCCTCAGCCTTCTGTTCGGCAATCTTCCTTAATTCCTCCAGTTCTCTTTCTTTTTCCTTAAGCTTTGATACAAGCTCATGAAAGGTATCAACAACAAATCCTACCTTCGAGGTATCCTTCTCAGGCTGTTCTTTAGCTCTTCTATACCGCGAAAACACCTTCATCAGATAAAAGAAAAATATACTTATTACTAAGAGTAATATCACTGAAAATATAAATATTGCCTCTCCCATCATCTTATCCTCAGATACCAATGAAGGATTTCCTGCCCTGAGAAAAGAGTTATCATCGTTCCTGCAGCAAGAAAAGGCCCGAACGGTATCTTGGTTTTCCTTCCCTTTCCCTTAAATATCATGAGAGATATACCCCAGATAGAAC
Organism: Nitrospirota bacterium; assembly: GCA_016208915.1. GTDB lineage: Bacteria > Nitrospirota > Thermodesulfovibrionia > Thermodesulfovibrionales > UBA1546 > JACQXE01. The sequence goes on along the minus strand of JACQXE010000049.1, from coordinate 19,656 downwards.
CGAGGAAACTTCCTAAAAAAGTAGTTAAGAGCACAGACTTCCATCCCATTATTGCTCCGACCATTGTCATCATCTTAATATCTCCACCGCCCATTCCTCCGCGGCTTAAGACAGCAACCGCATAAAAAGACAGGAATCCTGTCACTGCTCCTATAACTGATCCCTTATACCCAAGCAAAGACCATCTCAAGAAAGGATCCGGAAATACAAATGCTCCTGCGGCAAGCCCGAGCACTATGCCTGGAAGGGTTATGGTGTCAGGTATTATCTGGAAATCAATATCTATAAAGGTTATGACTATCAGGGCAGAGGCAAACATAAAATAAAAAAAAGTATGCCACCCTATCCCAAACCTCCAGATTAATGCGATATAAAACAAAGCGTTCGCAGCCTCAACAGCAGGATACCTTGCTGATATTTTTGCCCCGCATGTCCTGCATCTCCTGCCGAGAATTATATAGCTGAGGATAGGAATATTGTCATAGATATTTATAGGAGTGTTACATGAAGGACAGTGAGATGATGGCATAATTATTGATTTTCCCCTCGGGATCCTGAATATGCAGACATTTAGAAAAGAGCCGACTATCAAGCCAAAAATGAAAACTATTATGTATAAAACAGAATCCTGCATGTTTATTCTATCCTGCTTATCTCAGATGCTTTTTTGTTTATATCTTCTATCTCTGCCTTAAGCTTTTCGATCTCATTGATAGCGTCAGTAATCAGTTTGTCTTTAAAAATATTCTTATCCTGATTATTTCTCAATTCAAAAACACGCTCTCCTATAAAATTTATCTTCTCTGCCCTATCCTTTTCCTTTTTTCCTCTTTCCTGCAAAAGTCTGATAACCGAGATTTCAATCTTCAATCTTTCGGATATAACAGATGAAGCCCATTTTATCTTGTCTATGCCTGCATCCAGATTGCTCTTAATCCTTCTCAGCATACTTTCCTCCCATTAATTAGTAAATAGTATTTAGCTTTTTAACCATGTCATTATTTACTATTTTTCAGCTCGTTTTAAATAATTCAATTTTCCCCTTCCAGAACTGCTCAAGCCTTTTTCTCAAGTCCGGAACTGATTTAAGAGCAGAATCGCTGCCTATAAGGTCAGAGGCCTCGTCTTTTGCAAGCTCAAGCAGCCGCACATCCCTTATTATATTGGCAACCTTAAGATCCGGCATTCCTGCCTGTCTTGTGCCAAAAAATTCTCCGGGACCTCTTATGTTAAGGTCTTCCTCTGCGATCCTGAAACCGTCATTGGTTTCCGCCATTGTATCAAGCCTTTTTTTAGCGTCCTCGCCGTAGGGCTCGTATGCAAGCAGAAAGCAGTATGACTGGCTGCCTCCTCTTCCAACTCTGCCCCTGAGCTGGTGCAGCTGTGCAAGCCCAAACCGTTCTGCATGAACTATAAGCATCATAGATGCATTAGGGACATCCACTCCTACTTCTATCACAGTTGTGCTCACAAGAATATCTATCGCGCCTTTTTTGAATAATGCCATAACATCTTCTTTCTCCTGAGGGCTCATCCTCCCATGGATAAGGCTTATCTTCATTTCAGGGAACATCTTCTCAAACGCTTCCTTGCCTATTATTGCAGATTTTAAATTCGTTTTCTCTGTCTCCTCTATAAGAGGATATACCACATAGACCTGTCTGCCTTTTTTTATCTCATCAGAGATTGACTTGTAGATATAACTTTTCTGCCCGGAATTGAATACACGGGTTACAACAGGCCTCCTTCCAGGCGGGAGTTCATCAATGACAGAATAATCGAGGTCTCCATAAAGGGTCATCGCAAGCGTTCTTGGAATAGGCGTTGCTGTCATTACAAGCACATCAGGATTTACTGCCTTTTTCCTTAGAAGCGCCCTCTGCATAACACCGAATCTGTGTTGTTCATCTATAACCACAAGCCCAAGATTTTTAAATTCCACCCCTTCCTGAATAAGCGTATGGGTGCCGACAACAATATTAATCCCTCCTGCCGCTATATCATCGAGAGGCCTTTTTTTTGTGCTTCCTGTAATAAGGAAAATTTTTATCCCCATTTCCTCTATAATTTTATGTATGTTTATATAATGCTGGTCTGCAAGTATTTCGGTAGGCGCCATAAGCGCAGCCTGATAACCACATTCAACAGCATTCAACATTGCCATGAGGGCTACTATGGTCTTGCCGCAGCCGACATCTCCCTGTATAAGTCTGTTCATCTGGTAGGGTCTTTTCATATTCAGACATATCTCATCAAATACCCTCTGCTGAGCTGCGGTAAGGCTGAAAGGCAGTATATCTAAAAGTTTTCTTACAAGAAGTCCTTTCGGACTGAATGTTATCCCATTTTCAATCTCCCTGCCCTTTTTCAGCGCTGAAAGTCCGAGCTCAAACATAAAAAGCTCATCGAAATAAAGTCTCTGCTGATAAATGCTTGCCCCCCTGTTGAGGATATCCGCATCTGTTTCGGCCTCGGGGAAGTGTGAGTTAAGAATGCTTTCTTTTAATCCGGGAAGCCTGTTTCTCTTTAGTATCTCTTCCGGAACAGAATCAGATATATCTTCTATACAGAAATTGAGCAGATTAAACATTATTGTCCTGAGCTGTCTGGCGCTTAAACCTGCGGTTGTCCTGTATATCGGCGCTATCCTTGATGTATGTAGAAATGCATCTCCGTCGTCTGCTATGAACTCATATTCAGGATTGTCTATCTCAAAACCGAATCCCCGATAAGAATTCATCTTTACAATGCCGCTCAGGATAACTTCCTGTCCTACCTCGAAGTTTCTTTTCATAAACGGCTGATTAAACCATTTGCCTTTGAGCAGGCCGCTCCCGTCAGATACTATAAGCTCAAATATTTTGAGATTGTTCTTGTGAAGTTTTATTATATCTGCAGATATTATCTTGCCTGTGACTGTCTCGAGCTGTCCATATCTGAGGTTGCAGATCTTTCTTATATTCCTTCTGTCCTCATAACGATACGGCAGGTAATAGATAGCGTCTTCTACTGTTTTAATGCCGAGATTGCTAAGAAGTTTTGCCCTTTGAGGCCCGACGCCCTTAATGTACTGTATGGAAAATTCTGAAAGGTTTTTACCCATCAACAGATGGCTTATTTTTCTGTGCTTCCTTGCGTAATGTATCCTCTAATGTCTTGTCTGCTTCTTCCATCTTTATCTTGCCGTATTCTGTGTCGCTGATTATGTCTATGTCCCATCCTGTAAGCTTCATAGCGAGCCTTACATTCTGTCCTCTTTTACCGATAGCCAGTGAAAGTTGCTGGTCGTTCACAACAACCATTGCCGTCTTACTGTCTTCGTTTATGCCTATCCTTTCAACGCTTGCAGGACTCAGTGCGCGTGCAATAAGCATCCGTGGGTCGTCAGTCCACGGTATTATGTCTATCCTTTCTCCGTGCAGCTCCCTCACAATGGACTGAACCCTTGTGCCTTTCATGCCCACACAGGCGCCAACCGGGTCTATGGATGTGTCTGTAGAGAACACTGCAATCTTTGTTCTTTCCCCTGGTTCACGGACTATATCCTTTATCTTAACAAGCCCTTCGTATATCTCAGGCACCTCCATCTTGAAAAGCTCTGCAACAAACTGAGGGGTTGCCCTCGATACGATTATGATAGGACCTTTAGGGGTTATCCTCACATCCTCTATGTATACCCTTACGGTATCTCCCCTTCTGAGATTTTCAACCGGCAATGTGCTGCTCTGAGGCAGAACAGCTTCTGTCTTGCCTATATTTATATAGTAATAGCCCTTTTCCTTTCTCATTATGAGCCCGCTTATAATCTGTCCTACTTTATCTTTAAACTGGCTGTATATCACATCCCGCTCAGCTTCACGCACCTTCTGGAAAATAACCTGCTTTGCTGTCTGAGCGGCTATCCTTCCAAAGTCCTGAAGGTCCAGAGGCAGGTCAACGCTTTCTGCATCAACCTTATCAGGAAAAAACTTTTTCACATCCGCCTTAGATATTTCAGCATCCTTATCTGAAACCTTTTCCACAATTATTTTGGTTTCATAGATGCTGATAGTGCAGTTTTTGGAGTCTATCTTAAGATGTACATTTGTTCTGCCGCCATATTTCTTTCGCGCTGCAGAAAGCAAGGCTGCTTCTATTGCAGTGAGCAGAATACCTTTATCTATGCCCTTTTCCCTGCTTATCTGTTCTACTGCGTGACAGAGTTCTTTTGTCATATTATCTCTATCTCCAGTCTTGCTTTTGATATATTAACCAAAGGGATAACCCTTTCTTCTTTGCCAATCAGCAAATGCACTGAATCAGCAGTCACCCCTATTATCCTTCCAATAAAAAAATTTTGGTTGTCTATCTTATCTTTTACAATCACTCTTACAAGCTTTCCTTTGCTTTTCTCGAAATCCGAATGTGCAATCAGTGGCCTGTCAAGCCCCGGCGACGAAACCTCGAGGGTATACGCCCCCTCAATCACCCCTCCAGCCTCAAGCATCGGGTCAAGGTTTCTGCTAAACCTCGCGCATTCATCAAGAGCAACTCCTCCGATTTTGTCAATCGTTATTCTAAGCAATGTCCGCCTGCCTTTACCAAACAGCTTAACTTCTACAATATCAATATCCTGATACTCGGCAACCGATGCTGCCAGTTTCCGCACCTCCTGCTCTATTCTCTCTTCTCTCAGACTCATTGTCCAATAAAACAAAAGAGTGGGTTTGCCCACTCTTTCTTAGTAAATACAAAAATCTAATTAAGCGCTTTATTCTATCAGTTCTTAAGATAAAAAACAACCTTTCAGGGGTGGATTCACCCCTGAAAGGTTAAACGATCTATTTGCCAGGTGCTGGAGCTGGTGCTGGTGCCGGCGTTGGCGCCGGTGCTGGTTCAGTAGCCGGTGCCGGAGCTGGAGCCGGTGCTGGTTCCTCTGCCTTTTTGCATCCGACTGTGAGTACAAAAGCTACCGTCAACAATAATGAAAGAATTAAAGCTATCACTTTTTTCACTTATAGTCACCTCCTTTTCATTAAATTCTTTATAACTAACTGCTAATTTGATACCATATATCTAAAATATTGTCAAGATTTAATGTCTTGCCTAAAATAATAAGGAAAACATATGGCAGAGCTTAAAAAACTTAAAGTAATCATATTTGACCTTGATGGCACACTCGTTGATTCAACAAGGGATATAACTAATGCCCTGAATCATGCCATAGCTCCTTATGGATATAAGCCGCTAACATCAGGAGACACTCTTAAACTGGTAGGTGAAGGGATTACAAGGCTCGTCGAAAAAGTAATCGGAGATGATACAAGTTCTATAAAAGATGATATCCTTGATAGATTCATAAAATACTACGATGAACATTTAACTGATTTTACCAGGCCGTACCCTGAAATAAGAGAGACACTCGCAAGGCTTGGGAGATATAAAAAGGCAGTAATATCGAATAAAAGAGAAGTCCTTTCAAAAAAACTACTGAAACAGCTTGACCTTCTGCGTTTCTTTGACATTGTGCTTGGCAGCGATAGCGTATCCGACAGAAAGCCATCTCCTGTTCCTCTCAGAAAAGTCCTTGAAGCATTCAGAATATCCCCTGAGAATGCCATTATTGTCGGAGACAGTGATCTTGATATAAGGGCAGGCAAAAGCGCTGGGATTATCACAGTGGCTGTAACCTACGGATACAGAAGCAGGGAAGCGCTAACACAAGCTGATTTCCTTATTGACAGTATAGACCAACTATTGGCGCTTATAGAATAAATGGACCATACACTCGATGGCATACGGGACATAAAGCTTTATCAGAACAGAAAGGGGTATAGATTTTCCGTGGATGCCCTGCTCCTTGAATCATTCGTAAATCTTACACGTGCAGAAAGGATTGCCGACCTTGGCGCTGGTTCCGGCATCATAGGGCTATTACTTGCAAAAAAGTATCATGCTGCAACAGTAGCACTTGTTGAACTGCAGGAAAGCCTCGTCCGGCTCGCAGAGAGAAATATTGTCTTAAATAAACTTGAAGAAAGGGTAAGAGTGATCCGGACTGACATAAAAACACTAAGTTTTAGTTCAGAAGTTCACAAGTTCACAAGTTCAGGAACTGAAGACTTCAGTGCTTCAGCGCTTTTGCACTCATTTGACCTTATCGTTTCAAATCCTCCGTTCAGACGTATCAAGACAGGGCTTATAAGCGCTATAGACGAAAAAGCGATTGCAAGGCACGAAATAAAAATCCATCTCGCAGACTTAATAAGTGTCGCACATTATCTTCTCAAATCAAAAGGCAGACTTTGTCTTATCTATCATCCTTCACGGCTTGTTGAACTCCTTGATACCCTGAGAAAAAAACATATGGAGCCAAAAAGATTAAGGTTTGTCCACTCAAATTCTCAGACAGAGGCAAAGATGGTTCTCGTGGAGGCAGTCAAGGAAGGCAGGGCTGAGATTAAGATAGAAAAACCCATTTATATATATAAAGATGACATGTCATATACAGATGAAATGAAAAAACTATACGAGAGACCTGTTATCCAATAATAACCTTATAATGTCATCTTATCTTTGTTTTTTTATGCGGCGGTACATTTTTTTGAACACTCTTTCAATCTTATCCCGGTAGATCATTGACAAAAAAACAGCTATAATAGCAATCCCAAAAAGAACAAAAAATCTGCGATACTGATGATTATAAATATAGCTGCCTCCGAGCGTAAGCAGAACAGTGCCTACAAACCGCCCCACAGTGCTGATTGCAAGAAACTCCTTTGTGCTCAGATGTCCCAAGCCGAGTATATAACAGAGGGAATCTTTTGGAAAACCTGGGGTAAGAAACAGCAAGAATACAAGAAATGCACCCTTATGATGAAGCAGGTAATCATATTTGTCCATGGTTTCCTTTTTGATAAACTTCTCGACAAATGGCCTCCCAAAAAATCTTGCTAGGCTGAAAGCCATCCATGAACCAATAGTAAGTCCGATAGTGGATAGTATGATGCCGATGACTATACCATATACATAGCCCCCGATAAAACCAGTGACCTCCCCAGGCATCGGGGCTGCAAGAACCTGCACTACCTGAAGCATTATAAAGCCCAAAAAAGAAAGAGGGCCTAATGACCTTAGAAAATCAGTTATCCTTTCCTTATTAAGAAAGAAAGCAACAAGCCCTGTCTTGTATAGAAAAAATGTGGAACCTGCTATAATCAGAACAAGGACAAAAAGCCTTAACCATATTTTGTTCTTAATCGGCGCTATCAGTAAACTCCTTTGAGGTTATGGATCTGTTGCAAATATTCCATACCCTATCCTGTTTTTCCTGTCTTATCGAGAAATGGTTTAATCAAATCTATGGGAACAGGGAAGATAATCGTTGAGTTCTTCTCTGTTGCGATCTCTGTAAGGGTCTGGAGAAATCTAAGTTGCAGTGCCCCGCTTTCAGTTGCAATAATCTTTGCAGCATCTGCAAGTTTCTGTGACGCCTGAAATTCTCCCTCTGCATGGATGACCTTTGCCCTTCTTTCACGCTCAGCCTCTGCCTGGCGCGCAATGGCGCGCTGCATCTCAACAGGTATGTCGACGTTCTTCACCTCAACGGTCGAGACCTTTATGCCCCAGGGTTCTGTCTGGAAATCGATGACCTTCTGGAGTGAGGCATTCAGCTCATCCCTTTTGGCAAGGAGGTCGTCAAGCTGGCTCTGGCCGAGGATGCTTCTGAGACTCGTCTGTGCAATCTGTGAGGTTGCATAGTAAAAATCCTCTACCTCTGTTATTGCCTTTATAGGGTCTATAGGCCTGAAATAGATAACAGCATTGACTTTAACAGTTATATTATCCCTTGTTATTATATCCTGAGGAGGAACATCCATTGTTACTGTCCTGAGGCTCACCCTTACGAGTTTATCGATTATCGGGATTATGATCACAAGACCCGGCCCCTTTACAGGTATAATCCTTCCAAGTCTGAATACAACACCCCTCTCATATTCCCTCAAAATCTTTATCGCACTCGAAAGGAAATAGATGACCATGAATATTACAAACAAAAAACCCATAACTGCCGGCGGTATTCCCATTTTAAACCTCCTTTTTTTAGTGGTTAGTGATTGGGAGTTGGGGTTTAGAAAATTACTAATCCCTGCTCCCGAGACCCTAATTCCCTTTTTTAACCTTTACCTTTAATCCTGTTACAGACACTACTATTATTTTTTCACCTTTAGATATGGTTTCATCAGAATATGCAGACCAAATCTCCCCGTGTAATAATACCATACCACTATCATTTGTTATATCTGTACTTGCAATCCCTTTCAATCCGATAAGCCCTTCTGAGCCTGTAACGGGTTTTCTCTTATACGTCTTGTATGCAAGACCAAGCACAATTGTAAAAAACAGCGCTGTTAAAATTACTGACGGAAGGATTAGAAAAAAGGATAATTTCATAAAAGGTCCGGGTGATTCAAACAACATAAGAGAGCCTATCACCATTGCTACAACACCGCCGATTGTCAGAACTCCGTGTGAAATTATCTTGATTTCCAAGATGAAAAGTATAATCGCAAGAATAATCAGCAGAAGGCCCGCATAATTTACGGGAAGCGTCTGGAATGCATAAAATGCAAGTATAAGAAAGATGCCGCCTATAACACCGGGGAATATAGCGCCGGGATTTGTCAGTTCAAAAAACAATCCGTAAAACCCGAGAAGCATCAGCATATAAGCCACATTAGGGTCGCTAATGAAATTAAGTATCTTATGCCTTAACCCCATCTCTTCTCTTTTTACAGGCGCATTTGCTGTGCGCAGGATTTTCTCACCCATTATCGTCCTTACCTTCCTGCCCTCTATATCTAAAAGAAGCTTATTGAGATCCTTGCTGACAAGGTCAATAACATTCTCCTTTAATGCCTCAGCCTCTGTAGCAGATATGCTCTTTCTTACAGCATTCTCAGCCCATTGGGCATTTCTTCCTGATTTTTCTGCAAGAGATTTTATATATGCAGCCGAATCATTTGTTGCCTTTTCAGCCATTGTCTTGTCCATCTTTTCGCCAACAGCAACAGGATGCGCTGCGCCTATGTTAGTGCCTGGAGCCATAGCAGCGACATGCGCAGAAAGTGTTATGAATGTGCCTGCTGACGCAGCCCTCGCCCCGCTCGGAGAGACATACACTATTACCGGCACTTCGCTCCCGATAATGTTCTTGACTATTTCTCTCATAGACGTATCAAGCCCGCCGGGGGTATCAAGCTCTATTACAACAGCCTCTTTTTTCTGTTCGTTTGCTCTTTTAATACTCTTGCTGATATATTCGGCAGAGGCAGGATTAATTACCCCGTTGATAGTAATAACAATAACTTCTTTTTTTTGCACATTGGAAAAAGCGGGTACAGATATGAAAAGACAAGAAACCACGAAAAAGAAAATTATCTTTTTAAGCATGGTAAAATTATACCACAAACTTTTATATACTAATACGGTTGTTAGTAAGGCAACCCTGTTTGTCATTGCGGCTTGTCCGCAATCCCTCTTCAGGGAAGGATTCCCGACAAGCGGGAATAACAGAAAAAACCTAATGGATTTCCGCGATCCCCGATTCTTCTCGGCGAATCCGCCCGAGGCGGACAAGCGGGAATGACGGATTACAAGGAGGCACTTCAATGAAACTAATAACCGAACATAAAATATCAAATAAAACATTACGCATTGTTAAGGGTGACATTACTGACAGAGATGTTGATGCAATCGTGAATGCAGCAAATTCACATCTTCAACATGGAGGCGGCGTTGCCGGAGCTATTGTAAGAAAAGGCGGCAAAACTATTCAGGATGAAAGTGATAAGATTGGCTACACTCCTGTTGGAACAGCAGTGATAACAAGCGCTGGCAAACTTACGGCTAAATTTGTGATTCATACAGTTGGCCCGCAAATGGGAGAGGGAAACGAGGATAATAAGCTGAAGAATGCAGTGATAAACACCCTGAAGCTCGCAACAGGAAAAGGACTGAAAAGCATTTCTATGCCTGCAATAAGCTCAGGGATATTTGGCTTTCCAAAAGACAGGTGTGCAAAGATATTGGTTACTGAGTCAGCAAATTTTCTGAAAACACAGAAAACCTCTCTGGAAGTCGTTGAGTTCTGTGTTTATGATGATAATACAATGGAGCATTTTAAAAGGGAATTTGAGAACTTGAAAAATATAAGGTGAACTGGCTATAGTTTCCTATGGAACCAGGGTAACTTTAAACAAAGACAACTCTGAAAGGATAATTGTTAGATTCCGATATAACCCTACCCTTGTCCAGAAGATAAAAACCATCTTCGGCCACAAATGGCATCCAAAAGAAAAACACTGGAGCTTTCCGAATACAAATGGGACATTAGAGAAAATCTTAGAGGTTTTCAAGGGCGAAGAAATCCATATAGACCCTGCCCTGCAAACACGACTCTCTACTTCTGTCATTGCGAGGCACAAAATGCCGACGCAATCTCATCACAGTTTCGAAGACCTCCGCCGTGAACTCCTCTCACAAAAATACAGCTATCGGACTGTCAAAGGCTATCTTTATTACAATAGAGATTTCCTCGACTTTGTTAAAAAGCAGCCGTCAGAAGTCAATGATAACGACCTAAAAGATTATCTCCTATACCTCGCAGAAGAAAAACAATCAGCAACAGCCACATTAAATCAGGCGATAAACGCTTTGAAATTTTACTACGGCAGCATGCTTAAGAGAAAATTTGTCTATGAAGTCAAAAGACCACGCAAAGACAAGAAACTTCCTGTAGTTTTAAGCAAAGAAGAAGTTGCGAAAATTCTCTCAGCGGTAGATAATATAAAACACAGGGCAATACTTATGCTTATCTATTCTGCTGGCTTGAGGGTTGGAGAGGTTGTAAAAATGAAAGCTGAAGACATTGACAGTAAAAGAATGTTGATTCATGTCAAAGGTGCAAAGGGGAGAAAGGATAGATATACGATTCTGTCAGAGACAGCCCTTAATGTCCTCAGAAAATACTGGCGTGAGTACAAGCCACAAAAATGGCTGTTTGAAGGAGCACGGAGGGATAGGTACATTTCGACCAGAACCGTTCAACACATTCTTGAACATGCATGTACACAGACAAACACTAAGAAAGACATCTCAGTGCATACATTACGCCACAGCTTTGCGACACATCTGCTTGAAAACGGTGTGGATTTGCGCTACATACAGGAGTTGCTTGGTCATGCACACAGCAAGACAACTGAAATTTATACACATGTAAGCACAAAGAGTCTTGGAAAAATACGGAGCCCGTTAGACAGCTTAAGCGTTTCAAAGGAAGGTGATAAGTGACTTTTATTGTCAGCAGAAAGGGGAAAATCGGATATCTGCCAGAGTCAGCATATCCGCAATATGTCGTCTATCATCCCAAATCGGGACAAAAAGCGACATAGTTCGTCTATGAAGTAGTTAGATGAAATTGCCGCCCAAAAAATTTGATTAAATGAAAGGAGGAGCAAGAATGTTAAAAGTAATTGCAAATGTGAGTGTATTTTTATTCCTCTCACTAATTGTTGTTGTGGGGTATTCAGTTGCTGCCGAAAAAAGTGCAGTAACATACGAGAAAAATGTTAAACAGATAATGTCTGAAAAGTGTCTGTCATGTCATGGCAGCGATTCTCCAACAATCGATGAGTTTAAAAAGGATAAGGAAGGGTTCAAGAAAAAGATGAAAGGACCAAGGATGGACACTTACGAAAACCTGATGATATTTGTAGATGGAAAAGATGCAGGTGCTTTAATGAGGAGGCTTGATGATGGGAAGAACACAAAAGATGGCAAGTCTGGTAACATGCACCAATATCTTGGAAAGACTGATTCTGAAAGGGCTGCAATGTTAGAAATAATCAAAAAGTGGGTTGGCGGTTGGACTTTAAAAAAGAAAACAGAAATGACCGAAGAGGACTTAAAGGCTATCAAGGCCCTAAAAGAGTAGATGTACAATTCTTCTGCAAACGTGCTGTTGGGCGGCAATTTCATCTAACAACAGGCTAAAAGATTAATGTCCAAATGCTACGCACTTCTTTTAGCCAAGCACGTTAAACAACATCGCCCCCTGAGAATAAGTTGAATGAAGACATTACAAATAATTAGACAAAAGGTTATAGATAAAGACTATTACCTTTCCGATCATGCAGAAGAAGAAATGCTGGATGACGAGTTGGAAAGAGTAGATATTGAAAATGCTATACTTAAAGGACGAATAGAGAAGAAACTAACAGAAGACAAACGTGGAACGAGATATAGAATTGAAGGCAGTGCAAGAGATGATAGAATTATTCATGTTGTATGCAGATTTAAAGAGCATGGCAATCTTATTGTAATAACGGCCTATGCTTTATAGGAGGAAATTATGATTTGTGAATTTTGCGGAGGACAAACAGCAAAAAAGAAAGTCAAAAGACAACATTGGCTTCATCGGAGGTTGTATATAGTTGAGAATGTTGAGGCTGAAGTTTGCTCTGAATGCGGTGAGAGATATTTTCACGCAAAAGTACTTGATGGGATAGACAGTCTTCTTGAATCCACGCATAAAGTTAAACAAAAATTGGAAGTTGAAGTTGTTAGTTTATAAAGCAGGGGGTGATGTCGTTTAACACGTTGCAAAAGACTTATGCCCAAACCTTAAGGGCTTCTTTTCCGCCGCAGACGTTAACCGCTCATTGCAGGCAGAAGGAAAAGAATACTTGAAAATAGAACTGTAAACTAAGACTTATTTATCCTGTATACCATCTATCTTCTTTTCCCCAACCCTGATCGGCAGATAAAAGGCAACTGCGTTGACAAGCAATATTAGCACAAGACATAAGGCAATCTGAATCTTCCCTGAAAAATCCATTACTCCCTTTAGCTTATAGACATAAAAAATCCACGCCTCAAGCGATAATGTAATAATCACAATGCTGAAGGCAATGAGCATAAATGTCATGCCTCCAAGACTCATAGAGACAGAGGCGATGTTTTCATATTTGAACTTTGGATAGATAGCACCAAAGCCTGTCCCCAACCCGCTTACAGAGATACTAAGCATCAAAACTGTCACCAAAGATACACACATCAAAATTCCATCAACATTTATAGCAAGATTCGTCAGGAAAACAAGAAGCAGCATCAAGAGAGTCACAGGAATGCACCCATAAAAAAACTTTGACCATAAAAATCTTTTTATATCTATTGGTGATGTCCTTATAAGCCAGAATGCCTCTCCCTCAAGGCTTACGGATGTGTAAATAAACCTTGCGGCAACCGCAGATAGAACAAGCCCCGACATAACCAGATTAACGAGAATCATAAGCTCTCTTATGAAAGGGAATTCGGAAAGTGCGTTGACAGGAATAGACTTGAAATTATAGATATAAACCATAATGAGCGCTACTATGATAAATACCTGAGACCACTGACCTGTGTCGCGGAAGAATATCTTTATATCCTTATAAAAAATGGTGGTATTTTTTTGAGGATAATATCTTTCAAAAAATCCCCTGCTGATTCTCTGGCCTGATGGCTGAAGCCTCTCGATATTCGTCCTGTAAAATCGTAATCCTATGATTTCAGAGAGAAGAAGAAAGAACACACTGTTATTCAAAAGCACTAATACATAAAAAATATCTGCACTCCTCCCCCTCAGCATTGGTGAAACCGCTTCAGTAATCCAATAACTTGGCAGAAGTGGCGACTCAGTCCTGAATAACATTATGGAATTTATAAAACCTTCTGGTGTGCTTATGTCCTGAGGTATAAGACCTTTTATCACAAAATAGAGCATAAACATGCCCATTCCAAGGAGCACATTCCTTGCGCTTTTGGCAGGGAAAAGCCTTGTAAGAATATGGGCTATTGGGATACCAATGCCTGCAGTGATAAGGCTGAATAGGAGGAAACATCCAAACACCAACAAATAATAACCTGCCGGTGCAGTATAGCTCACACCGTATGCTATAAATACAGGCGGTATAAACAACAGGACCATCCAGGATGAGTTCATGAAAGATTCAGGTGTTTTCAATCTCATAATATCCCTGATCTCTACAGGCTTTGAGAGAAGAAACGGGATATCCTTTGAGAGGTAGAAAGAAGAGATTGCAGTAATTATGTTACTTAAGATTAAGAATCCGAAAAGACTGAAGAATGTCATCGAGAAAAGCTTTCTTGAGAGCATCTCACCAAAAAAATCGATTTCTCTTATATATGAGAGAACCTTATATGTTCCAATATAAAACAGGATCCAGAATCCTATTCCTATCGCAATAAAAGGAAGCCTTCTAATTACAACCTTAGCGCTGATTGAGTTCTTTAATGATAAAAACTTGGGTTTTAAAAGTAATAACACCATATTTTCAGTCATAATGCAGGGTATGGTATTTGAGCGGCTTTTTTGCACGCAATTCAATCCCTAAACACTTAGAAAATAAAGCGGGCAAAACCTCGGAGGTCGCCTTGGCGACCGAGAATGAGCGAAGGTGCTATATCCTGCCTATGAACTTATGAATTAAGTGGGCTATGCTGTTGAACAAACTGAAAATAAAGCGGACTTTCAGGCTGTCTGTAAAATAACCCTGCCGGCGAGTTCGTCCATAAGCTTCTTGACAGAGACTATTTTATCAACCCTGAAGGCATTGCTGCCTACTGTGAATAAAGGTTCTTCCTCATCGTGGTTATAACCTGCAGAACTCAAAAGACCGTTACAGATACAGAAATAGTTCTCGTTGCTCTCTTTTGCAGGGCAACGGGTAAACTGGCCCTTTTCATCCTTAAGAAGCACGTATCCCTTATCGCACTTCGGAGACCTTAGCCTTTTTAGAGAAGACTCATACATCGGAGCCTGCTTTATTACCCTGAAGGGCAGACCGCATGGTGAGCCAGGGTTATGAGCAATGACAATATCTTCCTTCTTTGTATTTAAAACAGCCTGTTTGTATTCAGGTGATGCGCTGCTTTCCTCTGTTGCAAGAAACCTTGTTCCCATCTGAACGCCATCTGCTCCCATCGTTAGAAACCTTACAATGTCATCATGCGTATAAATCCCGCCTGCAACAACCACAGGAAAATCGCCATATTTCATTGCCATATCCTTAACAGAAGGCAAAAGGTTTTCGAGCTTGTTTGATTCTATCTCTATCTGTTCCATCTTGAATCCAAGATGCCCGCCTGCAAGCGGTCCTTCGAGCACAACAGCATCAGGCCTGTAACCGAGCCTTTCCCATTTTTTGCATATCAGCTCAAGCGCCCTTGCAGATGAAACTATTGGTATCAAGGCAGTGTCTTTTGGAGGCTGGATAGCAGGGAGACCTAAAGGGAGTCCTGCTCCTGAAATAATAAAATCAGCTCCGGCATCAAGCGCTCCTTTAACAGAATCTTCATAATCCTTGACGAGAGCGCACATTATATTTATACCGGCATAACCGCCGGAGGCCTTTGCCAATGAGATTTCTTCATAGGCAGCCTCGTACACAGACATTTTTCTGTTATTGCGCTTTGATAAGAGCCTGTCAAGTGCAGCGCTTGAGATAATTCCAATGCCACCCTCCTGAGCAACTGCCCTCGCAAGGGGTGAGAGTGAAACACCAACACCCATGCCGCCCTGGATAATAGGCAGACTTATCCTCTTCCCCTTGATAATAAGATATGGCAACGGTGATGTTGATTCTAACAAAATTACTCCTTAAAAACTAAAGGCGAGATGTTCGTAAGTGAATATCCCTATTCAAAAAGCCATCCCGTCTTTTTATATTTTTACTGTTAATGTTTCATATAATCGCTTATCGCAAGCCTTTTTGGCAAGCGAATAAATAGCAGAGCCTTTTTAACCTTTACCCCTTATCTCCCTTATCCTCTGCACCACAGGCGGATGAGAATAATAGAAAGAGGCGTAAACCGGATGCGGATGGAGATTAGAAAGGTTGTCCTTAGAAAGTTTTATGAGCGAACTAGCCATTGGATTCGAATCGCCTGTGGCTTCCAAGGCAAATCTGTCTGCCTCTTTCTCATGCCTTCTCGCCATATAACTGAATAATGGGGTAAATGGAAAGAATACTATGCCTCCGATAAATCCCAGGATCAGGATATTCGCAAATATTGTATCGGTGTGAATACCAAACATCCTTATTAATACCTCAGTCTTAATTAATCTATATGATATATATATACCCACAAAAGAAAGAATCTCTGTAATCACGAGCAGCTTAAGCAAATGCTTTTTCTTCCAGTGGCCTGCCTCATGGGCAAGAACAGAAAGAATCTCGTCTTTCTCCAGCTTTTGTAAAAGAGTGTCATAAAGCACTATTCTCTTAACCTTCCCAATGCCTGTGAAATATGCGTTAGTATGGGCGCTCCTCTTTGATGCGTCAATCTTAAAGACCCTTCTTACTTTTATACCAACCCTTGTCATCAGATCTCTTATCGAGCCTTCCATTTCTTCATTCTCGATTGGGGTAAATTTATTAAATAACGGTTCAATAACATAGGGAGATATATACATAATGAAAATGCTAAACAGAAGGAAAAAAAGCCATACAAAAAACCACCAGTAATCAGGACTTGCTTGGATGAGAAATAAGGCAGCACATATCATTATGGTAATTAATAATGTTGAAAGGACAAGAGACTTAAGAAAATCGCTGATCCATACCTTTCCTGTCATCGTATTGAAACCATACTTGTTCTCTATCTTGAAGGTGCTGTAAAGATCAAATGGAAGCGAGAGAATTGTCTTTGCATAACTGAGGACGAGAAAGAATATGATGCCTGAAACGATAAAAGACACATTGGATGACATGATCCACGAATTGTATATATCCAAAAAACCTCCAAAGAAAAAAAGCATGACAAGAAAGTTGCCCAATACGGATTCGATAAATCCAAACCTATTATGTTCAACAGTGTAATCCCTCGTCTTTTTCAAAAGCCCTGCGTCAATATGCCCTTCAAACTCCTTGGGCACGATATCGCCGTATTTTTTCAGATGCCTCAGATTCAAGAATTGAAGATAGTAGCCGAAAGTGATAACAAAAATATAGATTAAAAATATGATCTTCATCAGTTGATTATAATGGATTATGTTATTTATACTCCAGTCCCTCAATCTTTATCTTCCCAATCACAGAAAGCATCTGTATCTGCCTGTCAATATCACCTGTAATGAGTCTTATATGCGCAGCATCTGCCGGGAACTGGCCAAGCGTAGGGTCTATTGCAATCCAGTCCCCAATAAATATTTCAGGCCATGCGTGATAATAGAAAAATCCGTCTTTATATGCAAGTCCGAGCGCAATTCTTGTCGGTATACCTGCTGCACGCCCTAATGCAGTATAAAGAGTTGTATGCTCATTGCAGTCGCCTCTCCTTGATATCAGAACCTCTGTTGCCATGGGAATAGTTATTGCAGGGGTCTTCTCAATATTTCTGAATACCCATTCGTGGATAAGCCTTGCTCTTTTGAGTATATCTTTTTCGTCTTTCACAATCTTCTTTGCCAGTGAGATAATCTGCGAATTTTTTGATTGTATAAACATAGTGTCCTTCAGGTATTCCGTTTGTGGTATAGAGCTGAGAGCTGACAGCTGAGAGCTTATATCTTCTTTGTTTATTTCAAGCATATCCCCTTTAAGCTTCTGCCTCCCCCCATTCAAATCAAGCCCTTTAAAATCAATACCTGAAAGTTTCACTTTAAGATAACTTATATCATGAGGGAGTTTCATATTAAAAGGCACTGCTGTCTGTGCTATAAGGTCTAAAGACGGCCTGCCGATCTGCATTGCATCTTCCTTACTCTCTTTGATAAGTGTGAATCCCAGAGGGCTTTCCTCTCTCAGCACCTCGCCTTTTTCAGTAAGCCATACAAAAAACTCAATTCCCTTAAATGACCCATTCAGCTTAAATGCATCCTGCTTTCTGCCTGCTGTCATTATCTGTTCTTTTCCCTTAACCTCAATAGCAACGTCTTCCTGACTTAAGGTTGCAGGGTCAATCACCATCATGGTGAATTTTTTATTTGGTTTCATCCCCTCCCTGAGAATCTCAGGTATCAACGAGAGATTAAGCGATAGCTTGTCTCTTAATAGTATTGTCTGTTCTGATTTTGTTCCGAGAGCCTCCAATGTCACATTGAGATTCTTACCATTCACCATTCCCTTTATTTTCATGATTGCATCTGAAGTAAGTGAGAGTCCAAATGTTTTAAGAATAAAATTGGAATCAAGATAGGCATTGGTCATCGTTTCAATTTCTTTTGAAGTGCCCATAACAATAAGGTTCATCTTTAAAAGTTCTGAAATTCTATATCCACTATCCAGCCTTTCAATCTTTCTGCTTGAATATCCTATCTTTTCACCTTTGTAATAGACGCCCATCCACTGCTCTTCATAAAGCTCTTTTGGGATTATGCCTGCTAATGAAGGGAGTTCAAAATTCTTTATACCATAGTGTCTGGATAAAAGCATAGCCATAGTGATGAGCCAAAAAGCAATAATGCCTGTATAGGAGATTCTTCTTAACTGAATAGTCATATCACGTATATTATAGTCTATCAGACGTCGGATTCTGTGATTCTGAGTAAAACGAGGAATCTATTTTTCCACAACAATTTTCATTGACAAGAATATAGGGGATTGATAGAATTTTGGGGAAAAGGGGTGAATCATATTTGTAATATCCGTATTGCGTAAATTTCTCTAATTGAGGAATATATGCGATAATTGCGGACATGAAATAGTTATCTGCTCATAGCCAGCAATTAAAAAGAGGGGATATTATGGCTAAATGTTATACGTGTGGAACCATTTATAATGGCTGGTCTTGTCCTACCTGTTCTATAAAAGAAAAACTTGAGCAAGCAAACAAAGAACAAACAGAAGCGTTAGAAGACTCGCTAAGAGAACAAGAAAAAATGCTTGAGGAACAAAGAGAGTCTATAGAATCTGCAATCGAAGATGCACGAATGGAAATGGAACATTCGTTAAGAGAGGCGGAAGCAAAACACAAGCTTCTTCCATAGGTAAAAACAGCCCATCTAAAATTAGGACGGTACATCCCTCAAGCTCTTTGCCTGCAACGGCAGAATTAAAGAATGTTTGTAATTACACTCAAAGGCTTTGTTTCGCCTTCATAACCTTTAAAATCTGCTATAATTAGTCAGAGATTATAAGGAGGTGTAAATGTATAGAACAGTTGGATATATTGAAAAAGATCCGGAAACAGGACTCTATGTCGCCGTTGTTCCCGGAATTCCCGGTGCCCATACGCAGGCTGAAACACTGGATGAGCTACAGAACAATCTCAAAGAAGTAGTTGAGTTATGTCTGGAAGAAATGACGCCTGAGGAAAGAAAACAATTGCCTGAGTTTGTAGGGGTTCAGCAAGTTGAGGTAGCAGTTTGAGCAGGCTAAAGCTTATTGATGCCCAAACAATGGAGAAATTGTTACTCCGTGTGGGCTTCAGAAGAGTCAGACAAAAAGGGAGTCATGTTTTTTATAGACATCCTGAACTTCCCCCGGTTTAACGGACACACCGAAAGGTTAGGTTACAATATAACCTTATAACCTTGGGAGGTGTAAAAATGCAAGAGAGCAAAAAGCATAGGACGTACGATCTGCAGTTTAAAAAGGAAGCGATACGACTTGT
>JACQXE010000048.1 GCA_016208915.1 Nitrospirota bacterium | reverse complement strand
ATAACTGTCCATTTAAACCTCCAGATAGCCTTTGACTCCGTCAAGCCTCTCTGGAGGTTTATCTTACTTAATTCTGCAAGGTCAAACCTTTTCAAGTCACACTGGTCAAACCAGTGGCTTACCTATCAGTGAGTTAGAAGTGCAATTTTTGTTCCGTTTGACGGTGTACTGATGCTCTTTAGGAGGTTGTTACAATAAGCAATGATACTGGCATCATCGACGACCGTGTTTCTTGTGAGTTGCCCCATCGCCCTTAAAGTGTCATCACGCCTTGTTTCTATCTGTTCTTTCTTTTTCTCCAGTTGTGAGACAATTTTCGCGAGCCTTTCCTGAAAGTTCAGTTCAGATTCAAAACCCATCCACCTTGCGAGTTCCTGGTATTTCTCAACGCCCGTTCGGTTCAAAACAAACTCAACGATCTCTATATAGCGAAAATAGGGCTTAATAACAAACGATTGATAAATTCTCTGGAATTCATCTTTATCGGATAAAACTGGTTTGGTTTTTCGACTGTCGTCAAATGTTTTCCTCAAATTCGTTACTTTGCCATCTTCAAAAAATTCAATCTCAACATAACTATCGCCGGGCTGTGCGGATTGGTGGGGGTAAGCCGCCTCTTGCGCATCTTCTCGTCTCAGCCACTGGATTTTGTTTTCGGGCGACAAAAACCACTCTAAGCCGTCCATGAAAGATGTTTTTCCTGAACTGTTAACGCCGAATAAAACAAAAGATGTTGGCACTGTTTCGCCGTCTTTGACGCAAAACAGTTCTTGGGGAGTCTTTATACCCCGAAAACCGCTAAGTTTTATTTTTCTTATTTTCAGCATATCTTCGATCTATAACTTCTGATAATTTGGTAGCGGTAACAGACCAGTCATCATCGTTAATATCAGAAGCTATCAATACATCAATAAACTCGCTATCGAGCTTTCCGTCGGCCTTTAACTGTTCAAGATATTTTTTTACATTACTGTTACTCATTTTTTGCCTCAAAAATCATTTAGGAGTTTTCAACAATCTCAATCTCCTCTGGAGTTAATTCGTATAGCTCATAGACCATTTTATTAATCTGGCGTTCAAGGGCGGAGGTGTCGGCATTGGGGTCTTTTTGTTTGGCGGAGAGGATTTGGTCGATGATGGTGATAATGGGAGCTTTTTGTTTGTCAGTGGCAAAGGGAATTGGAAGCTGTTCCATATACTGAGCAATAAACCTAACAAAACCTCCCTGAATAGTCGAACTAATATGAAGGTATAGCCACCAGATTAATTGTGAATTTAGTAGTCCCAACAGCCATACTTCCTCGGTTGGAATAATATAAGCTGTATTTCCGAGAAATGCTTTGCTTTCATCCCATGTAAATTCAGGGCCTTTGGCAATATCAGGATATATTATTTTTGGTCTTTCGAAATCAGCATAATAAGCGCATGATCGTAATTCCCACCAGAATTTCCCCTGATCGTCTCTCTTCTGCAATTTATCTTTCCACTGTGTCAGATGGTCATGAATTGCAGGGAAAGTGTCTTTGAATATCTTTTTTGCCTTGGATTCAGGCTTCTCATCAGACCAAGGCCAGTGATGGTTAGAACTGCTCTGGATATTAATAATATAAAGTCCTGCCCATTCAGCCTTCCACTTCTTAATATCGCGGCCCCTCAACCAAGGTTTAATAATATCTTTGCTCTTCGGATCTTCGGCAATAAGTTTCTTACGAGTCTCTTCGTCAATAACAAAGGCTTCATTAAGTCCAGTCAATATTCCCCTGTAAAATCGCCCATGGACATATTCTCCAAGCGGCTTGCCAGCCTTGCGCAGTTTTTCCATCAAGGCTATGACATCAGGCTGTTCCAGATTCCAGCCTTCGTTTTTCAATGAAGCTATCGGCATTGGAAAACCGATTATAGAAAGGGTCTCCTCCACACGCTCAAGCTGGGCAATTTCAGTAAAAGTTGCGGCGATGGCTTTATCCTGCACGACAGGCAGTCTTTTCTCAAGCAGAATAATTGAAGGATACGTTGTTGCATCAAAGATAGGCAGATCGGAAAAATCTATCACAATCTTGAGCGTTGTCTCTGTGGTAAATAAACTTCTCGTATTTTTTCCATATCCTGCCCTCATGAACTTATTCGGAGCTATAAAACAAAGATGGCCATTGGGCTTAAGGATATCAATACCTTTCTTGTAGAAATAGGTATAAATGTCTGCTGTGCCGCAATAGAAGCTGCCGAAATCTTTTGAAAGCTGCGGCTTTATGTCCTTAATCGTCTCATGCCTGACATACGGTGGATTAGCAATAACGATGTCAAAACCACCCCCCTGATTTCCCCCCTTGGCAAGGGGGGACTGAGAGGGGCTGAACACCTCGCTAAAATAAACCTTGAAATCAAAATGTTTATCGTCATGCGTTATCTCGCCGATAAGATGGCCGATATCATCTTTCAATTGAGATTTTTTCTTTGAATTTGTCTCTTCAAAAAATCTGCCCTTTAGTTCTTCAAGCTTCTTAAGCTCTGCATGATGAAAAAGCGCATTAATGCCGAGGAGCGAATTTCCGCAGACAATCTTATAATCCAGATTCGGCAGGGGTTTAATATGTTTTATATCTTCTTCATCAACCATCAGGGATAACCACAATCGCAGCTTTGCTATCTCCACCGCTCCGGGATCAATATCCACGCCATAGAGGCAGTCCTGTATCGCATGATGTTTGAAATTGTAAGGGGTTCTTTCTTTGGAAAATCCCCCCTTGCCCCCCTTTTCTAAAGTGGGGAAGTAAGTGGTAAGGGTCTCTCTTGCCCTGATAATCTCATGCATCATTCCCACAAGAAAAGCTCCTGACCCAACCGCAGGGTCGCAGATATTGACAAACTTAAGCGCATTATCAAAAAGCCGAGCATTCAGGCGGATTGTGTCCGGCATCCGGTAACTGTAGGTTTCTGTTTCACGGCCCTTTGCCTCAACCCTTCTGTCATGCTCAATGGCTGAAATGCCGTGCCTGATGAAAGATTCAATATCTTCTTTGGGAATTACTGTCTTCTGCTTTTGTTCCATGATTCCAAGCTGTTCGGGGTCGTCTTCGCCAATGAGTTTTTTCTGGACTGCTTTTTGCGCAACGATTACCTCTTTGCTTGTGTTGATTACATTGTCGAGATAGTTGATAAGACTTTCCTGACACATATAATGGACAATCTCACGCGGCGTGTAGTAAGTGCCCTTTGATTTCCTGTCTTTTACTTCGAGCAGGTTTTCAAAAACCTTGCCAAGCATTTCCGGATCAACAGCAACCTCTTTTTCCAATGGCTCATCTTCTTTGACAGTGAAATTGTAACGGTCGAATACATCTAAAATGCCTATGCCTATGTCCCCTTCTTTGGTTTTAATATCATTTGAGAAAAGCTCATCAGGCAAAAGCACATCTGTATGCACCCAGTCATAGCTGTTTATCGGGTCAAAAAGTCCTCCGTTCAGAAAAGGGATCTTGCAATTAAACCGGCTGTAAAAATCAGCCTGACGTTCTATTGCCAGCGCCTCATAAAAAAGAGGTTCGAGTATGTCATTGAAAAAATTCTGGTAATTTGAGAGCTTTTTTTCAAAGAGAAGCCGCAGGAAATTCCTCGGCCCTGTTCCCCAGCCTGCATCACGCGCAACGCCGAACCAGCCTTTCTTCTGAAGAAAATAGAGGAATACAATCTGGCCTAACAGTTTCTTTGAGAAATCAACAGTGTTTACACTTCTTTGCCAGAAGTCGTTTTTGACTTTCTCGTTTTCTTTTATGATTTCATCCAATGCCTCTTTTGTTCGCATAAACAGGTCGCGGTATTTTTCAAAGAATTCTTTTGTGACTTTTTCGATACTGAACGCTTCTTCAAGCTTCGCAAGCGTGGGACTGTTTTTGTCATCCTCCAGAATCGGGACCATGCGACTCTGGGCTGTATGGCTGTTTTCATTCTTCCCGACAAGATACGAATAGCGCCTTGCAGGCGTGAATTCTTCCTCTGCCTTAATTTTGCCTGTCGGGGTCTCGGCAAGCCTATACTCCATTTTCACAAAAGAAAACCGCCAGTCTTCTTCATCAGGCGATACAAATGCGATGAGGCCGGCATCTTTTTCGCCCCTGTCTTTCAGGTATCGGGCTATAAAATTACGCTGGGTTGTCCGCGCCTTGTCAAGGGCGGTTTCTTTTTGGAGATAAACAATTATAATGTCTGTTTTTTTATCTTCAGGGTCTGTGTAGGTTCCTATGCGTTCATATGTTTTGACATGGTCTTTAAATATTTCAGGCACATATCCTCTGGCATGGAAGGCTTTGGATTCATCAATTCTGTTAAGGAGATTTTTTATAAAATATACAAAACGCTCTCTGTCAAAGGGGTTCTGGAGGGCGTCTTTGATTAGTCTTGCTGCTGCCTGTTTTTCCATAAGGGTTCAATTATCTTCCAAAAAATAAGAGCCTTCTATTTCAGCAAGGACAACTGCCAGCTCTATCTCTTTTGATTCTGCGATGGTTCCGTCTTTAAGATGTTTATGATAAGGAAAGGTCTTTATGTTTTTAGCCTTTGGATCAGGAGCATTGTCATATCTGAAAATACTATCTGACCCTTTACGGTAATTATAGCCATATTTATATTTCTCTATGCTGCCTTCGGATTCTTCTATAAACTCTTTGAAATCAAGTATTGTCCCGTCCCTGAAGTCAATCTTTCCTGAGACAAAGGCAATATCTGCTGTTTTGCGGTCAATGGTTAAATTGTATGAAGATACTATTGGGGATGAATTAATGAGAGCTTCTAATTCTGCAATGTAATCACTTATATTCAAAAGTTATTTCCTCAAGAGACTTCACGTTTGCCTTTAATCTTTTCAATGTCTCAAGTTCGCCTTCCCATTCTATAAGCTCCATGTCATCCACTTTGCCATAAAAGGAATCTCTGTCAAACTTTCCGTATTTATTCTCAAAGTCCTGCAATTTAGACTGAATTCTCTGGACAGCCTTTCTGAGTAAATCAGTTTCAGTATGTATAGCGCCCTCTATCTTCTTCTTGGTCCAATCATTGTTTGTTTCGACAACTAACTTTGTCATTTTCCTCACCCCTTTCAATTAAGCCTTCTTTATGCATATTTTAGCATATCAGATATTCTGAGAGAATCACCTCTCTTGGCCCTGAGGTCTCGGCTGCGGATTCAGAGATATGTTCTTTGAAAAACTCCTGCGGCACACCGCTTCTGAATATTGCCAATAACTTTAACGGATCTTTTATTTTATCAGCATTAGCAGCGTTTATTAACTTTTTTGCAGTCTGTTTCGGAAGCGAGCCTTCTTCTAACACTTTCAGGAGTTTTTTAAGATATTCCTCGTCATCCTCTGTAAACTTCTTATCATTTTTTATAGCCTTAATAATCTGTAACAGTCTTGATTCGTAACTTCTGCTGCCCGGATGTGTTAAGTGCCTTATCTCATCCGCTGTTGCCAGCTCGAACTCTTTTTTATTCGCATCCAGAAAACCATAAAAGTCCTTAGGTAAAGACTCTTTTGGAGTGTCTTTTTCTGCTCTTAAGATATCTGCTGCCCTGAAAAAGTCTACCTCTTCAATGCTTTTCTTATCAGCAAGGAATATCTTCCGAAGCTTTCCTTTGCGGAAGAATGTAAGGACAGAGCCATGAGATTGCTTCGTCGCTTCGCTCCTCACAATGACATTTTGAATCCTTCTTGCTGTTCTTGCTTTCTTCGGCAAACGTTTTACCTTTTCAAAAAGATCAGGGTTGGTGTCCCTAATCTCACGGATAATCTTTAAATACTTAAGTTCGCTTTCCTCTTCCTCATCCTCGCCTGTGAGCAATTTCTTTGAGCTTAAGCGGTTAAATATTTCGTGTGATTTAATGGGTTCACCATCAGTAAGCAGCTTTGCATCAGCACCGAGCATTTCAATAAAGGCATTAATCTTGGTTTCTGCCGCAGCTTTTAATCCAATTTCGGATTCGGCCTGAACTGTAGGGAAGAAATTGTATGCATAGATTTTCTCGAATTTTGTATCTACACGGTTGATTCTGCCTACACGCTGTATAACCCTTGTTGGATTCCATGGGATATCGTAGTTTATAACGACATTGGACCGGTGAAGGCTGACACCTTCTGAAAGAACTTCTGTAGTAATTAGAATCCGATAATCATCCCTGGGATTGCGTGCTCTGGCATCAAAATTCTCTATAACCTTTTCTTTTTCAGCGGCACCAGAGCGCCCTGAGAACCCAAGCACAATATTTCCGAATTTCTTGCTTATATTTTCTACAACGTAGTCTGCGGTCTCTTTAGATTCAGTAAAGACAATCAGCTTGTTTTCTTTAAGAATGTTGTCGCTCCCAAGCAGATTAAGAAATTTATTGATTTTAGGATCATAGTCTATCTCTGCCCACATATCATTGATTTGTTTTAGAATCTTCAAATCATTCTCTAACTTATCTCTAAAGTTTTTCTCAAAGTCCCCTGACTTATATTCCTCTGCCTTATCTTCATCTATTAGTCGCTGGATTGCATCTTCATCATTATCTTCCAGAAACTCAAAAATCTTATTTATGTGCTTTTTGCTTACAAAAACCCTTCCCTTGTCGTACTCCCTGATAAATGCCTCATACGAGCCTATAAACCTGCCGAGGGTGTTTTTGAATGCAAAGAAACTGCTTTCGAGGCGTTTGACAAGGAGAATCTTCATAAATTTTCCCATATTCTCTTGGGAGAGCTCTTCTGGCTGAGTGAGTTCTCTAATCCCAGGTTTTAAATAAAGGAGCGGCATGTATCTTGAATACTTAAAGCTTTTGGTTATCAGTTCTATCGTGCTTGTAAAAACTTTATCAAGAACATTGTCAAATTCGTAAAAAACAGATACAGGGTCTGCAACTTCAGGAAACCTTAACCCCTGCTTTTTAAGGTCGTCTTCAAAATATTTTTCAATTTCGTTTCTGGTTCTCCTTACCATCAGATATTTAAGAATATTCTCTCTTATCTCTTTTGCATTCTCTTTGGTTACTTTAATAAATTCATCATAGTCTTCAAGTCTGTCAAGATTTTTAAGTCTTTCATAAAGACGGTTAAAGAACTTCTCAAGGTCACGGACTTTTGGATTAGGCAAGGTGCAATTACGGGCTTTCTGGAACAGTTTCAATTGGCTTAAGATGTCCTTAGGCGTATTGTTAAGGGGCGTGGCTGAAACCAGAATCACCCTTTTCCCTCTGCATATCTGTGCAAGCATTTCATAGCTGATATTTGTCTCTGTACGGAATCGGTGAGCCTCATCAATAAAGACATTAGTATATCTGTCCGTTCCTTCTTTGATAATGTCATCCAGTTTGCCTATAGATCTATAGTATGTCCCTCTGACGCCAAAATCATTAAATACATTTCTCCATGAGCCGGGGTTTTGCTCATCAAGAAGTGCAGGAGGGGCAATCACAAGATGTTTGCCGCTTAGCTGCTGAGCAAGGAGCGCTGAGATATAAGTCTTGCCCAAGCCTACGACATCAGCAAGAAACACTCCGCCGTATTCTTCAAGCTTTGATTTAGCATCAACAACTGCTTCTTTCTGATACTGATATTCAACAAAGTTCTCAGGCAAGTATGTGGAAGATATATCTTCAGTCGTCCTGCTAATCTTTTCACCGAAATATTCATAGAGGAATTTCAGATAAAGTTCATATGGTGTGATACTGTTGTTGAGCCAGGTCTTGGTATTAATTGTTTCTATATAATCCTCTGACACAGGAACTGACTTATTCCAGAGTTCATTGAATTTCTTGATGGCAAAATCATAATCCGCCCTATTTTTAAGCTCTACGTTAAATTCGAGATTATCTATAAAACCAGCTTCGGTAAAGTTGCTTGAACCTGTGATAACTCTTCCGACATCCCTATCCCCCTCGCCAAAGGTCATTATATAGACCTTTGCATGGATAGAGGTATGTGGATATACCTTGATCTCCAGCTTGCCGGATTTAATCCATTCAATGAACTTCTCGACACCTTCCTGAACTTCTGGTTTATCAGAAGAGTTCTCCATTTCAGAGATTACATTTTCTTTAAAATCATCTTTTGCCTCACTGTGGGATAAGTGGAAAAATCCCCCCATCCCCCCTTTGCTAAAGGGGGGCGAGGGGGGATTTGCTTTTTTCATTAATTCGTATGCTTGTCTGTTGAGGCTTATACCAACAAGGATTCTAACTTTCTCTGTTTTCTCAAGGGACTTATAGAGGTTGAAAAATCCGCTTGTCCTGAAAAAACCAACAAGCACATCAAAGAAGCGGGTATTGTGCTCGATGGTTACTTTAAATCTGTCTAAAAGGGAATGCTCTGGTTCGTTAGTAAAAAAGGTAAGGTCTGTTATAGGTCTTTGCTTTATGCTGTCCTTTTCAGGCATGAACTAAGGTATCAGGATTCATAGCTATTTTTCAAGGATGAAGATTTTGTTAAGAACCCTGTGCCAAGAGCACAGGGAGTTCTTGCTGTTCCCTTAAATATTCTTGTCCTGAGTCCGTATCTCTTTAATGCTGCCTCAAGTGTAGCGCTAAGGGCTGTAGCGTGTGATGATAAAAATGTCTCTGATGCTGTTAGGGCGGTTCTGTAGAAAAGATATGTGCTTGTTAGTGTGATTGCTGTTACAGCAGCAATAAGCAAGACAAGAAGGTATAAACGCTTATCCATATTTCTCAATAACTTATAATAGCGCGTCATTATAAACATAATCAAATTTACAACTAAGAAATGCTATACTACACCACATATGGCAAAGGCGCGGATCCTCCTTGTTGAAGACAGCAAGCCACAGGCAGAGCTTGTAACAAAGTTTCTGGAAAGCAGGGGATACGAGGTTGTCTGGACAGAAGACGGCAAGTCTGCCATCAAGATTGCCAAAACCCAGCCTGTGGATATCATACTGCTCGACCTTGTCCTTCCTGATATAAGCGGCAATGAGGTATGCCGCTGGTTAAAGATGAGCGCAGATACAAAAGGCATACCAATAATCATGCTCACTGTCAAAGGAGCTGTTACAGATAAAGTTGCAGGCTTAGAGGCAGGTGCTGACGATTACCTTCAGAAACCATTTAATGAGATCGAACTCAATGCAAGGATATATGCATGTTTAAGGACAAAGGCGCTTCAGGATGAGTTAAAAGAGAAAAATCGCCAGTTAGAAGAACTCCTAAAACAGGTCGAGCTAATGGCAATCACAGACCAGCTTACAGGGATTCATAACCGAAGGCTTTTCGAGACAATCCTGAAAAAAGAATTCAATAAGACTGCGCGTTATAAAAATTATCTGACATGCCTGATGATAGACATAGACCATTTTAAAAGGATAAATGACATGTATGGTCACCGCGCAGGTGATATTACACTGAAAGAAATAGCTCATATAATAACAAATAATGCAAGAGAGATAGATACCGTGGCGAGATGGGGAGGCGAGGAATTCATCGTCCTTTTTTCGCAGATTAAAAAAGATGATGCCTTGCAGCCCGCTTCAAGGATTCTCACAGCAATATCAGAGCATAAATTCACCGGCATTACTGATGAACAGATTACTGTGAGCATAGGAATTGCAGGCATACCTGATCCCTCCATAGACACCGAAGAGAAGCTGATCCATGCAGCAGATGTTGCGCTCTATGAAGCAAAGAAGAACGGGCGCAACAGGATAGAAATCTCGTAATTAATATGTATCTCGGCGGACTCTGTTTTATTACTGACAGGAAAGCCTGTGACCTAACCTCAAAGGAGATGGCAGATATTGCCCTCAGAGCAGGCGTCAGGTGGCTTCAGTACAGAGAGAAGAATAATTCCCGCAGAAAGACATATGAAGAGGCATTGAGACTAAAAAAAATGGCAGAAAAATTCAATGCCGTATTCATAGTTAATGACCATACAGACATCGCAATTGCAGTAAACGCAGACGGAGTTCACCTCGGGCAGGAAGATATGCCATTGAAAGAAGCGCGGAAGATCCTTGGCAAAGAAAAGATCATAGGCATATCTACTCACACCATTGAGCAGGCCGCAGAAGCTGAAACAGGCGGCGCTGATTATATCGGCTTCGGACCAATATTTAAGACAGGCACCAAAGATACAGGTGAACCAAAAGGCATAGCGATGTTGAAAGAGATTAAGAGGAGCGTAAAAATCCCTGTTGTTGCCATCGGCGGCATTAACAGAGGAAATATAATATCTGTGCTTGATTCAGGCGCTGATGCTGTGGCAATTGCCTCTGCAATACTGAAAGGAGACATCTGCGATAATATTGCATGCTTCCTGAAAATGACAAGAAACAGGCAATGAAAATCCCCACCGAAAATGCTTTACAAAGTCATTTTATATTGTATAAAATTCATTTATGAAGAAAGGGCGCAAGAAGCGCAGGGTTCTCCTTAAGAAAGAGATCATAATCAATAATGTCATTAAAGGATATATGCTGAATCTAAGCGAAGGCGGCATATACATCTACACACAGGCAGAATTCATCCCTCACGTCTTACTTGACCTTAGCTTTACCATAAACAGTGAAAAGATCACTGCAAAAGGCATTGTCCAGCATACGAAGCCCGGAATAGGAATAGGGGTGAGATTTCACAAAATCTCCCAAGACCATTTCATGTGCATAAAGCAATTCCTTGAATGCCAGCCTGATGTGATATCAGAAGAATCGAACGTAAAAAGAATCCTGATTGTTGATGAGAATCATCAATCGAGATCCATATACAGGAACAGACTTCTTGGCGAGGGATTCGATGCAGTAGAAGCAGCAAACGGCACAGAAGCCCTGAAAAAGCTCCAGGAAATACACTTTGATCTGGTTATAATTGATCTATGGATGGAAGGCATTGACGGTTTCAAGATACTTCAGCTTATGAAGATAAATCCTGTGCTTGCAAAAACGCCTGTTATGATCCTTTCCGCGAGGAGCACACCTTCAGACTTCGAAAAGGCAGTGGCGCTCGGTGCAAAAGACTATCTCGTCAAGATGACCACCACCCCTATAAAACTGGCGGAAAAGGTAAAAAAAATACTCGGCGTCTAAGTCTGTCGTCTTCTGCAATCCAGGTTTTTCCTTCTGTCATACATCTATGATATAGTATAAGCATGAAGGCTTTGCTTCTTGTCATATTCATCCTGATATGTGTCTATATTTATGCGACTATAGTACTGAGAATGGGTTATAGTAAACTCTTATGAGGAGGGGCAAATCGCTCCATGAGAGCGAAAATAATCCAGAAATTGAAGCAAAAGGGTTTCAGGATTCCATCCTGGCTCAAAGAAAACTCAAGGAACTGCTAAAACTTCTTTTGCCCTCAATCCATGCGTGAAAAAAAAGTCTTACTGATAAATCCAAACAGGTTTTGCTTCCCACCTGTCATACCTATTGGCATTGAATATATTTCGCATTCCTTGAGGGAGTCAACTATCAGAGGCATAGCACTGCTAATTGATTTTGCCGAGGCGCCTCAGTACAGATCTTAATAATGATGCGCTGTGACCGAGCTGAACATAAGCCTCATCTCTTGTCGTATCTCTGTTCTCCGCCCTGAGCTTAAGCCCGAGTTTTCTTGAGATATTAGCAATGCGGGCTATCTCCTTTGACAGATCCTCATCAAAATGCTCTGTGCGAAGTTTGATTGCATACATATTTTTCTCTATAAGATGAGGATTTTAAAAGACCTCATCCTCAACTATCCCATCATCCTTGGAGTGATGTGTCTTATTAAAATCATCATAGGGGATATTGTGGAAGGGCTGGGACAGGTCGCCTATGTTTTGTAGTTTTATCTGTCATTTAAATATTGTAAAATATAGCCCGAGGTCCCGGAATGAAAAACCTTACGGCAAAACCGCAGGGTATCAAACATAAAAATCACATGAGTTTTGTTTCGTCATTTCTGTGAAAACAGGAATCCGGCAGTATGTTTTGCTGGATTCCCACCTTCGTGGGAATGACACAAGGAAATTATCGAGTTAATTTATAGGATTTTACTGTAAAAAATCATAAAGAGGGGGAACAATGAGAAAGTTTTTTATGCCTTTGCTTGCATTAGCTATTCTTGGATTGATATTTTCAGGCTGTCAGAAAAAAGAGGATGTAATCAGGATTGGTGTTGCCGGACCAATGACAGGAGATCAGGCAAAGATGGGGACTGATTTTAAAAACGGCGTCACACTCGCAGTCGAGGAGTGGAATTCAAGCGGCGGTGTGCTCGGTAAAAAAATTGCCATTCTCATCGAGGATGACCAGCATGACCCAAAACAGGCAGTCTCGCTTGCGAACAAACTGGTGAATGCAGGTGCAGTTGGAGTAATCGGTCATTTTAATTCCAGTTGTTCAATCCCTGCGTCCGATGTCTATAACCGTGGAGGCATTCCGATGCTTTCTCCGGGTTCAACAAATCCACAGTTAACAGAGAAAGGATACAGGGGTGTCTTCAGGGTATGCGGAAGGGATGATCAGCAGGGCAAAGTGGGAGCTGAATTCGTGATAAACAAACTAAAACTTAAAAAAATAGCGATAATCCATGACAAGACAACATACGGGCAGGGACTTGCTAACGAGTTCAAAAAGTTTGTTGAGAAGAATGTTGATGTTGTCTACTATGGCGGCATCATACAGGGAGATAAAGACTTCAAGACAGTTCTTACCTCAATAAAAGAAAAGAAACCTGAACTAATCTACTTTGGCGGCATATACCCTGAGGCAGGACTCCTCGTAAAGCAGGCTAAAGAATTGAATATTCAGGCGCCTTTCATGAGCGGTGACGGAACAATAGATCCTAAGTTCATAGAGATTGCAGGCGCTAAGGCAGCTGAAGGCACATATCTAACATTCAGCCCGGATCCCAAAAAAATAGATACAGCAAAAACATTTATAGAAAACTATGAGAAAAAATTCGGTGAGATAGGACCGTATTCTGTATACGCATATGACGCTGCAAATGTAATGCTTTCTGCAATAAAAGAAGCCGGCTCAACTGATGGAAAAACTATTATCGATAAGCTTCATTCCATGGAATTCGACGGCGCAGTAGGCAAGATCAGGTTTGATGAGAAAGGTGATGTGACAGTTGCGCCTTATGTTGTCTGGATTACAAAAAACGGAAAGTTTGAAGAATTCTGGAAACCGTAAAAAGGCTTTGAATATCTTAATTGGAACTTTATTCCTCATATCCTACAATAGAAATCCCTGCCTCATCTGCCTCTTTAATCATCTTTTCTCTCTTTAAAAGAATGCTTTTGCCAGCCTCCACTGCAAGGACGCGTGCATTGACTTCTATCATGGATTTCAATGTAGTCATTCCAACGACAGGAACATCAAAACGCATATCCTGCTGTGGCTTGCTCACCTTCACTACAACAGCGCCCTCCCTTGCAAGCTTTCCACCTCTCAAAATAGCCTCGTCAGTGCCTTCTATCGCCTCTATTGCCATAACAGCCTGATCCTTGATTATAACTGTCTGGCCAATATCCAGACGGCCGATCTCTTTGGCTATCTTCCAGCCAAAAGCAATATCCCTCCATTCGTTCTCTGAGAGTCGTTCCTCTGTAAGAAGCCCCTCTGGGGTCACAAGTCCTGAACTGAAATCAGTTGTATTAAGCAATGTGATCCCATCTTTTTCGAGTTCTTTTGCAATTGCAAGAAGGATTGAATCATCGCTCTTATCTTTGAGAGAGAAAAGCAGTTTTATGGCACGGAAATCAGGGACTATTTTGCTTTTATAGAGGAGAGATTTGGGAACCTTGCCGGCCATAACAGCTTTTTTAACATTATTTTTTTTCAGGGAATCTATTATCTCTCCGAGCTTGCCGACATTCACATGCCTTATCTCATCAACGTGTGATGCAAGGCCTTTGTCAGCAAGCGGTTCCAGAGCAACTGCAACAACCCTGTATCCTTTTGACTTTGCTTCTTCTGCCACTAATTTCGGCAGTTCACCCATTCCTGCAATCAATCCGAGTGTTTTCATCTGATTAAAAGACCTCTTTCAAAATTATCTGTCATTCCTGCGAAAGCAAGAATCCAGCATTATAAGCTCATGATAGCTCTGGATTCCGCATCAAGTGCGGAATGACAAAACTGGCATATCTCACTCCTTTGAAATGAAAGGTTCATTTTTAATTCTTGCTTCACCTGCATATCCCTCTTGTATTTTCCTCGATAAACCCTATGAGGTGTTTTATCTCATCTGTCTGATGCACTTCCTTCTGAACCTTCTTTATGGCTTCTTTCAAGGTGTGCTTTTCCCTGAATAAAATCTTGTATGCCTTTTTTAATGCATTTATCGTTGTGTCAGAAAAATCGTGTCTTTTAAGCCCTACTGAATTGAGTCCGAATAGTTTGGCCCTTGGGCCTGATGCCATTGTATAAGGAGGTATATCCTGTCCTATGCCGCTGAAACCTCCAACCATTGCATAAGCTCCAATCCGTGTGAACTGATGAATAGCAACTATCCCTCCTATGAAAGCATAGTCTTCGACCATTACATGTCCTGCGAGCGTTGCGAGATTTGCCATAACGACATTGCTTCCTATCTTACAGTCATGTGCTATGTGGACATAACCCATAAGGAAATTACTATCACCGATTTCTGTTATGCCGTCGCCGCCAACAGATGCTCTGTGTACTGTTACATATTCCCTGATTGTATTGTTATTGCCAATCCTTACGCCGGTTTTTTCTCCTTTGTATTTGAGGTCCTGAGGAGGAAGCCCAATGCTTGTAAAAGGATATATCGTACAGTTCTCTCCTATATCAGTATTTCCTTCTATGACAACATTTGATACAAGCCTTGTCCCTTTCCTTAATTTGACGCCTTCGCCTATTATGCAAAACGGACCTATAGAAACGCCTTCATCTATAAATGCATTCGGATCTATTATCGCTGTCTTGTGTATCTCTGTCTTCATTTATGCTCCTTTGTAAGCACCATGGCAGTAAATTCTGCCTCTGTGGCAACCTTTCCGTCAACCATTGCATCTCCTGAGAATTTCCAGACATTGCCGCGCTGCTGTACCACCTTAACCTCCATCCTGAGCTGATCCCCAGGCACGACAGGCTTCCTGAACTTTGCCTTTTCTATACTCATAAAAAAAACCGTATCGCCTTGAATCCCTGAACTGAATGCGAGCACACCTGCGACCTGTGCCATCGCCTCTATAATCAGAACCCCAGGCATGATTGGATTACCCGGGAAATGCCCTTGGAAAAAAGGCTCATTAATCGTCACATTCTTAATGGCTGTTGCCTTCACATTCGGTTCAAGCTCAATAATCCTGTCAACCATAAGAAACGGATATCTGTGCGGCATAAGTTCCTGTATCTTATTTACATCCATCATTTTTCTTGCCTCCTCTCGATGTTGTCTATCTTTTCTTCAAGTTCCTTTATCCTTTTATTTAGTTCAGGTAGTTTGGCGAATATTGCAACTGCCTTAAGCCAGTCTCTGTGCGGTATAACAGGGGTGCCTGAATAAACCCCTTTTGTAAGATGTCCCATAACCCCTGACTGACCGCCTACCATACAGCCGTCATCCACCTTCGCATGGTCTGCAATGCCCACCTGACCGCCTATCAGAACATAATTTCCTATCTCAGCGCTTCCTGCAATTCCTACCTGTGCAGCAATAACAGAATTTTGGCCTATTTTGACATTATGCGCAATCTGTACAAGATTATCTATCTTACTGCCGTTTCCTATGATAGTATTTCCTGTTGTCGCTCTGTCAATAGTTACATTGGCTCCTATTTCAACATCATCCCCTATGACGACTCCGCCTATCTGGGGTATCTTGTAGTGAATTCCTTTCTCGAATACATAACCAAAACCATCAGAGCCTATCACAGAGCCAGAATGTATAATAACTCTATTGCCAACCCTCACCTTCTCTCTTATAGTCACATTCGGATATATTATGCATCCCTCTCCGATTGAAGAATTCTCGCCGATAAACACGCCCGGACAGATAACTGCATTATCACCTATCGATACATTGTCTGAGATATAAGACAGAGGATATATTGATACCTCTTTGCCTATCCTGGCACTGTGGGATACATATGCCTTATCGCTGATTCCTGAAGGCATAATGGGTTTCACATAAAAATGCCCAAGAAGCCTTGCAAATGCGTACTGAGGATTTGAGACCTTAATCTGAGTTTTTTTTATATCAGGGATTGCGTCTTTGACTATAACGCAAGATGCCATGCCCTTTATGCATTCTTTCAGAAATTTTGTATTTGCGAGAAATGTGATATCGCCCTCTTTTGCATCTGATATGCCTGCAACGCCCTTAATCTCGATATCAGGCTCGCCGATAATCTCTCCATCAATCAATTCAGCAATGTCTCTTAATTTCATTCTCTATTTCCTAACTTAAGTTTTTCAACACATGAGGGAATAATCATAATAACAGGTGAAGAATACCATAGAGAGAATATTCTTTACAATATTGTTTCCCATCCTTTAATTTAGGAGGGGGGGAGGGGCTTCCTTGGGGAAGGAAGCCCCTCATGGGGGAAATTTATGTGCCTATGGGGTGGGATTTTCTCATAAACGCTGGAATATCTAAAGGATCTTCATAATTCATCACTTCATTATCAGGCAGCTCGCCCTTTACAGCCGAAGCTGCTATTGCATAGGCTGACCTTAGATTTTTTGCGAGAACCCTGTCTGCTCCTTTAAAACTCATAGGTTCTTTTACGGGTGTCCATTTCCGGATCTGCGAAAGAGCGACCTTTTCTTTCTTTTCCTCGAAACCTGTGGCAATAACAGTCACCCTCACCTCATCCTCAATGTCAGGGTTGATGACTGCGCCGAAAATTATGTTTGCGTCATCATGCGCCATGTCATATATAAAAGCTGCTGCATCCTGCACAGAACTTAAGGAGAGTGCGAGCCCGCCTGTGATATTGATAACAATTCCTTTTGCGCCTTCGGTTGTATAATCCTCAAGTAATGGATTAGAGATTGCCTTCTTGGCTGCCTCGAGTGCTCCTCCGTCTCCTCTGCCGAGACCGACTCCCATCACAGCTCTTCCTGCATCAGCCATTACTGCCTTTATATCTGCAAAATCAAGGTTTATAAGTCCGGGTATAAGAATCAGGTCTGATATGCCCTGTACAGCTTGTCTGAGGACATCATTGGCAACTGCAAAAGACTTGAGCATTGGAGTCCCTTTTTCAACAACAAGCCCTATCCTGTCATTCGGTATAGTAATAAGCGTATCAACATAGTTCTGAAGCTCTTTTAATCCTATGTCTGCATTCATAGTCCTTTTCTTGCCCTCATAAAAGAATGGTTTTGTGACAATAGCAACAGTGAGAATACCTAATTCCTTTGCTACGCTCGCAATGACAGGCGATGCTCCTGTTCCTGTTCCGCCGCCCATGCCTGCTGTTATAAAGACCATATCAGCGCCTTTGAGGCAGTCTGCAATGGCATCTCTGTTTTCGAGCGCCGCCTCTCTGCCGATCTCAGGATTAGAGCCTGCGCCAAGTCCTTTTGTAAGTTCCACACCAACCTGCATCTTGGTAGAGGCAAGTGAAGTCTCGAGAACCTGACTGTCTGTATTCACTGCTATGAACTCAACTCCCTGCAGACTGGATGCGATCATATTATTGACAGCGTTTCCACCTGCGCCACCTACTCCAATAACCCTTATGCTTGCTCCCTGTCCCCTTATCTCCTCCAACCTAAACATAAGACACCTCCTTTTCATCTTTGATAAAATATTTTTTTACCTTTATATCCATTCCCTTTATATCCTCTGTTTTACCGATATCTTCCTGTTGCCAAACACACGAGATCCTGATTCAAATAAATCCTTTACCCAACCTTTCATCCTTTCGAATGCAGTATTTAAAACGCCTTCGTAAAGGTCGTCCTCTGTCATATGGGGGGCACCCCTGAGAATGAGACCAACTCCTGTCGAATACATCGGGTTGTTTAAGCCGTTTCCTCTTATCCCTTCAGGAATTCCCTTTCTCACAGGAAATCCTAATTCTGATTCCAGAAAGCTGTCGATTCCCTCGAGCAGAGAAGCTCCTCCTGTCAACACAATACCTGACGTATTTTTTGCAATGACATATGTGCCCTCTATCTCCTCCCTTATAAGTTCAGAGAGTTCTTCACACCTTGGCTGTATTATCTCTGTAATGTATTTTTTCTGTATCTTCCTAAGCTGCCTGTCTGCTCCTTCCATATCTATCTCTGTGGCTCCATCAGTAGCATTCGCATATGCGCAGCCGTATCTTTTCTTGACCCTTTCTGCCTCCTGAACAGGAATTCTCAGACCAACAGCAATGTCATTTGTGAAATGATTTCCGCCAAGCGCAAGCACGGCCGTATGTCTCAGGCTTCCATCCTTATATATGGCAATATCTGTTGTCCCGCCTCCGATATCAATAAGCGCAGTGCCTAACTCCTTCTCATCTTCAGTAAGCACTGCCTCTGCAGAGGCTATCGGCTCAAGCACAATATCAGCTACATCAAGCCCTGCCTTTTCACAGCATTTCAGCAGATTCTTCACAGACGACACAGCTCCTGTAACTATGTGAACCTTTGCCTCGAGCCTGACGCCTGACATGCCAACAGGATCTTTTATCCCCGCCTGACTGTCCAGTATGAACTCTGACGGTATTATGTGAAGCACTTCCCTGTCGAGTGGAATATACACAACACTCGCAGACGCTATTACCTTATCAACATCACGCTGCTTTATCTCTTTCCCATGTACTCCTACTGCGCCATAACTCTCAAAGCTTTTTATATGCCCGCCGGCAATACCGACATAAACAGAACGTATATCAAATCCGGCTTTTGCCTCAGCCTCTTCTACCGCCTTTTTTATGGAATGAACAGTTGCCTCTATATTTATCACAATCCCTTTTCTCAGCCCGGTTGAAGGAGCTGAGCCCATTGCGATGATATCCATTTTTTTATCTGTAAGCTCGCCTACAAGGGCACATATCTTGGTTGTGCCGACATCAAGCCCCACGAAAATATTTCTTTTCCTCACCGTACAACCTCTTTTACAGGCTTAACAATAACCCTGTTTGCAAATCTTAGATCAATATAATCAACA
This sequence comes from Nitrospirota bacterium, assembly GCA_016208915.1. GTDB lineage: Bacteria > Nitrospirota > Thermodesulfovibrionia > Thermodesulfovibrionales > UBA1546 > JACQXE01. The sequence continues at coordinate 29,711 of JACQXE010000048.1, read as the reverse complement.
GGGATGCCCCTCTTTACTATCTCGTCTTCTAGTTCAATGAGTCTTTCAAGTTTTTCTTCATATTCGCCATAACCTATCTTTACGAGAGTGCCGTCAATCTGCATCGAAAGATTCTCTGTGCCGGAACCCTGAGGAAGTATTACCTCTATGCGGTCCTTTATGTTGGTAAAACCTTTTGCCTTGACTGCCCTTATAATGTTCAGCGCCTCTGTAAAACTGGCGTGGTTATTGAAAGGATCGCCTGAAACTACAGGCAGGAACGGGATAGAGCCGCCTTTTATCTCCTCAAGAAGATTGCCCTCGTCATCAATAAAAAACGTGCGTCCATTCATCTCCAGAAGCGCGTAAGGCATTGCCTCTTCCACCCTAATAAGGAATCTGTTCGGGAAATCCTTTCTGAAGCTGACCGCCTTAACCCATGGAGATTTCAAAAGCCTTGCTGAAAATTCTTTGCCTGACAATCCTATAAGCCCTTCCTCCCCTTTGAAACCCATCATTGCCTTTAGCTCATTATCTGTCAGATGTTTGTTTCCTGAAAATACAACATCCTTGACAGGGAACAGGGTGTAGTGCTTTAAAGACAATGCATAACTCACTCCGAAATATATAACCGTAAGGAATGCGATAACAAACATTAATTTCACGACGCAGCGCGCCATGCCTGACTTTTGCGCTGAAGTCTTTTTGTCTGTTTTTTTATTGCTTGCTCTCATCCTTTTTTCCTCTCGAGCGCCTCTTTCAGTATTTCCTCAATAAGAACAGGGAAATCGAGGCCTGCGTTCCTTGCAATCTTCGGGAGAAGGCTGGTTTCTGTCATTCCCGGAATAGTATTTACTTCAAGCACATAAGGGTTACCTGCACTGTCAAGCCTCAGATCAACCCTTGTTGCACCCCTGCAGCCGAGCGCTGAATGCGCAGCAAAAGCGGTCTTTTCTGCTTTCTCATATGTCTTATCATCTATCTCAGGCGGAAGTATATATTCTGTAAGTCCTGCCGTATACTTTGCCTCATAGCTGTAGAACTCAAGGGATGGTCTAACCTCAACCCCGCCAAGAACCCTTTCTCCGAGAATGCCGATATGGACTTCCTTGCCTTCTATGTACTTCTCTATAATTACCCTTTCATCATGCGAAAATGCCTGCTCAATGGCAGAACTCAATCTTTCTTTATCCTTAACTATACTTACGCCAACGCTCGAGCCTTCGCATACCGGTTTGATTACCCATGGCATTTCATAACCGATAGCTGATAGCTGACGGCTGACAGCCTTCCGCGTGACAACCATAAATGGCGGCACAGGGATATTGTGGTAGAGGAATATCTTCTTTGACGCCTCTTTGTCCATAGCGAGAGCTGAAGCAAGCACATTAGAGCCGGTATACCGGATCCCAATCACATCGAGCAGTCCTTGAACTGAACCATCTTCTCCCCAGCCTCCGTGAAGGACAATAAATGCTGCGTCCACATGTTCTTTCCTTATATCTTCACATATGCTTTTTGAAGAGACATCCATCGAAACAACGTCATAGCCAAGGGCTTTCAGCGCATTGAACACAGCAGTCCCGCTCCTCAGCGAAACCTCTCTCTCAGCAGATACGCCACCCATCAGCACACCTATTTTTTTATCAGTCAGTCTCATCTTCTGCCAATAATCCTTATCTCCGGTTCAAGGTTTATGCCAAAGGCCTTTCTCACTCTTTTACTTACTTCATCCATCAGCCTTATAAAGTCAGAGGCTGTTGCATTCCCCTTATTTACAAAATAATTTGCATGCAAGCCGCTCACTTCAACCTCTCCTATCTTCATACCTTTACATCCCGCCTCGTCTATAAGCCTCCCGGCAGACATGCCTTCAGGATTCCTGAATACACATCCTGCTGAAAGTTCTGACAGGGGATGCCTTTCCCGTTTTTCCTTAATAAACTCCTTCATTTTCTTCTTAACGTCTTCTTTCGAATTCGGTCTCATCTCTATGATTGCGCTCAGGATAATTGAACCTTGCGGTATCCTCGATGACCTGTAACCAAGCCTGAGCCTGTCTGCATTTATCTCAGTGACCTCTCCATCAGCATCCATCAAAGTAGCAGATATGAGAACGTCTTTTACAGAATATCCAAACGAGCCTGCATTGCCGGAAACCGCTCCTCCGATAGAACCCGGGATCCCGATAAGCCCTTCTATTCCTGAATAGCCGTTGTCTCTTGAAAGGCTTACAAGTTTCTGCAACGGCGCGCCTGATTCAATATAAATCATGACTGAATCTCTTTCTTTCCCTACAATATCCATGCGCTCAAAATTTTTTAATGAAATCACAACACCTTCTATCCCATTGTCTCTAACAAGCATATTTGTGCCTCCGCCAACAGGGATGAAGGGGATTCCCTCTTCCTTCAATGCAAAAAGCATATTTTTTAAAGAGATCGCCTCCTTGGGAACTGCGAAGACATCAGCCTGACCTCCTATTCTGAGTGACGTATGATCCTTCATCGGCTCCATGAAACTCACGCTGCCTGAGAAATCTTTGTGGGTTATTATTTCTCTCAATAAATTTTTATCAATATTTTTCATGCTTTTATGAGTCCTCACTTCCCAGCCTTCAGTCTTTTTATTATCTCTTCACCGGTTTTCCAAACATCCCCTGCTCCGAGGGTAAAAATTACATCACCATCTTTAACCCGCAGGAGCAGGCTCTCCAACAGCTTTTCCCTGTCAGAGAAATAAGAACAATCCTTCTGTCCTTCTCTTTTTATGCGGTCAAGCATAATCCTTGAATTAATTCCTTCTATAGGTTTTTCCCCGGCAGGATAAATATCCATCAGATAAAGGACATCAGCCTCTGAGAAGCAGGCTGCAAACTCATCAATAAGATCCCGCGTTCTTGTATATCTGTGCGGCTGAAAGATTGCGAATAGCCTTCCCTTTATCTTACTGCCGGTTTCTGACTGCTGCCTGGCTATAAGTCCTTCTTTTGCAGCCTTAAGTGTCGCCTTTATCTCAGTGGGATGGTGTCCATAGTCATCAAATATCCTTATTCCACGCATATCCCCTTTTAACTCAAACCTCCGCTGTATACCGCTGAATTTTCTTAATGCCTCCCTGATCATGTCTTTATCCAGCTTTAGTTCCATCGCAACTGCAATGCTTGCAAGGCTGTTAAGGATACTGTGCATTCCCGGCACAGGAAGGCTGAAATTGCCGATATTGCTTCCTTTGTAAACAACATCGAAACTCACGGACATAAAACCCTTGTTGACGTTAACTGCATATACATCAGCATCAGCTGAAAGCCCGTATGTGATACACCGCCTGTGAACGGATGGCATAAGCCTGCGGAGATCTTCATTTTCGATACAGATTATTGATACTCCGTAAAATGGAACCTTATTCATGAATGAGAGAAATGCCTCTCTCAATGAATCCATTGTCTTGAAAAAATCCATATGCTCCTTATCTATATTTGTAACCACAGCGATTGTCGGAGAGAGTTTAAGGAATGACCCGTCACTCTCATCAGCCTCGGCCACGAGAAAATCTCCCTGACCAAGAATTGCATTACTGCCAGTGGCTATCAGTTTTCCACCTATCACAACTGTGGGATCAAGGCCGCCATGGGCAAGAATAGCCGAGATTAATGACGTGGTTGTTGTCTTGCCGTGGGCGCCTGCGATAAGCACGCTGTACTTCAGTCTCGCAAGTTCAGCGAGCATCTCAGCGCGCGGGATTACAGGAATTGATCTCTCTTCTGCTGCAATTACCTCAGCATTGTTCCTGGACACAGCAGAGGATATTACTACGACATGCGCCTCATCAATGTTTTCAGGCCTGTGCCCGATGTGCACCTTTATGCCAAGGCTGTTAAGCCTGTGAGTTGTTTCAGACTCCTTTACGTCTGACCCTGTAACTTCATATCCGAGATTGTGAAGGACCTCGGCTATCCCGCTCATGCCTATGCCCCCGATGCCGACAAAATGAATAATCCTGTATTGCTCAAACATCCCTGTTTTCGCCTTCCCTGTCTTCTGTTTTTTGTCTTATATCCTGTCTCTTTTGTCTCCTGTCTTTTATCGCCTGTCTTCTGTCCGATATATTCAGCCTTTTGTCGCCGCTCTCCTGCCTTGAGAGGCTCAGCGCTATATCAACCACTCTCTGCACAGCATCAGGCATTCCTACTGCCCTGCTGTGCTTTTCCATCTCGAGCCTCAGTCCTGTATCTGCGTATAATTCTTTTATATAATTTGCAAGCAGCTCTCCTCTGAGATTATGGTCGAGTATCATCCTGGCAGCCTTCATCTCCACAAGTTTATTCGCATTAAATTCCTGATGATGCGCTGCCGCATATGGATAAGGGATAAGGATTGCAGACTTGCCTATAGCAGTTATCTCTGCCAGCGTTGTTGCGCCTGCCCTCGATATAACAAGGTCTGCAACCGCATAAGCCTCTGCCATCTGATATATAAAAGGCGTAACAGTGCCTTTGAACCCCCACTTCCTGTAGGATTCTCTTACATACTCGTAGTCTATCTCGCCTGTCTGGTGAAGAAACTGGACACTCTCCTTGAGATCAAGCATATGGTTGAAGGCATTTACCATTGCCATGTTTATACTCTTTGCGCCTGAGCTGCCGCCGAAGACAAATATCGTGAACTTATCCCTATCAAGGGAAAAGATTTTATACGCTGCGCTTCTGCTCCCTTTAACAATGCGCATCCTGACAGGATTTCCTGTAAGAAATGTCTTCTCCTTAGGAAAAAGCGCCATGCTCTCCTGATATGTAATCCCAATAGCCCTTGCAAATTTGCCGAGAATCCTGTTAGCAAGGCCTGGGATAGAGTTCTGCTCCACAATCATTGTCGGCACTGACATCATAAATGCTGTCATAACAGGAGCTATAGATGCATAACCGCCAACGCCTATAACAATCTTCGGCTTTAAAGATCTGAGTATCCTGTAAGAATCAACAAGAGAAAACAACATCTTTCCTGCAGACAGGATCTTTCTGAAAATAGGCGCTCCTACAAAACCTTCTGCCCTCAGAAATCTTATAGGATATCCCTCACGTGGAATGATTTTTGCCTCTATGCCATGTTCTGTGCCTATAAATATCACTTCTGCCTTAGCATCCCTTCTCTTGAATTCCTCTGCTATGGCTATGCCCGGAAAAAGATGTCCTCCTGTGCCGCCGCCTGCGATTACCATCCTCATCTCCTTCTGCTCCTGTAAACTGTCCTTAATGCCTTTTTTCTGACAATCATATCTCTTGTTCTGTCATAAACCTTTCTGTTGCCAAGATCTCTCGAAAAATTAAGCAGCATGCCTACTGCCGCCATGTTCACAAGTAATGATGAGCCTCCGTAACTTATAAAGGGCAGCGGAAGCCCCTTGGTCGGTATCAGCCCTGTAACAACAAAAAAATTTATCAGCACCTGAAATGCGATCATGATTGAAAGCCCAAAAGACAGGTAATACACAAATCCGTCTTTTGCCTTATTTGTTATAGCTATTCCTCTAAAGAACAGAAGCAAGAACAGAATAATGACCGCTGTCGCGCCTATAAGTCCAAGTTCTTCGCCTATCAGGGAAAATATAAAATCTGTATGCGGTTCAGGCAGAAATAACAGCTTCTGCTTGCTATCGCCAAGCCCCACACCCCTCAGCCCTCCGCTGCCCAGAGCAATAAATGACTGCACAAGCTGAAAACCACTTCCCTGCGGATCATCCCAGGGGTTCAAAAAAGAGGTAACGCGCTTCCAGCGATAGGGTTCCTTTATGAGTTTTATTATCAGAGGAACTGTAACCGCGGCAAGCGATAACAGGTATCTCAATCTCATGCCCGAGAAAAACAGCATGGCGAGTGTGATAATGCCGAGACTAATGGCTGCACCAAAATCAGGCTGTAGCAGAAAAATCACCTGAAATGTTCCCATGACTGCAATAGGCTTTATAAAAGAAATAAAGCTGTCAGTTCTGTAATCAGATGCTGACATATATTTCGCAAGATATATAACCATTGAAAGCTTTACCAGTTCTGAAGGCTGAAAGGTTGAAGGCCAGAGTCTCAGCCATCTCCTGGCCCCGCCACTCGATATCCCTATAGCGGGAACAAAAACAAGCATCAGAAGCAGAAAAGAGAATATGAGCAGAGGCAGCGCAAATTTCTGTATGGTTTCGACTTTGAGTCTGTATGCTGTAAACATTGCTGCAAAACCAAGTATCATGGTAAACAGATGTCTCTTGAAATAAAAGAACTGGGTAATATTCTTTTTTGTCAGAGAAGGAGGCACCACTGATGTCGAGCTGTATATCATGACTGCCCCTAACCCTACAAGGAGAAAAGTTATCAGCAGAAGCCATCTGTCATAATCGCCTGTGGCTGTTGCATGGCGCGCTGCTATCTGGGAATTCATCCACCAAGCTCCATCACTATTTTTTTAAACTGTCTCCCCCTGTCTTCAAAATCCTTAAACATATCGAAGCTCGCGCATGCAGGGGAGAGGAGGACAACATCACCTTTTAACGCATAGCTCTTCGAAAGCAGCACAGCCTCCTTAAGGCTGTCTGCAAATTTCGTTTCTGTCAGATTACCTAAAATCTTTTTAATCTTTTCCCTTGCCTCTCCTATAAGGATTATGGTTTTTACTCTGTTCTTCACGAAAGGCTTGAGAACTGAAAAATCTCCTTCCTTGTCCCTTCCTCCTGCGATAAGTACTACAGGTTTCGAAAAACTCTCGAGCGATTTAACCACTGCGCCGACATTTGTGCCCTTTGAATCATTTATGTAACTAACACCCTCTAACTCTCTTACAAATTCGAGTCTGTGCTCGAGACCCGGAAATTCCTTCAGTGTGCTTACAACCGCCTCTTTAGAACATTTTGCAAGGAGAGCCATGGCTGAAGCAGCCATGGCATTCTCCAGGTTATGGACCCCTTTGATTCTGAAGGTTGAAGATTGAAGGTTGAAAATTGAAGGAACATCCGGCATATTGAAATAAATGACTCCATCTTTGTAATAAGCGCCTTCAACTTTCTTTTTCCTGCTGAAATAAAAGATTCTTGGCGTTCTACTTTTCACTTTCAACCTTTCACTTCCAACCTTCATTACTTCAGGGTCATCTGCATTCAGTACAAGGAAATCTTCTTCCTGCTGGTTCAAAGATATCCTCGCCTTCGCATCCTTGTATTCACCCATTGAATGGTATCTGTCAAGATGGTCAGGCGTGATATTAAGGATAGTCGCGCCCTTTGGCTTGAATTTATCTATTGACTCGAGCTGAAAGCTTGATACCTCAGCAACAACATAGTCAGGAGTCGGTAGCTGGGAGTTAAGAGTTCCTTGTATTTCTTCAGAAAGCGCATTCCCTATATTCCCGCCTAAAACAGTTCTGAATCCATGCTTCCTTAACATCATATCAAGCAACGTTGTAGTTGTAGATTTGCCATTGGTGCCCGTCACTGCCAGAAATCCCTGATATTTTGAAGCTTGAACTTTGAACTCTGAACTTATGATCTGATATGCAAGCTCAAGTTCGCCTATAATCTCTATCCCTTTCTCGTGTGCTTTTTTCAGAAGACTGATATCAAGAGGCACACCAGGGCTCACCACTATCAAATCCATATTCATGAATATCTCATCAGGATGCCCGCCTATTCTGAGCTTGACAGAAGGCAGGAGCCTTGTTATAAAGTCAGCTAAATCGCCTTCTGATTTTTTGTCAGTTACAGTAACCTCTGCCCCAAGCTTCGAAAGCAGATTGGCTGCTCCCACACCGCTTCTGGCAAGGCCAAAAATAAGTATCTTCTTATCCTTTACTTCCATTACTATTTCTCCATGCCATCCCTGTGTCTTTCATTTCACTATTCCCGCTCGAGGTGGTTTTTACATCTGGTTTTCCTGTCTTCGCCTTTTTTGATCTCTTCTTTGATGAAACCCTCGTAATCTTTTTTTCCCGATCCTTGGAAGATACCTTAGACTGCAGACCGTTTTTGTAATCTGCTTTTGTAAAATAGATGAGGGGCGGCTCATTATTCGCCATAACATCAAAGCCTCTTGTTGCAAGCCTTTCTGCCTCTTCCCATAACAGATTCCTTTTCGGAGCTCCAAGAAGCGCAACTATTACTGTCTCATTGTTCTTTTCCTCTGCATATACAAAACAATGTCTTGCTGCCCTTGTATATCCTGTCTTGCCTCCGACTGCTCCGTTGTCAGACCATAAAAGCTTATTGGTATTTTCGAGGGTAATGGTTCTGCCCTCCTCTGTCGCTATTTCCATTGTCTTTGTGCCGATGATCTCTTTCAGCACCGGATATTTGAGAGAATATCTGAGTATCTTTGCAAGATCATACGCTGTTATCTGCTGCCCTTGGCCCGGCAGCCCTGTTGTATTTATGAATTTCGTATTATTGGCGCCTATCGCAACAGCCTTTCTGTTCATAAGCTTAACAAACTCCTTTTCAGAGCCTGATACTGCCTCTGCAAGTGCATAGGCGGCATTATTTGCAGACCTAATAAGCGCAGCATCCAAAAGTGCCTGAACTGTCATTGTCTCGCCAGCTTTAAGTCTGGTCTCTCTCAGGGAAGACACCTTTGCAGCGTTATTGCTTATTGTCACCATATTGCCGAGCTGAGTATTGTCAAGAACTACCATCGCTGTAACAAGTTTTGCAGTGCTTGCAGGAGGCAGTTTGAGATTTGGGTTTTTTGCAAACAACACCCTTCCTGTCGAAGCCTCCATTACAAGAGCAGCCTTTGATTCGATCTCATCAGCAAACACAGAAATAACAAGTGACAAGTAACAAGTGACAAGCAAAGACAAAAACAAAATTAACCTTTTGGCATTTTTAACTCGTAACTCGTAACTCGTAACTCGTAACTGTCTCATAATCACCTTATTTTAAATGTCGCGAGGCTCAGCAGAGCCAGCATAATTCCCATTATCCAGAACCTGACTATAACCTTAGGCTCCGGCCATCCCTTGAGTTCGAAATGATGATGTATAGGAGCCATCCTGAATATCCTCCTGCCGGTGAGTTTGAATGATGCAACCTGAACAACAACCGAGAGCGTCTCTATTACAAATATCCCGCCTACAACAGCCAGAACTATCTCATGTTTTGTTATCACGGCAAGGGTGCCGAGTGCGCCGCCCAACGAGAGCGAACCCACATCTCCCATAAATACATCAGCAGGATATGAGTTATACCAGAGGAAACCTAAAGACGCGCCGAACATTGCGCCGCAAAAGACTGTCAGTTCTCCTGTACCCGGAAGATAAAGCACCTGCAGATATTGGGCAAGCCCCTTATGTCCTGAGATATAAACGAGGGCGCCTGTTGCGAGCACTGCTATACCAACAAGACCTATTGCAAGGCCGTCTATCCCGTCTGTTAGATTAACTGCATTTGAGGAACCGACAATTACAATAATGGAAAACGGGATGTAAAACCATCCGAGGTCAAAAAGCCATTTCTTGAAAAACGGGATGCTCAGGACATCATTGTAAGGGTCCTTGGGATTTATATAAAGAAAGATTCCTATTACAAGAGCGAGCAGTATCTGACCTCCAAATTTATAACAGACGCGCAGGCCTTTTGAGTTCCTTCTCACCACCTTCAGATAATCGTCAATAAAACCTATTGTTCCAAAGCCTGTAAGTGAGAATATCATTACCCATATATATCTGTTTTTCAGGTTGCCCCAAAGAAAAACAGTGATGAGTATTGAGATTATAATAAGCACGCCGCCCATTGTCGGCGTCCCTGCCTTTCCCCTATGGGTCTGCGGACCATCATGCCTTATATTCTGCGTGACACTGAATTTTCTGAGTCTCTCTATAACACAAGGACCTATGACAAACACAATAAACATTGCCGTAAGAATAGAGAGCGCAGTCCTGAATGTTATATACCTGAATAAATTTAAAGGGGATATCCAATCATGAAGGCTGTAAATAAAATTGTATAACATATCTACCTCTTCGCCTCCATAACCTTTTCCATCTCCATCCCTCTTGAGCCTTTTATAAGAATTGTGTCGCCCTCCTTGAAAAGATTAATCAGCACCTCTCCTGCGCCTGAGGCATTGGCTGTCCTGAATGATTGCCTGCCTGTTTTAGAAAATACAGATTCTGCAATTCCCATCAAAGGTCCAACTGCGATGAATACATCTACAGGAAGTTCTGTCATCAGTGCGCCTAGTTTCCTGTGCGCGCCTTCTGCATATGAACCGAGTTCAAGCATATCTCCGAGAACAGCGATTGCCCTTCCTCTCTTAAGCCTAACAAGCTCTCTTATCGCCTCTTCCATGGATGCCGGGTTTGCATTATATACATCACTTATTACTGTCGCGCCCTTTAACTCCTTTATCTCAAGTCTCATTGGAACGCCTTTGAAAGACTCAAGACCATTCTTTATCTCAGGAAGGCTCATATTAAATATATTTCCTATGGCTGCCGCAGCCAGTGCATTCCGGATATTAAAAATGCCCTGTATATTAAGATTTACCTCTATGCAGTCGTCTATGTTCATGCATAGCAAAAAATATGACCCTTTTTCTCCGATCTCAATATCTTTTGCAAATATATCAGCCTGATTTACTATCCCGAATGTAACAATCTTTCCTTTAAATCCAGAGAGCCCTTCGACGAGAAACCTGTCATCGGCATTAACTATCACAGTTCTGACTGTGTCAAGAAGTTCAAGCTTGGTATTTCTTATTCCCTCTATGCTTCCGAAACCCTCAAGATGAGCAGGGCCTATGTTAGTCACAACGCCATAGTCAGGAACAGCAATCCTGCAAAGCTCCTTTATATCACCGGGAGCGCTTGCGCCCATCTCAAGAACAATGACCTCATCTTCATTTCTCAGTTTTGTAATGCTCAATGGAAGACCGATCTGATTATTCAGATTCCCTGAACTGCTGAGGACCTTAAACCTCGCGCTTAATATTGATGCTATCAATTCCTTGGTCGTTGTCTTTCCATTTGTGCCTGTTATGCCTACAACTGGAATATTGCTGTTTATTCTTATATAGTGAGCAATATCTTGAAGCGCATTCAGGGTATTTTTCACGTAGATTATTGTCTTCCCTTTTACAGGCTCGGGCGGAGGGCAGTTTACAAGCACGCCATTGCCCCTCTCCAATGCCTTATAAATGAAATCATGCCCGTCAAATCTTGCCCCCCTCAGGGCAATAAACATCTCGCCTTCTTTTATTGTCCTTGAATCTATAGATATTCCTGTAAACGCACGCGAATTTCCATTGTTGTAAACAATCCTTCCGCCTGTTGCCTTTACAATGTCCTCTGTTGTCAAAGTTTTCATTACCTCTCTTTTGCCGTCCTCTCAATTATCTCTCTGTCACTGAATCTGTATCTTATGCCTTTGATCTCCTGATAGTCTTCGTGCCCTTTTCCGGCAATCAGAACTATGTCTCCCTTCTCTGCAATATCAATAGCCCTCCTGATTGCCTTTTCCCTGTCAGGCTCAATAATATAATTCCTTCGTAAGGTGCCCGCCTGTATTTCTCTGATTATCTCAAGCGGGTCTTCATTTCTTGGATTATCAGAGGTAATCACCACATAGTCGCTTAACCTTGTTGCTATTGCCCCCATGCGCGGTCTTTTGCCCCTGTCCCTGTTCCCGCCGCAACCAAATACAGTGATAATATGTCTGCTGCCGGCTTCTTGCCCCTGCCTTTTGATTTCTATATTCTCTAAAAATTTCCTCGTGGCCTTTATAAGCCTCTCGAGTGCATCTTCTGTATGCGCATAGTCAACTATGCACAGGAAATCTTGTCCGCAGTCAACCTTTTCGAATCGCCCTTTTACCTGATCAAGCTTCCTGACGCCTTCTCTAATAGAATCCCACGGAACATCCAAAGCAACAGCAGCGCCTGCAGCAGAGAGTATGTTATAGACATTATAAAGGCCTACAAGCGGTGATTCTATTCTATAAATCATATCTCTGAAACTGATATCAAAAACAAGGCCTTCAAATGAATCTTTTATATTTAATGCATTAAGATCTGATTTTGTCTCAATGCCGTATGTCAGGAAATTCTTATTACAAAACTCTGAATCCATGAATTCAGAATGCAGCCTCATTCCGTACAGATCGTCAAAATTTATTACAGCCGTGCCTTTCTCTGAAAGCAGTTCTTCAAATAACCTCTTTTTTGCAATGAAATAATCTTCCATTGTTATATGAAAATCAAGATGGTCTCTCGTAAGATTTGTAAAAACAGCCACATCGAAATTTGTGCAGTCAACACGCCTTTGTGCAAGGGCATGAGATGACACTTCTGTTACAACATGGCTGCACCCTAACAAAGCCATCTCCTGCAAAATACGCTGGAAATCAGGCGCCTCCGGAGTAGTATGCGGAGCAGCATACTGCTTTTCTCTCACGAGATAACTAATCGTGCCGATCAAACCAACTTCCCTTCCCCATGACTCAAGTATTGACTTCAAAAGGTATGTTGTGGTCGTCTTTCCATTCGTGCCTGTAACGCCAATCACTTTCAATCTGGCAGAAGGCCTTTCATAAAAATTATTCGAAATGCATGCAAGCGCCTCCCTGCTGTCTTTTACCTTGATAGCGGTTAGCTGAGAGCTGATGGCTGTCAGCTCATCTTTAACATTGCTTATTACCTTTTCATATACAACAGCCCCCGCGCCATTCTTAACCGCATCACCTATAAAATCATGACCATCAAACTTTTCGCCCTTCAAAGCAATAAAGACATCTCCTTTTGCTATCTTCCTCGAATCATAACCAATACCTGACACCTCAATATCGGTACTGCCTGATATACTCTTTATGTTCATATCTTTTATAAGCATCTTTAGTCTCATCGCCTGTCTACAACCAGAATGTTCCTCCCTTCTGCATCTTCTCTCGGGACATTGAGATAAGAAAGCGACTGCCTTGCTATTTCCTTAAAAACAGGCGCTGCAACCACACCTCCATAATTCTGTCCTTTTGGTTCATAGACAATCACGATTAGCGCTATCTTCGGGTTATCTGCAGGGACAAAACCCACAAATGAACTTACAAACTTTTCCCTTGAGTATCTCTTGGTCTTCGGATCTATCATCTGGGCAGTTCCTGTCTTTCCTGCAACCTGGTTTCCTTCGACAGATGCGCCTGTTCCGGTTCCGCCTTCTTCTGCAACAGTCTTCAGTATATCTTTAAATATCTCTGCAGTCCTCTGCGATATAGCAGCCTTGTTATCTTTAGACACAAAAGAATAGACAAGATGTCCCTCAGGAGATTGCACCTCTGAAACAACATGAGGCGTTACGAGCATCCCCCCGTTTGCTATTGCCGAGTATGCCCTCAGGATCTGGAGAGGGGTAACTGCTACCTCTTGTCCTATAGGTATTGCGCCGAGTGATACGCCTGACCACTTCTCAGGAGGTCTTATCCAACCGGATACTTCGCCGGGAAGGTCAATGCCTGTATTTTCTCCGAACCCAAAATGTTTTGCATATTCATATATCTTCTCTTTACCGAGCTTCATACCGATCATTACAGAACCGACATTCGATGATTTCTGTATAACCTCCCTGAAAGTAAGAACTCCGTGCTTGTGCGCATCATGTATCACCTTGCCTCCAACCGCTATGAAGCCTTTGCTGCAGTCGAATTTAGTGTCCAGATCAACAATTCCCTCTTCGAGAGCTGCTGTGCCCACGATGATCTTAAATGTTGACCCTGGCTCATAACAGTCTGTTATTGCCCTGTTCCTTTTTTCATTGTTGCTTGCATTAATTATTTGGTTTGTATCATATGCAGGCCTGTTTGCGAGGGCCAGTACCTCGCCGGTAAACGGGTTCATCATTATTGCAGTCACAGCAGAGGCATTCCAGCGGATCATTGCACTTTCTATCTCTTTTTCAACTATGTACTGCAGCCCCTCGTCTATTGTCAGGATAATATTGTTTCCCTTTGATTCTATTTCAACGCCGTCTGAAAGGGTCGTTCCTCTTGCATCTCTCGCAACCAGAACCTTTCCCCCGCGATTTCTTAGAAACTTGTCATATTTCAGCTCGACGCCTTCAAGCGCCTGATTATCAATTCCGACCGCGCCAATAACATGTGATGCGAGCATTCCCTTCGGATAGAATCTCTTCGCATCAGGCATTAATCCGATCCCTTTCATGCTCATTCCTTTTATCTTCGCTGATACCTCAGGTTGCAGCTTTCTCTCCAACCACACGAATCTTCCTTTCTGTGAGAACTTAGCGAGTATTATATTAGGGTTCTCCCCTGTAGCCCTCGAAATGTTATGGGCTGCTGTCCGCGGATGGGCTATTGCATCAGGGTCGCAGTACAATGACTCCATCTCAAGATTCACTCCTAATTCGCGTCCTCTCCTGTCGAATATCGTCCCGCGCCTTACCTGTTTGTTCTCATGTTTGAGCTGTTGTATCTTTGCCATCTCAGAGAGGCGTTCATGATTAATAACCATCAGCCCTATAAGACGTAAAAATACCGCAATAAAACCAAACATTATTGCGGTATTAATAATTATCGCCCTCTTTTTCATTAATACCTTATCCCGCCTGAGTTATGGATTAGAGATATTTCTCTCTTCCATAGAAACCCTGTATGGAGCAGAATTTTCTCCCTTCTTTACATAAAACACTTTAATCCTGTCAGGGAAAACCATTGCAAGTTGTCCATCGTTCGCATGCTTTATATTTTGTATTGCGAGGATGCTTGCCTTCTCAGCCATCAGCATCTTCCTCTCTTTAAGGACTTCCATCCTCTTGTTGCTCAGCAAACCTATATCATATTCAACCGCCTTTACATTCGACCTGAGCCATATAAGGGAAAAGACTCCAAGCAAAAGAAAGATTATGACCACCGGTATGACAACAAAAGAAAAACTGCTCCTGTAAGAGATATAGGTCATATCCTTTCTGCCCCCCTGAGTTTTGCGCTCCTTGCTGAGGGATTCTTCCTTATCTCCTCATATGACGGGACAAGTGGTTTTTTTGTTATCACATTTAACCTTCCGTCTTTCTGATTATTCCTCATAAAATTTTTAACGATTCTGTCCTCAAGAGAGTGGTATGAAATAGCGCAGAGTCGCCCTTGGCTCTTTAGAACATCAAGCGAGGCAACAAGTCCTTTTTCGAGTTCACAGAGTTCATCATTCACAGCAATTCTCAATGCCTGAAATGTCCTAGTAGCAGGATGTATTCTTCCCCTTTTTCTATATGCTCTCCATGTAATGTCTGAGAGTTCAGCGCACGTGTCTATATTCTTTTCTTCCCTGCGCATAGCTATTGCCTTTGCTATCCTGCGCGAGAATTTCTCTTCACCGTATTCACGCAGGATTTTTTCTATATCATCTTCAGGATATTCATTGACAATATTCCATGCTGTCAGCGCCTGTTTATTGTCCATCCTCATATCCAGCCTCTCTCCTGAGAGAAAACTGAACCCTCTTTCAGGGGTCTTCAGATGCAACATTGAAGTGCCGAGATCAAAAAGTATTCCGTCCACACCGGTTACCCCTGCATCGGTAATCACTTGCTTAATCTCTGAGAATTTCCCCTTTTTAACAATCACCCTTTCATCTGAAAGTCTTCTGATTGCCATAGTTAGAGCCTCTTCATCTCTGTCAATGCCGATAAGCCTGCCATCACCGATGTGTCTGAGTATTTCTTCAGAATGTCCGCCAAACCCGATTGTTGCATCAACATAAATCCCCCCAGATCTTGGTCTAAGCAACATAATCACCTCCCTCAGCATGACAGGGAGATGAATCACAATCATATAAAACAGCCTCTAAAGCCCATAGCCCTCAAGTTTTTCTTCGAGAGTCTTCTTATCTATCTTTGAAGGATCAAACATAGCATCCCACTCTTTCCTGTCCCACAATTCTATCTTCTCGATCTGTCCCACGATAGCCACATCACCGTTTATGCCTGAATCTTCTCTGTGTGCAGCAGGAACGAGAATCCTTCCCTGCTTGTCAAGTTCAATCTCAACAGCAGATGCAATAACCCTTCTCATGTAATATTTAACTGCATCAGCAGACTTTGGCAGTGTCCTCAATTTTTCTTCGAGTTTGCCCCACTCTTCAAGCGGATATACATGCAGGCATTTGTCAAAAGCAGCATTGGCAAGATAGAGCTTAGAACCATAATTAGCAGATATGATTTCTCTGAAGGGAGCTGGAATGATTATTCTGCCTTTAGGGTCTACTGTATAATAATATTTACCTGAAAAAGATGGCATCTCCCCTCCACTTCCCTCCACTTTCTCCCACTAATATAGAGCTTATGGCATGGGTTGTCAAGGGGAAAAATAATAAAATTGAGGCTTATCTATATTTTGTGCTTGCTACAGATAATACCACTATATGCAGGGATAATAAAATATTTTTTTATTCATACTCTCTTAGGTCTCTCTCTGAGAGCCCGAAATAATGGCCGAACTCATGGATAAGGGTCTTTCGTATCTGCTCGATAAGTTCCGCTTCGGATGCACAGATATCCTCGATGTTTTTCTGATACAGGATTATTCTGTCAGTCATGGGATAAGGGATATTGAAGAATCCTCCTTTTGATGGATAGGGGACTCCGCTGAAAAGCCCAAGCAGACAACCTCTTCTTACGTTCAATTTCTTTGCCTCTCCCCCAGTTGGATAATCTTCGATGGTGATTGTGATATTCGTAAAATATTTCCTGTATTCACCAGGCAGATTTTCAACAGCCTCTTCAGCAAGCATTTCAAAGCGTTCTCTGCTTACGCTGTAGCTCATGCTTCTATTGTACAAAAAATGATCTATTGAGCTAAACATATAAGAAAGGGTAAACTTTACCCGATGACTAAAAACCCAAAATCCACGGTCTTCATATGAGCATATTCCCTGTTAATCAAACAAAAGAAACAGAACTCAGGGAAAGGATGGCAGCCCTGAATATCCGCGAAGAGGATATTCAGGAAACGTTTGTCCGTTCAGGCGGAAAGGGCGGACAGAATGTCAATAAGGTTGCTACATGTGTTTATCTCAAGCATATTCCAACAGGGATTGAGGTTAAATGCCAGGAGGAACGCTCTCAGGGATTAAACCGTTATCGTGCGCGGGTACTTCTCGTAAACAAGATCGATCAGTTCATAAGAGGAAAAGAGAGCGAGGAAAGAAAACGGATAGAAAAAATCAGGCGTCAGAAAAGGAAACGCTCAAAGAGGGCAAAGGAAAAGATGCTCGCTGAAAAACGGATGGTATCTGAGAAAAAAAGATTGAGATCAGGGAAATTTGATATTGTTGAGGGCTAACACTTATTCTATTCACATGACAGGAGGGGACTGTCTTTGAGCGGCATTATTTTGCCGATATTCCTATACTATAAAATATGAATAATTAAGAGGCAAAATACCTCGGAGGTCGGAACGACCGAGAATGAGCGAGAGGATTGTCCCCCCATGGCAGCTTTTTTGGAGATCAAAAAGAAAGTCTTGTCTTTATCGGAATAACATAATATCCGGGAGAGACCTGATATTTATCTATCAGCGATAATACAAAAAAATTATTCCGAGCAGAAGCCTCTGGCATAAGCTCCAGATTCAGATCAGCAACATTATTTTTAATTGTACCTTTTACACGGCCATACACATCAGCGCCTTCAAGGCTGACGGAATTAATCTCAGCTACATTGCCGTTTATAGTCACCAATCCTTTTATCTTATTGAATAGATTTATCGGCACGCTTATGCCTGAAAAGTTTGCTGTCTCAAGTTTGGCATTTTCAATGCCAAACTTTATCTCTCCGCTATTATTCTCCATTCTTAACCTTGCATTAAGAATGCCTGTGCCCTGAATGCCTATCTTGGCAAAAAGTCCTATATCTTTTATATCAGCATTATCAATTTTAATTTTCATCAGCCTTTTATTACTGTTGATACTAATAACTCCAGCGACAAGACCATTCTGAATCTTCCCGGCAAAAGAAGCTTTAATCCTGAGCAAAAAAAGGTATAAGGGATTTATCCTTACTGAAATATCTTCAATACAAATAATCTCTTCACCCCTGCCTTTCAATGTCAGCCTGTCCATGCTGATATTGAAAAATAATCCTCTTTTAAATCCTTTCATCTCCACTTTAACATTTTCGCTGGTCAGACCATTTATTATTTCAGCTATCTTAGGTTCCTGAACTAAAGCTATCCACAAAAACAAGATAGCAATGAAGATTAAGACTATGGGAACAAAGATGAAGGATAAAGAACGTACTCTATTTTCCATGAACGAGTGAGATCATTATGGTAAGATTCAGGAGTTCAGGCCTTTCAAAGGATGTCTTGATATCTGCCTTTTTCAATACCAGCAGGATTGGCGCATTATCAATCCTGTAAAAAAGATTTACTATCTCATTCATCGTAATTTTCTCTACAGTCACCTCTGCATCCTCCTCAATTTCACCTGATACATCCCTGCTGCCGAGAGGCTTAATTGATTTGATCTTACTCCTCAGTCCGAGAGTGGAAAATATATCCTCAACAGCAGAAACAACACCGTTTACCTTTGTCAGACTTTTTTTTCTTTCTAAGGCATCTATCCTTGTCCTGAGAGGGAAAAACTCATTTTTAAGCATTACTATCTCTTTCTGCCGGCCCCTTAAGCTGTCAAGTTCTTTTATTTCCGACGAATGGATTCTTATAACTGCAATCGCTGATATGAACAGGACTGCTAACATGACAGAAAGGTACAAAATTCTTCTGTCTCTGAAATATGCCGTCAACCTTTCTTCTCCCTTCCTGTTATTGTAAACAGTACTTTGCCCTGTACTGATGTCTTTGAATCAGCGATATTTGCATCATCCAGAATATCAGCGAGGACATTCTTGATATTCTGCACATCGCTGAAGGCTGAGGCTTCGCCCTTAAGCGTAACCTTATCACTGTCCATTGCAATCTCGCTGAAAAAGATATTGCCTCTGTTGATATTGGAAATCCCAAGCAGGAGATTAAGCGGAGATATCCCGGCAAGATAGGTTTCTTTATCTTTCAGCGCCTTCATCTTTGATTTAAACTGGTATAACCCTGAAAATTTATTTTTGTCCTCAGGAAAGATATCGGAATAAATCTTCTGAATATCCCTGTTTATGAACGAGAGCTCTCTTTTGGCAACAACTGTTTTTATTACAAAAGACGTAATAAATATCATAAGCGCTATGATGCCTAAAACCATTATCTGCCTGAGAGATTTTATTATCCTCTCAGTATCCCCTGTATATAAAAACTCTCCGCGCCTCAGGTTAATCGTGCTTTTCTTTATTTCTTCTATAGCAATATCTGCCCTCTCCTTCTGGTCTGTCTGAACAGGATTCAGCAGCTTATCAGGAGAAAAATCCTTAATAACCCGGCTGAGTTCTATAGATGTCACAACCTTGGGATTGATATTAAAATTCCTTAACTTCTCAAGTATGCTGCTGAGAACAGCCTTTTTTACAAAAACAGCAAGAACTCTGCTTTTACCGCTGCCATGGTTAAGTATAATACCGTCAGAAATAATGCTTTCAGCTCCCTCGAGAACAATGCTGTCGAGTTCAAAGGGCAGGACATTGAGTATCTTTTCCGCATCAGAGAAAGGCAGTTCCAAAAGCCTGAAATCCAAGGCACTCAACGGAAGGCTCAGATAAAATTCATCTACCCCATCAGGAAGTTCAGGAACAGAAATTTCATAATTATCACTGCAATGAAAGTGTTTTTGGGTTTTAAACTCAAACCTGTCCCCTTTTCTCTCTATGATATATAGTGCGGAGTCCCTGCCAATGTCAATAAAGCCTATTTTCTGCATCAACTCTCTCTCCAGTATTTTATATCCCTGTTCATTCCTATAACAGCCTCTATGATTCTCTTTATCCCGCCTGAAGAAGCAATTGACCTTACATAGAAGGCTCCCCCTTTTACAGTTATCTTACCACTTATAGGACCATAGACTAAAAGGTCAAAACCTATAACCTTCTGAAGCTGAATTTTCTCTTCAAAGGGTGTAAACCTCCGGTAATCAATTACCCTCTGGGCAAGTTCATCAGTTATATCATTCGACAGAGAAATAAGCACAGGTTTTTCAGCGCCATTTATATTTATACGGCCATTTCCATACACAGTAACATATGGAAAGAGTTTTTCATATACAGTGGTATCAATCCCCTTTATAAACATCAATTCACCAACATTGTAAAGAGGTGCATTTTTTGTCCTGTATTCAGAACCGCTCAGCCTCTCCTCAGTATCAGGGTCTATCCAGTCTGCAACATAATCAGCTATATTTTCATCAATACGCAGATTTGACAAAAGCCTCCTGAAGGATTTATATGCCCCGTCATTCACAGTTCCTATCGAGTCAACAATCGTATTCACATTGAACTTTGAATTCTCATCTTCTATCCTTATCAGTACCTCGCCATCATTGTCTTGCGATTGTCCATCAAACTTAGCATCAAAAAAGCCGGGCGTATAACTGCTGTTTGCCAAGGTATCAGATATTAAATTTATTGCTACATTCACACCTGAGCCTGCATAAAAAGACAGCCTCTGGGATTCATACCAGTTATGGAGGATGTTCGTGCCTGTATAAACCCCATAAGCAAACTCAGTGACCATGGCTGTGATAAGCGCAAGAATCATTAAAGTCAGAATAAGCGCCATTCCCTTCTTGGAATTCATAACCAGAAATTTAAAATCAAAGATCCTGAGGCTTTTCATTTTATCATCGGTCTTGCCCTGACGCTAAGCAGGACTTTCTTATCCTTTACTTTAATCTTTACTGTTATTTTTACTTCTTCAGGCAGGCTGTGCAAAAGCGCAGAATCCCATGTCCTGACCCACTTGTCACCCTCTCTTGCCTCTATCAGAAATTCCTCTACATCCTCTACCAAATCCGACTCCTGTATCTTTTCCTTGATACTGAAAGGCGTTAAAATACCCTTGTAAAGAGTCAGCTTATCCCCGGACTCTTCTATATAGTATCTCATCTCAGTGACCCCGGGCATGACAGAAGAAAATCCTGTGAAAGTAATACGAGATGCCTGCTTGCCATACATATCCCTGTCATCAATCCTGAATATGGTATTTTTATCCCCATCCCTGTAAAAAGAGGCGTCTATTTCTCTCCTCAGCATGTCGAGAACTCCTCTGCACTCCTGAAGCCTTAGCATAGATTCATCAAGTCCTTGCACAGCCTTATGCGAGAGGAAAAATGTACTGTAAAGCGCTCCGAGGATTAAAGAGAGAAGTACAGATGCAATTAATACCTCTAGAAGTGTGAAACCTCCTGCCGCGCTCCTTAATCTCAGGCCTTTCATTTCATAGCGCTCACAAGTTTGCTGAATATTATCTTTTCCTTATCGCCCCTGACAATTACAGAAATCTCTGACATGCCGGCATAAGCAGCTTCTTTTATGTTTACCTCATAGTAATATTTAGAATATGGCTCAGGGAATACGCCACTCGAATCCTTCAGGGATTTCTCTGCTTCTATAATCTTCTCCCTCGCCAGAAAAGACGCTACAGTAACAGTCTCGTGCCTTTCTGCCAACCCAAAATGATAATTGAGCGTATAGATAAGCGTGATAAGAAGTCCCCCTATTATTGCGAGAGAGATCATTATCTCAAGAAAGGTAAATCCTGCCTTAGCCTTCATTTTTAATCTTGACTCTTCCGCTTAGGGGATTAAATGAGACGAGCATCCCTTTTTCATCCTTTTTCATCCTGATGACAAGGTTTTCCTGAAGACCGAGAGGTCCAAAAAAAAGAGTTATCTCACCTTGTGAGACATTTCCTGTAGAGGCGGCGGACACCTCAAAAAGACTTTTGAAATTTTCTGTCTTCTCTCCATCCGGGGTTTTCCAGCATATTATTTTTGAATCAAGATTGATTCTGAGGGGCAGGGTCTCCTTCCTCGATATTGCGCTGTCATTCATGTATCTGAGGAGTGAAGCCACCTTTCCTGTCTCTGCTTTAAGACTGCCCTCAGATAGTTCATAAAAAGAAGGCATCACAAGCCCTGCAAGCACAGAAAGTATAAATATAACTGCAATAAGCTCGATGAGAGTGAATCCATTATAAACACTTCTGACTTCTGACTTCTCGCCTCGGCTCGCCTCAGGCGAGTCGCCGAGGAGACCTGAGTGCGGACGAGTCGCCGAAGGATACTGACTTCTGACTTTATTTCTACTGCATGTCCCAGCTCTTGATATCAGCATCCTTTCCATCTCCGCCTTCTTTCCCATCAGCACCCAGACTTATAATATCGAAGTCTCCGTAAAGCCCTGGTGACGCATAAATATAAGGATTACCCCATGGATCTAAGGGAATTCTTTTCTGCTCGAGATATCCTCCTTCTCTGTAATTTGCAGGGATCCTTCCAATTGTAGGCTTTCTGATAAGGGCCTCAAGCCCCTGCTCAGTGCTCGGATAAAAACTGCTGTCAAGCTTAAACAGCTTCAGCGCAGTCTCAAAATTCTTTATCTGCACCTTTGCCTCAGTGATTCTGGCGTCGTCAGTCCTTCCTATTATCTTCGGAGTAACTATTGCAGCCAGCAGGGCAAGGATAAAGACAACAACAATTATCTCAAGAAGGGTAAATCCGTCTGTCTTACACTTCTGCATTGCCTTACCTCCGTCAATTATTGGGCTGTAATTAATTCTACATATTTATATCTTTAAAATCAAAAATGCCGCCGGAGAATTGTAATATAAATGTCGATTCCATTATAATATATACTCGCCTAAATCTGGCAGGCAAGAGGCAAAAAAATGATAAATACAGTATATCTTATTGACGTCACAAACAGGGATGGCGTCCAGACATCAAGGATACTCCTTCCCAAGCTTTCAAAGACAATGTTAAACATCTATCTCGATGAGATGGGCTTATATCAGAGCGAGATGGGATTCCCAACTCTCAAACATGAGGTGAATTATATAAACGGGAACCTTGATCTTGTAAAAATAGGCGCAATCAAACGCATCCATCTTGAGGGATGGTGCAGGGCTATCCCTGAGGACGTAGAACTTACATTTAAAAACTGTCCTGATATAAAACACTTGAACGTCTCTATATCAACATCTGAGATAATGATACAGGGCAAGTTTCAAGGACGGAAAACATTTAAAGATATTGTCAAATCAGCTGTAGAGGCTGTAAAGGCCGCAAGGGCACAGGGGGCGACCACTGTCGGCATCAATGCAGAGGATGCCTCAAGGACAGAACTCGAAAGACTGATAGAGTTTGTAATTGCAACCAAAGAGGCAGGGGCAGACAGATTCAGATACTGTGACACGCTTGGCGCTGATGACCCTATCACAATTCATGAAAGAATTAAGTCTCTTGCACTCACAACAAAGTTTCCGATTGAAATGCACTGCCATAACGACCTCGGTATGGGAGAGGCGGTCTCAGTTGCCGGTGCCCAGGGAGCAATCGAAGGAGGAGTTGATTCGTATATCAATACAACCATAAACGGCTATGGAGAGCGCTGCGGGAACTGTGACCTTGTCTCCACAATACTTGCTCTCAAATTTTCACATGGCCTGACAAAAAAGGTTCATCTCGATGAACATATAGATTTAAGGAAGGCCTGGAAGCTTGCAAAATATGCATCCTATGCTTTTAACCTTCCAATACCCATAAACCAGCCCGGCGTTGGAGCCAATGCATTCGCACATGAGTCAGGAATCCATGCAGATGGCGCTTTAAAAGACAGGAGAAATTACGAGCTGTATGACCCTGAAGATGTAGGAAGAGGCGAACCAGAACTGCTTGAGACAGGGAGAATCATAACAACAGGCGAATACGGAGGAATTAAAGGCTTCAGGCATGTATATGACAAGTTAGGTATACATTTCCAAAATGACAATGAAGCAAGAAGAATACTTGAGCTTGCCCAGTATGCAAATCTCCATACTCAGAAACCTTTGACAGATGACGAGCTCAGGTTTATAGCGAGCTATCCTGACATAGTCCGCAAGATAATGACAGTGGATCCATAGCAACGGGGTTCGGTGATTAAGGACACAAGGGGTCAGGTTATTCTATGAACCAGAAACCCGTATAATACACACGAGGAGACAGATGTTATGTATACGATAACACTTATACCCGGAGATGGTGTCGGCCCGGAGATATCAGATGCAACACAAAAGGTTCTCGAAGCCACAGGGGTGCCAATTCAATGGGATATTCAGGATGCAGGAGAAGATGTTTATCAAAAAGAAGGCAATCCCTTACCTGAGCGTGTAATCAGTTCAATAAAAAAGAATAAGGTTGCAATCAAGGGTCCTGTGACAACACCGGTAGGTACAGGATTCAGAAGCGTTAACGTCACCTTAAGGCAGGAATTAGATCTCTACGCCTGTTTGAGACCTTGCAAGAGTTTTAAGGGGGGGCGCGCAAGATACGAAAATATTGACCTTGTCATCGTAAGAGAAAACACCGAAGATCTTTATGCAGGCATAGAATTCCAGAAAGACTCCGAAGAGGCAAACAAACTTATTGAGTTTATAAAGGTATCGACTAAAAAGACTATAAGGCCTGATTCGGGGATTAGCATTAAACCAATCTCTGTCTATGGCACAGAGCGAATAGTAAAGTTCGCATTTGAATACGCAAGGAAAAACAAAAGAAAAAAGGTTACTGCTGTGCACAAGGCGAACATAATGAAATATTCTGACGGACTCTTCCTCGAAGTTGCAAGAAACGTTGCATCAGCTTACAGCGATATAGAGTTCGAAGACAAGATCATCGACAACATGTGCATGCAACTTGTACAGAAGCCGGAACTGTATGATGTGTTGGTGCTTCCAAATCTTTACGGCGATATCGTCTCAGATCTCGCTGCAGGACTAATCGGCGGGCTCGGACTTGCCCCGGGAGCAA
This sequence comes from Nitrospirota bacterium, assembly GCA_016208915.1. Lineage (GTDB taxonomy): Bacteria > Nitrospirota > Thermodesulfovibrionia > Thermodesulfovibrionales > UBA1546 > JACQXE01. The sequence continues at coordinate 4,813 of JACQXE010000048.1, read as the reverse complement.
ACATCGGAGATGAGATGGCTGTATTCGAGCCAACACATGGAAGCGCGCCCAAATATAAAGGCTTGAATAAAATGAACCCTTTTGCTATGATGCTTTCAGGAGTGATGATGTTAAGATATCTCGGAGAATTCAACGCAGCTGACAGGCTTGAAAATGCAATTTCTTCTGTTATAGCAGAGGGAAAATCTGTTACATATGATATGAAACCCCGGCCAGACGACCATGCTGCAAAGACATCAGAAGTGGCTGATGCAGTTATAACAAAATTAAGAGTTTAAAATTAAAAGTGAAACCTTTTAAAACTCTCAACTTCCAACTTTTAATTTCTAATTTGAGTGATGGATCCCCATAGTATATTCCTCATCATCGTCATTGTTCTGTCTATAATAGCGGTTGCACTCCTTTCGAGTTCAGAGTCTTCCTTTATTGCAGTTAACAAAATAAGGATAAGGGGCCTTCTCGAGAAGGGAGACAGCAGGGCTAAAGCTGTTCAGAAGATATTAGAAAGACATGACAGGTTTTTCAGCGCCGTGATACTCTCTGGCAATCTCTTCACAATCCTTGCGACATCCATTGGCACCGCACTGGCGCTTCAATACTTTGGTGAAGATGGAATAATAATAGCCACCATAGTGATGACTTTCCTCACAGTTGTATTCGGAGAACTCGCGCCAAAGACATTTGCAGTCGCCCATTCAGAAAAAGTATCGCTATTCCTTGCAAAACCTATAGCGTTTTATATTAAAACAATCTCGCCCTTGGTATGGATATTTAATTTTGCATCAAACTTCATAATCAGGATACTTGGCGGCAAAAAAAGACCTTTATCACCCCTCGTTACAGAAGAGGAGATAAAGACGATGATAAGCATAGGCCAAGAAGAGGGGACACTTGAACAGGAAGAGAAGGAGATGCTCCACAATGTCTTTGCATTTGGTGACAAGGTAGTCACAGAGGTAATGGTGCCGCGGACAGAGATCGTTTCTATTCCGCAGGAATCAACAGTGGACGATGCAATAAGACTTGTATCAGAAGAGGGATATTCCCGTTACCCTGTTATTAACGAAAGTATTGACACTATCACAGGCATACTTTATGTAAAAGATATATTGATAAAGATGGCTGAAGGCAAAATACAGAAACATTCCCCCATCACAGAACTTGTGAGAGAGGCATATTACATACCTGAGAACAAGATGGTAACAGAACTCCTCGACGAGATGCAGAAGAAAAAGCTGCAGATCGCACTAATCATGGATGAATACGGAGGCACTGCAGGCCTTATTACCCTCGAAGACATCATAGAGGAAATCGTGGGTGGACTACAGGACGAGTTTGAGGCGATGGAGGCGGAAAAGGAAGTTGAGATTATAGACGAAAGGACATTCATAGTCTCAGGACAGACAGGGCTTGATGAATTTAACGAACTTGTCGGCACTGAAATCTCAAGTGAAGACTTCCATACGCTCGGAGGTTTTATCTTTGGTCTCTTCCGGAGACTGCCGAAGGTCGGAGAACAGGTAAGATATCACAATCTCAGATTTCTCATACTTGAAATGGACGACAAAAAGATATCAAAGGTCAGGATTACAAAACTTTAATTCATTCCTACTTTACTTTTGAGCCTTCTTTTATCTCTCTTTCAGGGATAAGAATTGACAGCCTGCCCTCATCATCAGAGGCGGCAAGCAGCATCCCCTGAGACTCGACTCCCATAAGTCTTGCCGGCTGGAGATTTGTTACAATAACAATGCTCTTTCCTATAAGCTCCTCAGGCGTATATGCCTTTCCTATCCCGGCTACTAGCTGACGGTCCTCACCAGTATTAACCTTCATGACGATTAACTTGTTTGAGCCTTCAACTCTATTTGCCTCAATTACCTTCCCTGTTTTTAACTCTACTTTTGCGAAATCCTCGATTGTTATCATCTTTTGGATTTCCTCTCCAACGCCCTCTCAACTATCTGAGGCACTAATCCCTTTACAGAGCCTCCTAACGAGGCAATCTCCTTTACCATAGTGGATGTCAGAAAAGAATACTCCTCTGAGGGCATCATAAATACTGTTTCTATGCTGAGGTCGAGCCTTCTGTTCATCAAAGCCATCTGAAGCTCATACTCGAAATCAGAAATAGCCCTTAACCCTCTTATGACTGCAATCCCGCCTTTTGCTTTTGCATATTCGACTAAAAGTCCGTCAAAGGATTCAACCCTTACATTCTTATAATCTCTGATTGCATCTTTTATTAATTCCAGTCTTTCTTCGATTTCAAAGAGAGGCTGCTTTTTATACGCAGTCGTAACCGCAACTATAATCTCATCAAAAATTCTCAGCCCTCTTTCAATAAGATCAATATGCCCATTTGTTATCGGATCGAATGTCCCGGGACAAATAGCAATTTTTTTCATTAATCCTCCTCAATATTAACCCAAAAAGTGTTTTACAATAATGCAAATAAATTCTGGAGCAATGTCTGCATTATTCTGGTTAACCACCCTCAGTTTTGAACAATGTTAGCATAGTGTCGCCATATTTGTAAGCCTTCTTCTGTTTGAGCGCGCCTATCTTGTCAGGCAGTTTTGTCTTGAATGAATGTTCAGCAATAACAACCCCTTGCTCAGAAAGCAATTCTCCCCCTGAAAGCAGAAAAAGCGCATCCTCAAGTTCTGCAGAATAATATGAGGGATCGAGAAAGATTATATCGAATTTTAATCCGTCCTCTTTTGCTCTGCTTATAAAATCATATGCTTTTTGATTTATAATCCTTGCCCTCGGAATGCAACCGCAGTCGCTTAAGGTCTTCTCTATGAGCAATGCCCTTTTTCTGTCAGTCTCTACAAAAAAGACCATTCTTGCTCCCCTGCTCATGGCCTCAATACCAACCGCGCCTGTTCCTGCATAAAGGTCTACAAAAATGGAATCCCTTATGTCACCTCCGATAATATTAAATATTGACTCCCTGACCTTAGAGGAGGTGGGCCTTAATATGCCATGCTTCGAGACAAGCCCCAGCGCCTTTTTCGAGCTTATCTTTCTCCCCTTAAAATCACCACCAGAGATTCGCAAGCTTTTCTCCTATGTTTATGTCAGGGTATAGTATTTGAGCGGATTTATTTTGCCGATATTCCAAATTTTAAATATCAAGAGGCAAAAACCTCTTCACCTCGGCGTCTCCTCTTCTCCTCGGCGAACCCGCCTGAGTGCGGGGGCGACCCGCCCGAGGCGGGAATCCGCCTGGGGCGGAGGAGGTCGACTCTGGCGACCGAGAATGAGCGAAAATACTATACACTGATAATCTCACATATATCATGCCCTGTAAGGTGGATTTACAATATTTGATGAAATTGCAGGATAATCTTTTATCAGAACCTTCCTGCCTTTAACCTCAAGCCTTCCCTCAGAAAAAAGCCTTATAGCCTCAGGAAATATCTTATGCTCAAAACTCAATATGCGCTCTGAGAGCGTATCCTCTGTATCATCAGGCAAGACAGGAACTGCTGCCTGAATTATGACCGGCCCGGTATCCATGCCTTCATCAACAAAATGAACTGTGCATCCTGATATCTTCGCGCCATAATCAACTGCTTGCTTTTGTCCATGCAGTCCGGGGAATGCCGGCAATAAAGCAGGATGGATATTCATTATCCTATTCGGGAATGCATCTATCAATGGTTTTTTTACTACCCTCATAAAACCTGCGAGTATGACAAGCTCAACACCTTTAGATTTTAATTCATCCGCTATTTTCTTAAAAAAATCGTCTCTTGATGCAGACTCTTTTGGGTTTATATAGAGATGTCTGATATTATGCTTCTTGGCTCTTTCTATCGCATAGGCATCCGGATTGTCTGTTATCAATAACTCTACTGATGCTTGCAGCTTTTTTTTCTCTATCTCATCTATAATTGCCTGAAAATTAGAACCGCGGCCTGATGCAAGAACGCCGAGCTTAAGCATAGATTACCTCCATCCCATTTCAAGTTTTGAAACTTTATCCATTCTATAAAAATCAGCAGGTTTTGACAAGATTTATTAGATTGTAATGATTAAATAGGTAATTAAATAGATTAAATAGGGACAGCGACTATTTATTTGCTTTTCCGTGGTCTCCCCCATGGAAACGCAGATAATTTCCTCCCAAGCAATTTCTCTATCCTTAATACAAAGCTGTTATCACCGCATGGACGACCTGTCCTTGTATTCTGCCTTATATCATTTTCCAGAGTCTTATCCTCTTTCTCCCTCAAATATGCCGCCCAGTCTTTTATCCTTTCAACAATGTAACAATCATTCGATATTATAGTATCTGTTCTGCCCTTTACATGACCTATTGCGCTTGACCAGTTATATTCTTCTGCTCTCTTTACTATTTTTGCCATGACAGGATTGTTTTCTACATATCTTATCCCTGCATAAAGATGCCTCTCATCAAGCATACATGAGAAAAAACGCCCCTGCCACAGATGACCAGTTGCTTTATTCCTCGTATTGAAATACTGAGAATATCTCATATGAAGTGTATTGAAGGTCTTTGACAGTGAATCACTCTCCATAGGCACTGCGATAAAATGCACATGATTCCCCATAAGACAGTAAGCCCATATCTTTAGTGAATATTTACTACTATAAAGTTTCAGCCACTCCAAATATTGCTGATAATCTCCATCACTTTCAAAAACTGTCTGGCGATAATTGCCTCGTTGAGTTATATGATTGGGATACCCTATTGCTACTGCACGAGCCATTCTTGGCATGGAAGTAATAATATGTGTTTTATCTTAATAAGTCAAGAAAATAGTCGCTGTCCCTATTT
>JACQXE010000047.1 GCA_016208915.1 Nitrospirota bacterium | reverse complement strand
GCTTTAATTCTCTTTGATGCAACATGATAATGTCCTTTCCTGCCATCTCGCCTCCTTTTTAAAAAAAGGCAGTATAGCATCACTTGGAATTAGGACATTTCTATTTCTGCAAAACCGGACATTTCTATTTCTGAATTACATGTTTATTTTTAAGCAGAAATAAATTTTGTCTTAAGCTCGAGTCTATGCTTTATCTATTCAAAATTATTGGTTTATCCCTTTTTGCATTAACTATGCAGAAAAATCCCAACGGTTTTTTGAATGGATTTCTAAGTTGATGCGGGGTATTCGGCGCGATATAGAATGTATCCATAAAATTTATGGCGTAAGATTTTTTCTCAACCTTAACCTTGCCCTTCCCTCTTACACATATCACAACGTGCTCATGTTTATGCATCTCAAAACTGCTATGCCCGCCAGGCGCAACCTCAAAATATCTGAGATGAAATCTTGTCGTTTCACCGTGATTTCCTATGAGCGTGTACCTCACAATACCAGACCAGTCTTTTCCATTCGATTTGTATTTTTCGATCTTTATCCCTTGCCACGTGAAGGAGCCTTTGTGTCTATAAAACCTGCTTTTGTTTGTTGCGGATTTTATTCCGCTTTTCCGTGATGCCACTGTTTTCCAGTCACAGGATATGGGAGTTGTTTTCTTTGGCATTTAAAGTTCTCCTTATTTTAGTCAAATACAATAACACTCTTTAGCGAATCCTTTGCCTCTGCTGTCAGGCTGAATGCTTTTTCTGTCTTCTCAATTGGGAACCTGTGTGTAATTAACTTCTCAGCTTTTACGACTCCCTCTTCAATTAATTCAAGCGCATCCGCTGTATCAGTCGGGCCGCAGGAATAACTGTTTATTATATTTATGTCTTTGAAATATAGCTTATTCGGGTTTATTGTAAGCTGCTCACCATGTTTTGCAGGTGTAAAGAACAATACCGTCCCTCCAGCGCTGACTGACTTTATGCCTTGTTTCATTGCTTCAACACTGTTTGGCCCCACTATAACAATATCCGCCATATCTCCAGAAGTCAAAGCTTTGAGAGCGCCTGCAAGATTATCCTTTGAAACATCAATAACATCATCAGCTCCAAATTCCTTAGCCTTCTCAATCCTGAATGGAACCATATCAGCTCCAATAATCTTTCCTGCTCCATATCTTCGCGCAAGCAGTATATTCAACTGCCCCATAACACCAAGCCCAATAACAAGCACAGTATCTCCTTGTTTTATGCGTGCCCTTTTCATTGCCTTTACAACACAGGCGCTCGGCTCTATTAATGTTCCGTCTTCGTAGCTCAGATTGTCAGAAAGAATCAACGTATCATTTTCGAGGTTTATCTGAGGTATTAGTATATATTCTGAGATTCCCCCTGGGATTATTCTTGTTCTCTTCCATGTTTCACACTGCACATAGTCGCCTCGCCTGCAGAATCTGCATGCAAAGCATGGCGCATGATGATGGACAAAAACCCTGTCACCGGGTTTGAATGATGTGACTTTTTTCCCAACCTCTACAATCTCGCCTGCTGGTTCATGCCCAATAATCAGTGGCGCCTTTTTCTCTATGTACCATGGCATGACATCTCCTGAGCATATGCCGCATGCCTTAGTCTTAATAAGCGCATCATGCGGCCCTATCTCCGGAACAGGGATGTCTTCTATCCTTATATCGTTAAAACTGTAGAGCTTTGCAACTTTCATGTTATTTATATTAGCAGATTACTTATCCAGTGGGCTCCTCACGTCGAGAATATTTTTTGTAGCAACGCTGGTGGATCATTGCTTGTTCCCGTATAAAGCATCAAGCGGGCTTTTTGGAGCATTGGATAATTTTCCCATATTTTACCTGCATTACGTTTCGTCCATATTACCACAAACTACGAAATGCTACAAAACTCGGCATGTTGATTTTATTGAATTTCTTATCTGTAACGCCAAAATGATAATGTCCTAAATAGCCGAAGTAGAAATGTCCTGAATTTGAGATGCTACCATGCTAATGGAATTAGGAATTAGGGACACATCAATTAGGAATTAAGGAATTAGGGACACATCCCATATTTCTTGACAAAAATAGAATCAAACGGATAGAATTCTTGCATGCCAAGAATAGCAAGGGCAGTTGCAGTAGGATTTCCCCATCATGTAATCCAGAGGGGGAATAATAGAGAAAAAGTCTTTTTTGACAATGAAGACAGAAACAAATATTTAGAATTGATTAAGAGATATTCAGACAAATGGGATTCACCAATTCTTGTCTATTGCCTTATGAGCAATCATATCCACTTGCTGACAAGGCCGAAAAGTGAGGAATCGCTATATAAGATGATGCAAGCTGTAACCCTGTGTTTCACGCAATATATAAACAGAAAATATCAACGCACAGGCAGATTATGGGAAAGCAGATATCATTCCTGCATAGTGGATAAGGATAGGTATTTGTGGGCTGTATCAAGATACGTCGAACAAAATCCTGTAAGAGCACGAATAGTGAAAACGGCAGAGGACTTTCCCTATTCAAGTGCAAATGCTCATATAAATGGCGTAAAGGATGATATATTGAGGGAGGAATTGTTTGAAGAAACTCAGAGGAAAGACTATAGAGCACTTATTAGATCAGGCATTTCGGAGAAAGAGTTAAACAGTATAAGGTATCATACAAGAACGGGGAAACCGTTAGGCAGCGAGGAGTTTATAAAGAAAATGGAAAAGAAGCTTGAAAGGAGATTTGTACTAAAATCACCGGGAAGACCGAGGAAGAAAAAGAGGTAAAACATGGGATGTGTCCCTATTTTCGTGAGATTGCTGAAAAATTTATCAATGGGCTACAACTTAAATCTTATTAATCCAAGCTTGATAAATAACAAACACATAACTTGGGCGCTTCATGGGATCGCGCGGAACTGCCGCGCTCCCCATAATCTTTAATGTTACAGGAATAAACTCAGGGCGTGATTGCATACTTTATCCCTTCACCCTTCTTCAATTTCAGAAATGCTTTTTCGATATCCTTGAGCGAGTATCTACCTGAGATAAGTTTTGATACCCTGATCTTGCCTGTTTTCAAAAGTTTATATGCCTCTTTTACATCATCAGGCGTGAAATGGAAAACTCCTTTCAGTGTTATCTCATCATAATGAAGTCTTGCGGTATCATAAATTACAGTAGTGCCTGATTTGCAACCTCCAAAAAGAATCACGGTTCCGCCTCTCCTTACATAATCAACTGATGACTGCCATATATCAGGTTGGCCTGTGCATTCAAAAACATAATCAACGCCTGAGCCATTCGTTAGGCTTTTGAGTATACTTTTGAGTTTGTCAGGCATGATTGCTGATATTGCTCCAAGTTTCTTTGCGAATGCTAATCGTTTTTTCTCAAGACCCGTGATAATCACATCCACACCTCTATTTTTCAATAAGAGTAGATGCAGGAGTCCAATAGGGCCTGCACCAATTACCAGCGCCTTATCACCTTTTTTGATTTTCAGTGACCGCATCCCATGCACCACACATGAGAGCGGTTCAAGAAATGCTGCCTCTTCAAATCTCAGATGTTTGGGCTTATGAAATACATTCTGTTTTACGATATGTCGAGGGAGTAAGATGTATTCTGCAAATGCTCCGAGGACCTTTGTCTGCATAATATTTTTGCAGAGATTATAGAGTCTCTTTTTACAGTAGTCGCATTTAAGGCAGGGAGCGCTGTGCACAGCCATAATGGCGTCGCCCTTCTTGAACTTTTTTACTCCTTTGCCCGTATCTGCAACGATTCCTGAAAATTCATGCCCAAAGACTCCTGGCATTGGAATTACAGGATGTCCACGAGTGAATGCCTTAAGGTCTGTTCCACAGGTAAGGGCTGCTTTCACTTTTACCAGAATTTCTCCATAAGATGGTTTGGGAATATCCGTCTCGCAGAGTTCTATTCTATTTGGGTTGATGAGTACGACAGCCTTCAAGGCTTAAACTCCAGTTTGCCGCCACATATCTGGCCTATGACTGCAGCGAATATAAAGAGGGGAACATATTTAAATTCAATATGCGAAAGTATCCGTATCAGAATAATCAAAGGAATTGGAAGGTGTATATAGAGAAACCACCGGAAGGAATATTTTCTTGTCCTCTTCCTGAGATAACCCAAAGGTATATTTATTATAAATGTTAAAACAAAGATGCCCGCAACCAGTGCAAGCTTTGTAGAAAAATCCATGCCTTCTTACATCTCTACTTTTATCCCAACAGTCATCTTTGCAGCAAGTACAGTGTTATACATAAGCATTGCTATGGTCATTGGGCCTGCTCCACCCGGCACAGGCGTAATGTATGCTGCCCGCTCCTTGGCAGCATCGAAATCAACATCTCCCACAATCTTGCCCTCTGGCGTCACATTTATACCAATATCTACAACAGCAGCGCCTTCTTTTATCATGTCGCCTGTTATCATTTTTGCCTTTCCTACTGCAACGCAGAGGATATCTGCCTTTAAGCAGACGTCTTTCAGATCAGGTGTTCTGCTATGGGCCATTGTTACAGTTGCATGTTTTCTGAGGAGAAGAAGCGCGAGGGGCTTGCCTACAATCACGCTCCTGCCAACAACAACAGCGTGCTTCCCTTTCGGATCAATATTATAAGCCTCAAGCATTTTCATTGCGCCATGAGGAGTGCATGCAACAAAGCCTGGTTCATCAAGCAAAAGTTTGCCGAGCGCATCAGGGCCAAAACCGTCAACATCCTTTGCAGGAGATATCCTGTTCATAACCTCTTTTTCATTCAGGTGTTTGGGAAGCGGAAGCTGCACAAGTATGCCGTGAACATTCTTATCACTGTTGAGATTATCTATAAGCTTAATAAGTTCTTCCTGTGTAATAGATTCTGGAAGTTTATGTCCGAAACTCTTGATTCCGATTTCCTCGCATATCTTTTCCTTTGATGAGACATATTTCTTTGAAGCAGGATTTTCACCAATAAGTACAACTGCAAGCCCGGGATTAATCCCCTTTGACTTCAATTCTGCTATTTCTTTTTTAAGCCCTTCTCTGATATCTGCCGCTACTTTTTTCCCGTCAATTAATTGTGCTGCCATTTTACCTCCTTGATTCCTTTTAGTCTCTTTTTTTAATCAGTTCGAGCAATTCTTGTCTCGTTGACTCTTTAGTTCTGAATATGCCCCTTACTGCTGATGTAACTGTTCTTGCGCCTGGCTTTTTGAGTCCCCTCATGCTAAGGCACAGATGTTCAGCATCAATTATTACCATTGCGCCCTTTGGTTTTAATTTCTCCATGAGCATATCTGCGAGCTGAGCTGTAAGGCGCTCCTGAACCTGTGGCCTTTTTGCAAAGATCTCCACTGCCTTTGCGAGTTCTCCGATACCTGCTATTTTTCCGGCGCTCGGTATGTATGCGACATGCGCCTTGCCTATGAATGGAAGAAGATGATGTTCACACACAGAATAGAAAGGGATGTCTTTTAAAAGAACCATTTCATCGTGACTTTCTCCCTCGATATGCTTGAGTATTTCCTCCGTTGGAGTGCCAAGACCTGCAAATATTTCCTCATACATCTTTGCAACACGCGAGGGCGTGTCTTTAAGTCCTGCCCTTTCAGTGTCTTCCCCTATACCTTCCAGTATAAGTTTTACGCCCTTTTCAATTTTTTTGAGATCCACTATTCTACCCCTTTGTTCTGAGTGGAATTGAAGTTTAACATTTATGGATATTTAGTGTCAAAAACAAATCATCTCTCTGAGATAATGTATAAATATATCTTTTCCTATTGTGCGGCTATTATTAAAATAGACTAATCATTCTATGTTATATTCTGTTGACAATTAAAAGACATTGTATTATAAATTGAATTATCTGTGGATAAATTCTGATCTAACATTTTATCAGGAGGATAATGTGGAGCGCATACCGAGTCCAAGCTACAGTATAACAATCCGGTTAGAGATAAATAACAGAATTGGGATGTTTGCAAATATCATCTCCGCTATCAGCCAGGTTGGCGGTGATTTAGGCGCAATAGATATAGTGCGTGTTGAGAAAGGCAAGATTATCCGTGATATCACTGCAAATGCACTGGATGAGCAACATGAAAAAAGAATCGTTAATTCCATCAAAAAGATTGAGGGCGTCAAGGTCATCAGGGTAATGGATCGTACTTTTTCAGCTCATGAGGGAGGCAAGATAGAGATCCACAATAAGATACCGGTACGTGACAGGAATGACCTTTCAAAGGTTTATACTCCAGGAGTTGCAAGAATATGCAGGGATATTCATGAAAACACAGAGCACGCCTACCGTTATACAATAAAGGGGAACGCCGTTGCAATTGTCACAGACGGCACTGCTGTCCTCGGCCTCGGAGACATAGGGCCTGAAGCTGCCATGCCTGCTATGGAAGGAAAGGCAATGATATTCAAGGAATTTGCAAGAATTGACGCCTTTCCTATTGCGCTAAAGACAAAGGACACTGAAAAGATTATTGAGACCGTCAAGAATATCTCAACAACTTTTGGCGGCATCAATCTTGAGGATATCTCTGCGCCAAGATGTTTTGAGATAGAGGCAAGGCTGAGAAAGGAACTCAGCATGCCTGTTATCCATGATGACCAGCACGGAACTGCTGTTGTTGTACTCGCTGCTCTTATCAATGTAGCAAGACTGTTAAAAAGGGAACTTAAACGATTCAAGGTGGTAGTCGCAGGTGCAGGCGCTGCAGGTTCTGCAACGGCAAAAATATTGTCTGCTTACGGCATAAAAGACATTATTGTGTGTGATAGGACCGGGACTATCTATGAAGGCAGAAGACAGAATATGAACAAGTACAAACGGGTTCTCGCAAAGATAACCAATCCGAGAAATATCAAAGGCAGCATATCAGATGCAATGAGAGGAGCAGATGTATTCATAGGTCTTTCTGCTCCGAATATAATAACAACTGATGACATACATAGAATGTCAAAAGAGCCTGTTGTCTTTGCGCTCGCAAACCCTGATCCTGAGATAGCGCCTGAGGACGTCCTCCCAATTGTGAAGATACTTGCGACAGGCAGGTCTGATTATCCAAACCAGATAAATAATATGCTCAGTTTTCCCGGAATATTCAGAGGACTGCTCGATGTCAAGGCAAAAGGGGTGAATGAGGAGGTAAAGTTTGCCGCAGCAGAGGCAATCGCATATACCATAAAGGCTGATGAACTGCATGAGGATTATATTATTCCAAGTGTATTTGACCGGAAGGTTGTATTTTCGATTGCCCATGAAGTAGCAGAGGCTGCAAGAAAGACAGGACTTGCAAGGAAATAATGTAATCCTAACAACTAGAAAAATCTTAAGGCAGAACTTAATGAGAAATATAAAGATGTTACGATAACCACCAGAAATATTATAGAAGACTTCAGCTTTATGTTGGATATGTTAAATAAGAAAAAACTATAGCAGCCCTGCCCTTTCCATAATCACTGGCACTTTGTCTTCCATACCGATTGCCATGATATGAACGCCATCACAGATGTTTTCTTCCTTTAACTGCTTTATGTGCCTTGCTGTGATGTTCATGCCTGTATCCAGCGCTTTTTCTTTTCCGGCAGCCTTTAGTTCATCAATCAATGTCTGCGGAACTCTAATACCTGGAACATTGTTGTTAAGGAAATTCGCCATTCCGGCAGACTTTAGCACTACAAAACCTGCAAGCACCTTTACAGAGAATTTCCTCGCATGTTTCATAAACTCTTTAAATTTATCTATATCATATATCGCCTGTGTCTGGAAAAACTTTGCGCCTGCCTTAACCTTCTTATCAAATTTTATCAACTGCGGCTCCAATGGGTTTGCCTCAGGAGTAACAACAGCGCCCTGAAAGAAATTGGTTGAGCCTTTCATCTCATTACCAGACATGTCTTTCCCGTTATTGAGGCCATCAACTATCTTAAGAAGCTGAACAGATTCAACATCATAAACAGGTTTTGCGCCTTTGTGGTCTCCTGCAGAGACATGATCTCCTGTCATGCATAAAACATTTTGTATGCCGAGAATGCTTGCCCCAAGCAGGTCTGACTGAAGTCCTATCCTGTTTCTGTCTCTGCATGTCATCTGAAGTATAGGTTCAAGCCCATGATCCATTGCAATCTTACAAACAGCCATTGAACATATACGCATAACAGCTGACTGGTTATCAGTAATATTCGCTGCATCAATCTTTCCTTTGAGAACCTCCATATGATGAATCATCTCTTTAATATCAGTGCCCTTCGGCGGTCCCACCTCAGCAGTGACAACAAACTTCCCTGAATTCAATATTTCCCTGAAACTCATTTCTTTTTCTCCTCCCTCGCTATCAGTGTTCTCGGTTTCTGCGCTGCTGACCAGTCTTTTGCCTCTATTGTTGTCTCACAGAGTTCCTGAAGCTTGTTGAGTTTTTTCATCCTCTCATAGATCCTCACCCATGCGCATTTGATATCAGGGCTTATCTCGCAGTGTCCATCCTTACAGCCTCCGCACGGCCCATTCAGAATACCCTTAGGACATGCAGTTATCGGACAGATACCGCCTGTCTTGTCGAGTATGCATCTGCCGCATAATGAGCATCTCTCATCAAAAAACTGAAGCCTTGTCATATTCCCAAGAAAGAGGCTGTCATTTGCAGGGTAGACTGCTTTATCCTCATAAAGCTCAACAGCAGTCTGCGTGCCGGCACCGCATGACATGACAATAATGCATTCAGCTTTGTCTATCGCATCTTTAAATGGTTTTAACTCAACCTTTGTCCCCAAGACCTGGCAGCCTGTCTTTGCAATAAAACTCCCTGTTACAGCTTTACCTTCTGCCTCCAGCACCTCTTTCATTGACTTGAGTTCCGGCTCTCCGCCTGTACCGCAAAGCGTTGCACACTCAGAGCATCCAATCAGAAAAAAGCTCTTGTAGCCTTTAATGTTCTCCATTAAATCCTTGAATTCTCTCTTTTTGGTAATAATCATGCTGTTCTCCTTCCCAGCAAATATATTTCACGCAGAATTTGAATTTTATTATACCGAGATTTGTCCCAAAAAATAAATAACTTTTTCGAAAAATGCCTATGAGATAATGATATAATTGAATCAGTTACACTTATAAGCTGATATCTTACGGCTAATAGCCTTAAAGGGGATTTAAACTTGAAGATAGCCTACTTTGATTGTTCTTCCGGCATAAGCGGTGATATGTGCCTCGGCGCACTTGTGGATGCAGGCGTCCCCATAAAGAAATTAGAGAATGAATTAAAAAAGATACTGATAAAGGGCTATAGATTCGGTACAGAAGAAGTTAAACGCGCAGGATTCAGGGCAACAAAGGTGGATGTAATTCAAGGGGCAAGGGGCAAGGGGCAAAGGGCAAAAAAGTGGAAAGATATAGAAAAAATAATTTCTGATTCTTCGCTCTCGAATAAAGTTAAACAAAAAGGACTTGAAATCTTCCGAAGACTTTTTGAAGCAGAGGCAAAGGTACATGGGGAATTATTTAATACGGTCCATCTCCATGAACTCGGCGCTGTTGACTGTATTGTTGATATATTTGGGACCATTATAGGACTGGAAATCTTGGGCGTCAAAAAGGTTTATACGTCCTCTGTAAATACAGGGAGCGGCTTTATAAAAACAGAGCATGGGACATTACCTATCCCAGCGCCTGCTACTACAGAACTACTAAAGGGGATTCCTCTCTATTCTGCTGGAACTGACTTTGAGCTTACGACTCCGACAGGGGCTGTGATATTAAAAGAGCTTTCCTCATCTTTTGGAGCCCTGCCTGAGATGAATATTGAAAGAATCGGCATCGGCGCCGGGAATGAAGACTTCAAAGACAGGGCTAATGTTTTGAGAATTTTTATAGGAGAATCTTCAGCCCTTAGCCCTCAGTCCTCAGCCTCAACAATCATAGTAATCGAAACAAATATTGACGATATGAACCCCCAGATATACGAATATCTGATGGAGCGGTTACTCAAAGAAGGCGCACTCGATGTTTTTCTGACACAGGTAATTATGAAAAAAGGAAGGCCCGGCGTAAAACTCAGCGTACTCTGCAATTCACAGAAAAAAGATGACCTTATTAAAATAATTTTTACTGAGACAACCACTATAGGCCTCAGATTTTATGAGGTACAGAGAAAAACCCTTAAAAGAAAACTGCATGAATCTAATACCCAACTTGGAAAGGCAAGATTCAAATGCTCAATGCTCGAAAACAAAATTATCAGGACAACCCCTGAATACGATGACTGCAAGAGACTTGCCAAAAAACTGAAAAAACCATTATTAGATGTAATCGAAAGAATATCATACAAGAAACCGGGCTAAAACATGTTATACTGTTTTTAGCTAAAAACTATTATGATGAAATGGATAAGACGGCATACAATTTTTATATCAATCTCATCTGTAGGTTTCATTTTTTTTCTGACTTATCTCTATTATGATTATACAATCCAAGGAGCAAGTATTAAGGGTTTGTTAAGACACCTAAAAAATGTGAATTTCCCTTTCTTGCCCATGCATATAATGCTGTTTCTATCGCCTGTAATAAGCACAACAATAGGCTATCTGTTTGAAAAGATATTCTTTTACAAGAGGGGTCTCGAGCAGAAGGTAGAAGAAAAAACCGCTTTCTTGAAAACATCGGAAGAAAACCTCAGAAAGCTTTCAGAGGAATTGGAGATTAAGGTTTTAGAACGGACCAAACAGCTTCAGGAATCGCTTCATTACTGGAAAGACACATTTGATTCAATGCCATACAGCATAATAATAGCTGACAGACAATATAAGATTCTTAGGATAAACAAATCACTATCCCAGTTTTTAGGCAAAGCGCCGGGAGAAATAGAGGGCAAAAAATGTCAGGATATATTCAAAACGCCTGACAATTCCTGTCCTATAGAAAAAGCTATGCGCACAGGTAATCCTGCCAGTATTGAATTCTTTGAATCATCAACAAACCGTCATCTCTGGATTCAGGCAACACCGGTGAAACACGGAGAGATCGAGGCATTGATTATTTCGATAGTGGATATAACAGAACTCAAAGAAAAAGAATATCTCTTGGAAAAAAGCAAAGATGCCTTTCTGAATATGTTAAGGGATATGCATGAATCATATAATAACCTCAAGGAGTTATTCGTTGCTCTCATCAGTGCATTTGTCCATGCCCTTGACGCAAAAAGCCAGTGGACAAAAGGACATTCTGAAAATGTGACTAAGTATGCTGTCATGATAGCAAAAGAGATGGGCATGGACACTACCGAGATAGACAATCTTAAGGTTGCCGCCCTCATTCATGACATTGGCAAAATAGGGACATACGATTACCTGTTAGACAAATCTGATATGCTTACTGATGAGGAGTTCAAGTTAATACAGATGCATCCATCCACAGCAGTTGACATACTAAATGACATAAAACAACTGAAAGACATATTGCCTATAATAAAACACCACCACGAAAGATATGATGGAACAGGTTATCCCGAAGCGCTGAAAGGAGACGAGATCCCAATTGGTGCAAGAATCCTATGCGTTGCCGATTCGTTTGATGCGATGACAGCAGACCGGCCCTACAGGCAATCTCTTGGTATGGAATATGCTAAATCAGAACTAAAAAGATGCTCAGGGACACAATTCGACCCTGAAATTGTAGATACATTTTTAAGGATGATTGATCACTAACATCTCAAGCAATGCCTTCTGTGTATGGAGTCTGTTCTCTGCCTGGTCAAAAATAGCACTCTGAGGTCCGTCCATTACATCATCTGTTATCTCCTCACCTCTGTGTGCAGGCAGGCAGTGGAGAACAATAACGTCTTCTTTTGCGCATGAAAGGATACTTTTATTTATCTGATATCCCTTAAATCTTTTCTTTTTTTCCTTTGATTCTTTCTCCTGCCCCATACTTACCCATACATCAGTATAGATCACATCTGCCCGTCCTGCCGCCTCTTTAGGTTCTCTGAGGATTATTATTTCACTTTTGGCAGAAGCCCTTGCCCTTTCAATCACATCAGGGTCTGGTTCATACCCTTCAGGGCATGCAACAGTAAGATTCAGTTCCATTCTTGCTGCGCCCTCTATGAGTGAGTTTGCGACATTATTCCCATCACCGATATAAGCAATCCTGACACCTTTCAGGCGTCCCTTTTTTTCAAGAATAGTCATCAGATCACTAAGCGCCTGACACGGATGATGCAAATCGCTGAGTCCGTTGATAACAGGGATTGAAGAATATGATGCAAAATTTTCAAGCAGATCATGTCCGTATGTCCTTATTACCATAGCATCCAGGTATCTTGACAGAGTTCTTGCAGTATCCGATATGGTTTCTCCCCTGCCGAGCTGAATCTCATTAGGATTCAGATATATCGGATGGGCGCCGAGTTGATAAATCCCAACCTCAAAGGATACCCTTGTTCTTGTTGATGCCTTTTCAAAAATCAGCCCTATGCTTTTCCCCATCAAAGGGCACTTGCTGGCATCAATCCCCGATTTCATCTCTATAGCCCTTTTTAAGAGCCTTTCGATTTCTTCCGGAAATAAATTCCACAATGTCAGAAAGTCCCTCTTCATCTGAACACTTTTCTCTATCATGACAAACTGCTGAGCACCTCTCCAAGTATATCGATCATATGGTCTATGTCTTTCTCCTGCACAATTAAAGGTGGAGTGAAACGCAAAACATTTCCTGCTGTGCAGTTCAGGAGAAGTCCCTTTTCCATGCATGCCTTAACAAGGTTAGAGCAGTCCCTTGTAAGCTCCAGGCCTAAAAGAAGTCCCAATCCTCTTACATCGATTATGACACTCGAGAATTCCTTCTGGAGATTTTTCAGTTCTTTTTGAAGATATTCTCCCATCCTCTTACACTGATCGAACATAAAGCCGTCTTCGAGAAGGGTCTCTAATGTTGCTATTGCTGCTGCGCATACCAAAGGATTGCCTCCAAATGTGGAGGCATGGGACCCGGGCGCAAATGCTGAAGCAACCTTATCCGAAGCAAGCATTGCACCGACAGGTACCCCGCTGCCTAAACCTTTTGCAAGGGTCATTATATCAGGAACTATATCGAAATGCTCATAGGCAAAAAGCCTTCCTGTCCGTCCCATCCCTGTCTGTACTTCATCAAGTATCAAAAGAAGTTTATGCTCATCGCAAAGCCTGCGCACCTCTTTGAGATAGTCCGGCGAAGGCATTTTGACCCCTCCCTCACCCTGTATGGGCTCAAGCATAACAGCACACGTATTCTTCCCTAAAGCAGATCTAAGGGCATGTATATCATTAAAAAGCACATGTTTAAACCCCGGAACAAGCGGTTCAAATCCTTTCTGAATTTTTTCCTGCCCTGTGGCGGTAATGGTTGCAAGAGTTCTTCCATGGAATGAGTTAAAGGCGGTTATAATCTCGAACCTGTCTTTGCCTGAATGTTCCTTTGCATATCTTCTTGTGAGTTTTATGGCTGCCTCATTAGCCTCTGCACCTGAATTGCAGAAAAATATTTTATCTGCAAAAGAATGTTCTACAAGCATTTTGGCAAGTTTTATCTGAGGTTCTATGTGATACAGATTAGAGACATGAAGCAGGCGCTGCGCCTGTTTCTGTATAGCAACAACAACCCTTGGATGGCAGTGACCCAGTATATTTACTGCTATGCCGCCAACAAAATCAAGATATTCCTTACCATCCGCACCCCATGCCTTTATGCCACGACCCTTCCTGAGCACAACAGGAAATCTGTTGTATGTATTCATTATATAATGGTTTGATTCTTCAAGGAGTTTTTTCATTTCCATGAAGTGATAATAACGAAAAATCCGGTAAAAAATCAAACTTTATATGCTGCGGAATATCGAGCTGAGATCTTTATAAGGTGGATTTCTACTCCGTTAAAACCTATAATAAAAAGAGAAGACAATCCATAAAAGTAAAACAGTTAGAGATTAAACTGTAATACAACTATGAAGATAGCGATAACAGGAAAAGGCGGAGTCGGAAAGACCACACTGTCTGCCGTGCTTAGCAATCTATTTGCAGCAGAAGGTAAAAGGGTTATTGCGGTTGACGCAGACCCTGATGCAAACCTCGCATCTGCCTTTGGAATAAGCATTGCCGATGCATCTAAGATCAGACCTATTGCAGATATGACATGGCTCATAGAAGAAAGGACAGGGGCCAAACCCGGCAGTTCAGGGGGTATCTTTAAACTCAATCCAAAAGTCGACGACATACCGTCTGAATACGGATATAGATTTGACAATATAGTATTGCTCGCAACCGGAAAGTCAAAAGAAGCCGCATCAGGATGTTATTGCCCCGAAAATGTATTCCTGCGGAGGCTTCTCAAACACCTTGTGGCTGAAAGGGATGAGGTTGTGGTTGTTGATATGGAAGCAGGCATCGAACATCTTACCAGGGGAACTGCAGAGGCTGTCGATGCATTCATAGTAGTGGTTGAACCAGGGCAGAGAAGCATCCAGACAGCAACAACCATCAAAGAGATGGCAAAGGGATTAGGAGTAAAGAATGTTCTGGTGGTTGCCAATAAAATCAGGGATAAAAAAGATATCAGTTTTATAAAAAACAGCATCGGCGATATGAGACTCATAGGTCATATCAGCTTTAGTAATGCCGTGCTGGAGGCTGACATGCACGGCGAATCTCCCTACAAAAACTCACCTGAAACTGTCAGCGAGATAAAAAAGATTAAGGAAAGTATCGAGAAAATTCTTAATGACATACAGTACTAAGAAAGCAATAAGAGAAAGAATAATTCAGGAAAGAGATTCTATTCCTAAAAATATTAAAGAAGCAAAAGACGCTGCCATCATGGAGCACATCTTAAGTCTTCACGAATTTTCGGATGCAAAGACAATATTCCTATACGCCTCTTTCAGAAGCGAGGTAAACACAACTGATTTAATTATAATATCTCTTGACAGGGGAAAAATGATTGTGCTGCCAAAAGTCGAAAAGGAAAACAGAAGGCTGAAACTTTATGTGCTTGATAACATGAATGAACTTGTCACAGGGCATATGGGGATTCCAGAGCCTGCTGCCTCTGAAGACAGACTAAGAACCCTCGATGACATAGAACTTATTATTATTCCAGGAATAGCCTTTGATGAATACGGCAACAGGCTTGGTTATGGCGCAGGATTTTATGACAGGCTTCTCTCTGAAACAAAAAGGAGGATACCAGTATTTGCGCCTGCATATGAAGAGCAAAAAGATGAAAAAATACCTGCCGAACCTCATGACATTAAGGTGGACAAGATAATTACTGACAAAAGAATAATCAATATTTCCCTTTAAAACTTTTATGTGATAAAATTATCACAAATTCTGCTCCCAAAGGTGTATGCGCTATTAAGGAGTTTTTATGAGATTTATCGGCTTAGATTCAGGCTCTGTTAGCGTGAAACTGGTTCTGCTTGATGAAAGGGGCGATAAACTCTCCGGCCATTATGTAAGGCACAAAGGATACCCTCTAAAAATTGCGCTGGAACTGCTTAAGCTATCAATAAGCAGTCAGAACCAGACAAGGCATTCAGAAGATTATTCGCTTTCAATAACAGGATCGAGCGGCCGGCTTATTGCATCTGTGCTCGGTATAGAACCCGTTAATGAGATTATTGCCCAGGCTTATTCAACAAAAAAGCTCCATCCGAATATAAAGACAGTTATTGAACTCGGAGGCGAAGATTCAAAACTAATCCTAATTGGAGAAAACGGCGTAAGAGAATTCTCGATGAATTCCGTATGTGCTGCCGGGACAGGCTCTTTTCTCGACCAGCAGGCAGAAAGACTTAAATTTACAATCGAAGAATTCAGTGAACTGAGCCTTAAATCCAAAAAACCATCACGGATCGCAGGAAGATGCAGTGTATTTGCAAAGTCGGATATGATTCACCTTCAACAAATCGCAAGCCCTGTTGAAGACATCATCGCAGGGCTTTGCTTTGCTGTTGCAAGGAATTTCAAGGGCTCCATCTCACGCGGAAGAAAGATAGAAACGCCTGTGTCATTCCAGGGAGGCGTTGCCGCAAACAGAGGCATGGTCAGGGCATTCGAAGGCATATACGAGATTAACGATCTCTTTGTCCCGCCTGACTTTTCACTGATGGGCGCACTTGGCGCTGCATTAAAAGATATTGATAAAGGCAGGACCAACCAGTTTGACATAGAAAAACTCGAAAAATTCATTCGAGCAGAAGGATATTCGGAGGAAGGGTATAAACCACTGATTTCCGATGGTGAGGACTTCTTTGATAGACACAATAAAAATAGTTGCGAGTTGCAAGTTGCAAGTTGCAAGTTAAAAGATGAAAAACCTGCGACCTGCAACCTGCAACCTTTCTTAAACAAAATTAAAGCCTATCTCGGAATTGACATTGGCTCGATAAGCACCAACCTTGCCGTTATAGATGAATATGGGAATCTTATTTCAAAAAGATATCTGATGACTGCAGGAAGGCCTATCGAGGCGGTAAAACAGGGGCTAAAAGAGATGGGAGAGGAAATAGGAGACAGTGTTCAGATAATCGGCGCCGGCACAACAGGTTCCGGGAGATACATGATTGCTGATTATGTCGGTGCTGATATTGTAAAAAATGAGATTACTGCACAGGCAACTGCCGTTGCATTTATTGATAAGAGCGTAGATACCATATTCGAGATAGGCGGGCAGGACTCAAAATACATATCCCTTAAAAATGGAGTTATCGTTGACTTTGAGATGAACAAGGCTTGTGCTGCAGGGACTGGCTCTTTCCTTGAAGAACAGGCTGAAAAACTGAACATATCAGTAAAGGATGAATTTGCAAAGCTTGCCTTCTCGGCAGAAAATCCTTGCAGACTCGGTGAAAGATGCACAGTATTCATGGAAAACTCTCTCATGTCTAATCTCCAGCGCGGTACAGAAAAGAACAACATTCTTGCAGGGCTCGCATATTCTATTGTCCAGAATTATATCAACAGAGTTGTTGCAGGGAAACCGATCGGCTCTCGCATATTCTTTCAGGGTGGTGTTGCATCGAATAAATCTGTTGTTGCTGCCTTCGAAAAATACTTGAGCAGAAAAATAACCGTCCCGCCACATCACGATGTCACAGGTGCGATAGGGATGGCGCTGATAGCAAGAGACTACATGAAAGAGCGTTCAGCAGTCAGCAGTCAGCAGTCAGCACCCCCCCAGCCCCCCCTTGATAAGGGGGGGATTACAGGGGGGGTGGACTCATTACTTGCTACTACCTTCAAGGGTTTTGAACTCTCAAAACGTTCCTATGAAGTCTCATCATTTGAATGCAAAGGCTGTTCGAATATCTGCGAGATAAACAGAATTAAGATTGATGGTGAAGAAGGCCATCTCTTTTATGGAGGTCGTTGTGAAAAATATGACATGCGGAAAAAGAAATCATCTGCAGCAATCCCCGACCTCTTTGCATTCAGAGATGAGATCCTTTGGAAGGAACACGAAAAGCGTTCAGCGTTCAGCGTTCAGCGTTCAGCGAAAGATTCTCAACTCCGAACTCCAAACTCCAAACTCCGAACTAAAATAGGCATTCCATATATCTTCTATTTCCATGACCATCTTCCATTCTGGTCGACCTTGTTATGGGAGCTGGGGTTTGATGTGGAAGTCTCGGCAAAAACAAACAGGCAGACAGTAAATCTTGGAATTGAATCTGTACTCTCTGAACCCTGTTTTCCTGTTAAGGTAGCGCACGGCCACATAAAATATTTATTGGATACCGGAATTGATGCACTACTAATACCAAGCTTTATAAATCTTAACACTGGGACAGAACCATTCGAAAGAGGTTTTGCCTGCCCCTACACGCAGACCATTCCTTATGTGTCACGTATTGCTTTCAAAGATGTCAGGATACTCTCTCCTATTGTTGATCTCAGACTGAGTAAAAAATTCATGCTCGATGAACTCTCAAAGACATTCAAACAATTCGGGATAAAAAAGGGCAATATCAGAGCTGCAATAACAACTGCAGAAAAGGCACAGAATGAATGTACTGAAGCTATCCAGGCTAAAGGCAGAGAAGTTTTGCACTCAATAAAGGATAAAACATTCGTAATTATTGGCCGCGCATACAATTCATTTGACAGCGGAATGAACCTTCAGATACCGAAAAAACTTGCTGACCTGAATGTTTTATCTCTTCCAATGGACTTCCTGCCGCTGAGCGACCATAGAATAGACGCTGAATGGCCTAACATGTACTGGAGGTCCGGACAGCGCATACTCAAAGCAGCCAGGATTATAAAAAAGCATCCGAATCTCTATCCCATTTATATCGGAAACTTTTCATGCGGACCTGATTCATTCATACTGAAATATTTCAGGAGAGAACTTGGGGGAAAACCATTCCTTCATATCGAGGTAGATGAACACAGCGCGGATGCAGGAGCAATAACAAGGTGTGAGGCATTTCTGGACAGCATACGAAATCAGCAGTCAGCAACCAGCGCCAAGCGGTCAGCAGTCAAAAGAGCATTGACTACAAACTATAAATCATCAACGAAAAGAGTTGTATATATCCCAAGGATGTCTGATCACACATTCGCAGTGGCTGCTGCGTTCGAACGCTGCGGAGTATCTGCAGAAGTCCTGCCCGAATCCGATAAACAGACAATAGACATAGGCAAAATGTATGTTTCAGGTAAGGAATGCTATCCTTGTGCGGTAACAACAGGCGATATGCTAAAGATGGTTTTTTCGCCTGATTTCAAGCCTGAAAGGTCCGCCTTCTTTATGCCATCAGGTTCGGGGCCATGCAGATTCGGACAATATAATATATTTCACAGGCTTACACTCGATGATTTTGGCTACTCTGACGTCCCTATCTTCGCACCCAATCAGGATGCGGAATTTTACAAAGACCTCGGTATAGTTGGCAAGAATTTCGCTTTATGGTCATGGAAAGGCATCATCAGCTGTGAACTTTTGATCAAATGTCTTCATGAAACAAGGCCGTATGAAAAGGAGAAAGGGTTAGCTGACAGCCTCTACGAAAAAAATCTCAATAAGATATTTTCGTCCTTGAAAAGAAACGGAAATATTAAAGACGTTCTTGATGCCGCACGAAAAGAATTCGAAAACCTGCCGAAATATAAAGATAAAAAGCCTTTGATAGGAATAATCGGAGAGATATTTGTCAGAAGCAATAAATTCTCGAATGAAAACCTCGTAAGAAAGATAGAAGAGCTCGGCGGAGAGGCGTGGCTTAGCCCTGTGGAGGAGTGGATTTACTATATAAACCAGATGGCCTTTCAAAAGGCCTTGCTAAAAAAAGACTGGTCTGCTATCATGGATACTTTCGTAAAGAGAATCTTCAAAAAGAAAATAGAGCATCAGTATTCAGGATATTTCAAGGGTTTCCTGCGAACCCTTGAAGAGCCGGAAACTAAAAAAATATTTAGAAATGCATCTCCGTATCTGCATAAATCTTTCGAGGGAGAGGCAATATTGAGTATTGGAAAGGCTGTTGACCTTATAGACAAGGGCGCATCAGGAATTGTGAATGCGATGCCGTTTGGATGTATGCCCGGAACGATAGTTACTGCCCTCATGGAGGGACTTAACAGGGATTATGGTATCCCGTTCATAAATATCCCTTATGATGGGACAGAGTCTCCAACAACAGTCTTACAGCTTGAGGCATTCATGTATCAGGCAAAAGAATATAGTCAACAAAAGGCTATTAGCTAAATATAAAGAGGAGGTGATTCTGTGGGTAGTGTTGTAAAGTGGCGCAAAAAGAAGATGAGCAAACATAAGCACAAAAAACTTAGCAGGAAGATGCGGCATCAGAAGAAATAAAGGAGTGTAAGGTGAAAGAGTCAGGAATGAAAGAAAAGATTGAACTCATAGAAAAAGAAATCTCAACGCTCACAGATAAGATTGAAACCGTTGACGAGATAAAAAATACAGTAGCTGACATCCAGACCGATATAAAGGGATTGAAAATATTTCTGCAGAGAGTTTATCCTGAGTTCAAAAATCAGTTTCCTGAGATAATCAAAAAATTGAGGGGCTAATCTTAATTAAACCTGCTCACTCTCACACCTATGAAGGGCATGGAATGTATATAGTCGTAAAGCCTGACCTTTTTAACCTCTCCGCCTTTGCTTTTGACCCCTCCTGCGTGGATAAGATAAATCTCACTATTTTCTTTATTTTCACTTGTAACTTGTAACTTGTAACTTGTAACTTGTATTTTAATTATCCCTATATGTCCTACTATTTCCCCAACCACTCTCTTCTCAGGGGCTTTGATAAAAAAAATAATATCTCCGTTCTTCAGTTTACTAAAACAGTTTGAACCGTTTAAACCGTTTGAACAGTTTAATATTGCCTCTTTTGAAATTATTTTCACCTTGTCTCTTCCCCTCGATCCCCGTATCTCTGTCGTAGTTCCTATCTCTTCTGTAATCTCCCTGCCCCACTTTCCGCTATCCAGCATATCTTCGCCATACTGGAACCTATCTTCGTAATTAAGAACTCTGCCATCATCGCCAAGCAAGCCTCTATTTATAAATCTCTTATCCAACGCAATCCTTAGCGCATCCTGAGGGGTAAGACTTAGTGAAAGCTCGACGGTCCTAAAACTGAGATACATGCAGTCTACACGCTCATCAAAAACAATAGCATTTCTGGTTACATACTCTCCTTTAGGATTAGGGTCATAGGGTGCGCCAACAAACCTCTCAGCCCATAAAGCAATCCTCTCGCCGATTGGTTTATCAGCAATCTCTTTCTGAAAAACAGCAATCTCACTGTCTGAGAGAAATGAATGCGCAGCGGTTGGAACTAAGAACGAGAAAAATAAACAGCTCAAAGTTATAAGCATGACTGAATTGAGCGGCATCAGTCCGCCTGAGGCGGATTCGGTAACAGTTCTTTTCGCCTCGGCGTCTCCTCGGCGACCCGCCCGAGGCGGGAATCCGCCTGAGTGCGGAAGCAAAATGGAGCGGCTACAGTCTCGACTGTTTGAGCCCAAAGGGCGAGTTTCGAGCCCCGAATCTAAGTTCGGGGTTAGAACTGTCGAAAAATATCGTAGCAAGCGAAAGTCATAACGCTCCCTCAAAGAGGGAGGCTTGACGGTTGTGAGCCGTCTCAAAGACGGCCGTTTAGGTTTATACTAAAATCTGCCCTCTTCTTGTTCACTGTCCAGCTTTTCCTGATTAGCAATGTAGTCTTTGATCTT
>JACQXE010000046.1 GCA_016208915.1 Nitrospirota bacterium | reverse complement strand
TATTATGGCTTTGGGAGGCAGGGAACAGACTCCTTTAAGGGTTCCATGACCCAGGTGAAATGGAGTTCTCCTGCCTGTCCAACTTTAACGGGTAAAACCCGTTTATATAAATCTTATAACACAAATTCTTAGTAGGAGGATTAAAATGAAAAAAGTGTATGGTTTTGTATTGCTGATTGCTTTAATTATTATAATACCTGTCATAGCATCAGCGGATACTCTTGTCTCAGGAACTATATCATCAGACACAACATGGACATTAGCCAATAGTCCATATGTTGTTACTGGGAATATCACTATAAATAGTGGTGTTACTTTGACAATAGAATCCGGGGTAACAGTAAAACTTCAGAATGGTAGACAGCTATTATCGCAGGGCACATTAACAGCAACCAATGTAACATTCACATGGGCAGATGGTGTAAACAGATGGGGAGGCATCAAGTTTGAAGGCACAGGTTCGACAGGGAGCCGTCTTGAGAACTGCTCAATTGATTATGCAAACGGATACAGTGGATATTATGCTTTATGGACATCCAATTCCTCTCCAACGATAACAGGCAATACGATAAACAACAGCACTGCTGATTATGGGGTATATGTAGACATCACAAGCTCGCCATCAATAACAAATAACACGATAACCGGGATGAGCAATTCAGGCATATACGTGACCGGCGCATCACCAACAGTTACAGGCAATACAATATCGAATAATAATTACGGGATATACATAACCAGCACAGGCAGCGGGACTTATCAGAACAATACGATAACAGGGAACATTACATATGGTTTCTATAACTCAGGAAGCACTATGCTTAATGCTACAAACAACAATTGGGGTCATTCTTCAGGGCCTTATGATCCTTCAGACGACCGAGCAACCGGCGGACTGTATAACCCAACAGGTCTTGGTAATAAGGTCAGTGATAAGGTCAACTACTATCCATGGACAGGAATAACTATTTGCATAACAGCAGTGCCAACAGGACTTTCAAGTACACCAGGAAGTTATGCGGTTAATCTTAAATGGAATGCAAACACAGAGCCGTGCATTGGCGGATATAAGATTTACTACGGGACATCATCAGGCAATTACACGACACCCAAAGTAGTAGGCAATGTTACATCCTACAAACTTACAAGTCTTACAAACGGCATAAAATACTACATAGCAATAAGCTCAATGAACACAGTTGGAGTAGAAAGCGTAAAATCAGCAGAGATAACACAGACACCGATTTATGATGTAACAAAACCATTATCCCAGATAAGCAGACCATCCACTGGCGCAGTTCTTATTGGTATGACCCACACAGTTGAGGGCATAGCCTCAGATGCAGGCACAGGAGTGCAGAAAGTGGAGGTCACAAGAGACAATGGAGTTAGCTGGAGCACATGCAGCGGCACAACTGC
Source organism: Nitrospirota bacterium (assembly GCA_016208915.1). Taxonomy (GTDB): domain Bacteria; phylum Nitrospirota; class Thermodesulfovibrionia; order Thermodesulfovibrionales; family UBA1546; genus JACQXE01. The sequence goes on along the minus strand of JACQXE010000046.1, from coordinate 21,831 downwards.
ATGGACATGCACAATCAGTTTCCCATCTGACGGCACATATACAATCAAATCCCGCGCAACAGACAATGCTGACAATGTGGAAACAGTGGGCGCTGGAATAACAGTTACAGTAGCCATAAGAAATCCAAACACAGTCACCATAAGCAATAGCGGAGGAAACAGAACACTTCTCATAAACAGCAATCCATTCAATATAAGAGGAGTTGGTTATTCACCAGTACCAATAGGAGTTGATCCTGAGACAACACCTCCCTATGGAGACTACTTCACATCAACATACAACAGCATCCATGACCGAGACCTGCCATTATTAAGAGAAATGGGGGCAAACACCCTGCGTCTCTGGGCATGGAACAACACAGAAAACCACCTTGATTTTATGGACAAGGCATACAACAACGGAACAAACCCGATATATATAATAGCGAGCTACTGGATAAACACAGGAAGAGATATAGACCCAGCTTCACCTTCAAACGAAAGGCAACAGATAAAAGAAGAATTCATGGAAATGGTGACAGCTCACAAAAACCACCCTGCAATACTCATGTGGTCAATTGGGAATGAACTTAATGCAGACTGGATGTATGGAAGCCAGTTAAACAACCTGTTCAGCCTGATAAATGATATGGCAGCAGAAGCACATGCAGAAGACCCGAACCATCCTGTGACCACACCGCTTGCAGACGTGGATATCATAAACACAATAACAACCTATGATGCCTCAATGACCTCACTTGATGTATGGGGCGCAAACATATACAGGGGCAATACATTCGGAACACTCTTTACAGACTATGAAACTGCAAGCACAAAGCCATTGGTAATACTTGAATACGGCATTGACGCCTATGATGACGTTAATAACAACGAATATGAAAACATAGGCACACCGCATCAGGCAGACTATGCATCAGCCTTATGGAATGAGATAGAAATAAACTCAGACATCTGTATAGGCGGAGCAATAATGGAATATTCAGATGAATGGTGGAAGGGCAAATACTCATCAGATTCCGGATGCCCTGACAATGATCCTTCAGTGCACAGCACATGCGGATATGCCACAACATCCCATCCTGACGGATACTCCAATGAAGAATGGTGGGGGATAATGCGGACAAAAAACAATGGCAGTAATCCAGACATAATGGAGCAGAGACAGGCATATAATGCACTTAAGACACTGTGGACAGGGACTGGGGTTTCTATCACTATCACAACATCACCTTCAGGTTTGCATATCATTGTAGATGGGATTAATTATACTGCTCCACAGACATTTAACTGGACACAAGGTTCAAGCCATACAATTGGTGTATCATCACCTCAGGATGGAAGCACAGGCACACGGTATGTCTATTCATCATGGAGCGATGATGGAGCGCAGACACACACAATAACAACCCCATCTTCTACTAAAACATATACAGCTTACTTTAAGACTCAGTATAAACTGACTACCTCTGTAAATCCGGGTGGTGGAGGAAGCGTGAGCCCTGACTGTTCAGGCGGATGCTGGTATGACGCTGGAACAATCGTAACGTTAACAGCAACGCCAAATACTGGTTATAGCTTTAGCTCATGGAGTGATGGGGGAGCGCAAAGCCATAACGTGACGATGGATGCACCAAAGACAATTACAGCAAACTTTAGTGTAAACACAAACTCAGACCTGATCATCACATCAGTGACAGGGCCAACAACAGCAGTACCGGGGACACTAATAACAATAGGTGACACAACAAAGAATCAGGGAGTAGGAACTGCTCCGGCATCAAAAACCAAATTCTACTGGTCAACAAATAACACATACAGTGCAGATGACCAACTCCTTGGAGAAAGGTCAGTTCTTGCACTTGCGCCAAGTGCAACAAACACAGGGACAATACAAGTGACAGTGCCCAACACATGCTCAACAACACAAGTGACCTTCTACATAATAGCAAAGGCAGATGCACTTGGAGCAGTTGCTGAGACCAATGAGAACAACAATACCAAGGCAAAGTCAATCAAGATGGGACCAGACCTCATAATCTCAGCTATTACAACATCGCCATTGACGTCAGGAGCAGGCAAGACTGTTAATGTAACAGACACAACAAAGAATCAGGGAGGATGTTCTGCCGGAGCATCAACAACAAAGTTCTATCTCTCAAACAATTCAACATGGGATGCAGGAGATACATATCTTGCAGAAAGATTAGTGCCAGTACTTCCTCCAAGTGGTATAGATACAAAAACAACACCAGTAACTATTCCAGCAGATACAGCAACAAGCACAACCCCATACTACATCATAGCAAGGGCAGATGCTAATCTTGTGGTTACAGAGACAAGTGAAACCAACAATAACAAAGGTAAATCAATAAAGATTGGTCCTAACTTGATAGTGTCATCAATCACAGCTCCAACAAGCGCAGCACGAGGCGCAACCATCTCAGTAGGAGACACAACAAAGAACAGTGGAGGAGGAGACGCAGGCGCATCAACGACAAAGCTCTATCTCTCTACAAACGCCACCTATGATGCAGGAGACATCTTACTTTGCAGCGATTCTGTTCCTTCACTTCTGCCTAACACAACCGATCCTGGAACTTGCGTTGCAACTATACCTTCAGGCATATCAGCAGGTGCCTATTACATAATTGCAATTGCAGATGCTGATAACGCAGTTCCTGAAACGAATGAGGCGGACAATACAAAGTATAAACCGATAACGATAAACTGATTAAAACCTTCTGCAAAAGATTTTAAGAGGGGGTTCGGGGCTTTGCCCCGAACCCGTTGTTTCGATAAAAAACTTTTTAAATCCACTTATATCTTTAAGAATTGCTATAAACATACTGCTATCTGCTATAATTAATTCAAGGGCAGAAAGAGAGGTGTATGATGAGTATAACAGTTAATCTTCCTGATATAAATATAAAGGAAGATGAAGTTAAATTGCTGCTTGCCATAAAACTTCTTGAAGATGGATTAGTGTCTCTTGGGAAGGCAGCAGAGATAGCAGGCTATTCTGTTAAGGCTTTTGTGGAAATCCTTATACACCGCGGTGTCCCACCTGTAAAATATGAGAAGCTCATACTTGATGAAGAACTGAAGAATGTCTGAGAGAGCAATCATTGATACTTCAGCTCTCATTGCCTTAGAAAAAATCAATTTTCTCGAAATACTTTGTAAAATCTATGATGAGATTATCCTGCCTGAAGCTGTAATTAAAGAATACGGCACTCTGAATATAGATTGTTATTCATCAAGGACTGTTGAGAGCTATCTGACAGGTCTGCTGATCAGAGACCTCAACTTGGGAAAAGGAGAGGCAGAGGTTATTTCATTGGGAAATGAGACTGGCCTGAGAATAATTATGGATGATGAAAAAGGTAGGAAAGCTGCCAAAACAATGGGATTGTCTATAACAGGAACGATTGGAATACTGTTGAAAGCTCAGAAATTGGGGTTAATACAGAGTGCATATGCCAAGGCAAAAGAACTCCGAGATAAAGGCTTCTATGTTTCAAATACATTACTTGAAGAGATAGCTAAATATGGAAAAAATAAAAAATAGGTTTTTAAATATTTAACAATAAAGGCACATTTTCTTTAACATATCTCCGTAAATCTCTAAGGAGTTCGGGGCATTAGCCCCGAACTCCTTCTTTGTTTTAACCTCCTGTATTAATGCCAGCTTAATTCCCGCTGATTGACAATATTAAAACTTTTATGCTTTAATACTATTGCCTTTAAAGATAGCCCTGTGAGGCTAAGAAGGCAAAGGAGGCAGCGTGAGCTGCAAAACTATAATAAGGATAACCTTTCTTCCTGATCAAGGGGAAAGGTTTTTTTATGCCTGAAAATGCTCAAAGAATTACTGAATAAACAGGATATTGACCGGATTCTTGCCCGTATGGCGCACGAGATCCTTGAAAGGAACAAGGGAATAAGCAATCTCTGCCTTGTGGGAATACAAAGAGGCGGAGTGCATCTCGCAAAAAGACTTGCAAGGAAGATCAAAGAAATAGAGGGGAATGATATCCCTGTCGGATCATTGGATATAGCCTTTTACAGAGACGACCTGAATATAAGAAAAGAGCAGCCTGCTGTCAGAAAGACAGAAGTGCCTTGTGAGATAGCAGACAAAAAAATCATCCTTGTTGATGATGTTCTTTTCACAGGCAGGTCAATAAGAGCTGCAATGGACGCACTCATGGACATCGGAAGGCCAGCGGTGATACAACTTGCGGTTCTGATAGACAGAGGCCACAGGGAGCTTCCGATAAAAGCTGACTTTGCAGGCAAAAACATTCCTACCTCGATTAACGAGAATGTTGAGGTGAGCCTTGAGGAAGAGGGGATTGAAGACAAGGTGACAATAGAATGAACCCCGTTAGACCTGCTTGGTATATCGCATCTATTTTACAAAGAGAAGACAGAGGGGAGGGCTAACAGGGTGAAACTCTCTTCTAAAGATCTCCTTGGTATAAAGGAACTCACAAAGGATGAAATATCGCTTATTCTGGATACCGCGTCAGGTTTCAAAGATGTGTTGAAACGTGACATAAAGAAGGTTCCTGCGCTGAGGGGGAAAACTGCTATAAATCTTTTCTTTGAGCCGTCAACCCGGACAAGGACTTCCTTTGAACTTGCAGAGAAGAGGTTGAGTCTTGATGTTTTGAATCTTGCTGTAACAACAAGCAGTGTTGTTAAGGGAGAAAGCCTTATTGATACTGCTTTAAATGTTCAGGCGTTAGGCGGAGATTTTATGGTAATACGTCATTCATCTTCAGGCGCTCCCCATCTGCTTTCAAAGAGTGTCAGCGCATCTATAATAAATGCAGGCGATGGCACTAATGAGCACCCAACACAGGCCTTGCTTGACGCATTTACCATGAAGGAAAAAATGGGAAAGATTGAGGGTCTTAGGATTGCGATAGTTGGTGATATACTTCACAGCAGGGTGGCAAAATCAAACATCTATCTCCTGACAAAATTCGGCGCTGAGGTGAGACTTATCGGACCTCCGACACTTGTTCCTCAGGAGTTGGAATCTCTTGGCGTTAAAGTTTTCAATGATACGAACTCAGGTCTTAAGGACGCTGATGTTGTCATGATGCTCAGGATACAAATGGAGAGGCAGGGTAAGGGATTTTTCCCTTCAACTCTTGAATATTTCAGATACTGGGGATTAAACATAGAGAGGCTTTCGCTTGCAAGCAAAGATGCAATTGTTATGCATCCCGGACCAATGAACAGGGGAGTAGAGATAGCCTCAGAGATTGCAGACAGCCCCCGCTCTGTTATCCTCGAGCAGGTTACTAACGGTCTTGCAGTGAGGATGGCAGTGATGTATTTGCTCGCAGGAGTGCGCGAATGAATTTACTGATTAAAGATGGACATATCATAGACCCATTGCAGTGGATTGATGGGATTGGTGATTTATTGATTGAAGATGGGAAGATAAAGGAAATCAGCAGTCAGCAGTCAGCAGTCAGCAGTCAGGAACAGGGTAATGTTCAGACTATAAATGCTAAAGGCAAGTTTGTTTTACCAGGACTTATCGATATGCATACCCATCTGAGAGAGCCGGGATTTGAGTATAAGGAGACAATTAAGACCGGTACGATGGCTGCTGTGAAAGGTGGTTTTACTGCTGTCTGTGCAATGCCGAATACAAATCCTATTAATGATAATTCAAGCGTTACGGAATTTATTATCAGAAAGGCGATTCGAGAAGGCGCATGCACTGTCTATCCAATCGGCGCAATCACAAAGGGGCAAAAGGGGGAAGAGCTTGCAGAGATGGGCATTATGTATGATGAAGGTTGCGTGGCATTTTCTGATGATGGAAGACCTGTAATGAATAGCCTGATTATGAGAAGGGCGCTCGAATATTCACGGATGTTCAATGTGACGGTTATATCACACTGCGAAGACATGGATCTCTCAGAGGGAGGTGTGATGAATGAAGGTCTATTAGCTTTAACGCTCGGATTGAGGGGGATCCCTGCAGGCGCTGAAGAGGCAATGGTTGCACGGGATATCATACTCGCAAAACTTACCAAAGGAATGCTTCATGTAGCGCATATCTCAACAGAGGGATCCGTGAGATTGATAAGAGAGGCAAAAGCTCAAGGGATACAGGTAACTGCAGAGACATGCCCGCATTATTTCAGTATTACTGAGGATACGGTAAGCGGGTACAATACGAACGCAAAGGTGAATCCGCCGCTAAGGACGCAGAAAGATGTCGAGGCGATAAAACAGGGACTGAAAGATGGCACGATCGATGTCATTGCAACAGACCATGCCCCACATCATAGAGATGAGAAATTTCAGGAGTTTGATAAGGCGCCCTCTGGGATCTCCGGACTTGAGACAGCATTGAGCCTGAGTTTAAGACTCGTGCATGAGGGAATCTTGACGATGCCGCAACTTGTCGAAAAAATGGCGTCGAATCCAGCCAAGATTTTGCGTATAAAAAAAGGCACTCTGAAAGTCGGCGCTGATGGAGATGTAGTTATCATCGATACGCAGAGAGAGTGCAAGGTTGAATCAGAGAAATTTCTCTCAAAAGGGAAGAACACGCCTTTTGCTGGATGGGTGTTGAAGGGAATTCCTGTGATGGTTATTGCGAAGGGAAAGATTTACGAATGGCGGTAAAGGCACTTCTTCTATTAACTGACGGCATTGTGTTTGAAGGTTTTGGCTTTGGCGCTGAGGGTGAAACTATAGGCGAGGTTGTCTTTAATACCTCTATGACAGGATATCAGGAGATACTCACCGACCCTTCTTACAAAGGCCAGATTGTTACCATGACCTACACTCAGATTGGAAATTATGGTGTAAACGAAGAGGATATAGAATCACAGGGCGGGATAAAGGCAGAAGGCTTTATCGTAAAAGAGGCATGCGATTATCCAAGCAACTGGCGAGCAGAAAGGGTCAAGGAACAAGGGTCAAGGGATAAGACTATAAGATCTTTAGGAGGTTATTTAAGAGGATATGGAATCGTGGGAATCCAGGGTATAGACACGAGGGCATTGACAAGGCATCTGAGGAATCATGGCGCACAGATGGGAATAATCTCTACGATAGATTTAAACCCGGAAAGTCTTCTCGAAAAAACTAAAAAACATCCGGGAATCTCTGCTTTTGACCTTGTGAAGGATGTAACAACCAAAGATCAATACAAGTGGGATGAAGGATGCTGGAAGTGGCTTAAAGACAGTAACGAGTCCATAGTAACAAGTAACGAGATAAAAAATAAAAACTCGTCACTATCAGTAATTGTCTACGATTTCGGCGTCAAATTTAATATCCTAAGAAATCTGGTTGCGGCAGGGTTTAATGTAACTGTTGTTCCTGCCCAGATGCCGGCAGAGAAAGTCTTTGAGATGAATCCTGATGGAGTCATTTTGAGCAATGGGCCGGGAGATCCTCAGACAGTGACCTATGCAATAGAAAATGCAAAAAAGCTTATGGGTAAAAAACCAATCTTAGGAATCTGTCTCGGTCATCAAATACTTGGGCTTGCAATGGGAGGAAGGACGTATAAATTAAAATTCGGACATCATGGAGGGAATCATCCAGTTAAAGATTTATCCACAGGAAGAGTTGAGATAACATCCCAGAATCATAATTATTGTGTTGATATAAACAGCGTCTATGGACAGGCGGAACTTACCCACCTGAATTTATATGACAACACAGAGGAGGGCATGCAGCATGTTGAGTTGCCAATCTTCTCAGTTCAGCATCATCCAGAAGCAGGGCCGGGACCAAATGATTCAACGCATTTATTTACGAGATTCAGGGAGATGATTGAGGGTTCTAAATAGATGGAATTAGATTTTAGAGGAATATTTAAAGAATTAAACAAATTAAAGATTGATTACCTTGTAGTTGGAGGTCTGGCGGTTAATTTTCATGGAGTTCCGAGAATGACTTATGATGTTGATCTTATGATACTGCTTCAAACGGAAAATATCTCAAAGTTAGTCTCAAAACTTACCGGTTGGGGCTATCGTCCAAAGGTTCCTGTTGATCCGATGGGCCTTGCTGATGAGGCTAAAAGAAATTCATGGATACACGAAAAGGGAATGAAGGCAATGAATTTTTACAGCGAGAAATCACCTATTGGAGAAATTGACATTGTTTTTGATTCCCCGATTCCGTACGATGAATTAAAAAATAGGTCTGTTATTATTGAACTACAGGGAGAAAAAATACCTACTGTCTCAATTCGTGACCTTATCGAACTAAAAGAAAAAGCGGGTCGTAAACAAGACCTTTCAGATGCGGAATATCTGAGGATAATTCTGGAGAGATGATGGAAAAAGAGAGAAAAGGATTTAGTTATACTGTGAGCCGTGAGCAATTAGAAGATTATCGCAAATGGCCTATGGAACGCCGACTAAAATGGCTTTATTATGCCAATAAGATGAGAAAGGGTCTTCCGAAGAAAACTATCGAGATTCAGGAGTTGTTTAGGAGTGGGGAGATATAGATGGCATTTTTCCTTACGAGCATAAGTAAAGACAAAAAAAGGAATTATGGATTTGCGGAAAGACAGCCGAAATTTCAATGCGCCTCGACGGAAGCAGAATAGTGTATGCCAAAAAGAACTGATATCAACAAAATACTATTGTTCGGTTCTGGTCCAATAGTAATAGGCCAGGCATGTGAGTTTGACTATTCAGGCACACAGGCATGCAAGGCGTTGAAGGAAGAAGGGTATAAGGTTGTCCTTGTAAATTCAAACCCTGCAACGATTATGACAGACCCTGAGATAGCAGATTCGACATACATCGAGCCATTAACAGCAGATATTCTCGAATTGATCATAAAGAGAGAAAGGCCTGACGCATTGCTTCCAACCATGGGAGGCCAGACAGCACTTAATCTTACTGTTGAACTTGCAGAAAGCGGGGTGCTCGAAAAATATGGTGTCGAGCTCATCGGTGCGAAACTCCATGCGATAAAGAAGGCAGAGGACAGAGAGCTTTTTAAAGAGGCGATGGAGAAGATCGGACTTGAGGTTCCAAAGAGCTTTCATATCAGAGGCATGAAAGAGGGACTTGATGCTATTGAACACATAGGCTTCCCTGCAATACTCCGCCCGTCATTCACGCTCGGAGGCACAGGTGGAGGAATCGCATATAACATGGAGGAATATACAGAACTCCTTGATAAAGGCTTAAAGCTCAGTCCGGTTCATCAGGTATTGGTTGAAGAGTCAGTCATTGGCTGGAAGGAATTTGAGCTTGAGGTGATGCGCGATGAAAAGGACAATGTTGTCATCATATGCTCGATCGAAAACTTCGATCCAATGGGCGTACACACAGGAGATTCCATCACAATCGCGCCTGCACAGACACTCACAGACAAAGAGTATCAGAGGATGCGTGATGCAGCAATAGCAATTATCCGCGAGATTGGAGTTGATACCGGTGGTTCGAATATCCAGTTTGCCTTGAGTCCGGAAAACGGCAAGATGGTTGTTATCGAGATGAACCCGAGGGTTTCAAGGTCGTCAGCGCTTGCGAGTAAGGCCACAGGATTCCCTATTGCGAAGATCGCTGCAAAACTTGCCGTAGGGCTTGCGCTCGATGAGATCCCGAATGATATAACGAAAGAGACGCCTGCATCCTTTGAGCCGACAATAGATTATGTCGTGACAAAGGTTCCGAGGTTTGCATTCGAAAAATTCCCTGATGCAGATCCCACACTCACAACTCAGATGAAGTCTGTTGGCGAGGTGATGTCAATCGGAAGGACATTTAAAGAGTCGCTCCAGAAGGCATTGAGGAGCCTTGAGATTGGGAGTTATGGTTTCGAAGAGATGAACCTCAGCGCTGCTGAACTCAAGGCAAGGCTTCAGATACCGAATGCTGAAAGGCTCTGGTATATAGCTCAGGCATTAAGGGATGGGATGTCTGTTGATGAAGTTCATGAACGCACATGGATTGACCCGTGGTTTTTGAATAATATGAAACAGATAATTGAGATGGAAAAAAGAATTAAAAAAGTCAGCAACACCCCCTCCCTAACCCTCCCCCCTCGAGGGGGAGGGAAGGGTGGGGGGGATAACTCCGAATTCGGAATTTTTTTAAAAGAGGCTAAAGAGTACGGTTTCTCTGACAGAAGAATTGGTGAACTCATGGGGAAGAGAGAAGATGAGATAAGAAAATTAAGAAGCGAACTTGGATTAAAGCCTGTATATAAAATGGTTGATACCTGCGCTGCTGAATTCGCTGCATATACGCCATATATGTATTCGACTTATGAGAAACCGTTTTACAAAGGTATTGGGGATTGGGGATTAGGGATTAGTAAAACTAACCCCCAACCCCTGACCCCTAACCCCTATAGAGAGTCCGAAGCCAATCCGACCAATCGCAAGAAGGTTGTTATCCTCGGTTCTGGTCCGAACAGGATAGGGCAGGGCATAGAATTTGATTACTGCTGTGTGCATGCTGTTTTTGCATTGAAGGAACTCGGGTATGAGACGATTATGGTGAACTGTAATCCTGAGACAGTAAGCACTGATTATGATACTGCTGACAGACTCTATTTCGAGCCTCTCACCATAGAGGATGTCTTAAGTATTATTGAGGTCGAAAAGCCTGAAGGCGTAATTGTCCAGTTCGGCGGTCAGACTCCATTAAAGCTCGCTGTGCCCTTAGAGAGAGAAGGCGTGAGGATCCTCGGCACTTCGCCTGATTCCATAGACCGCGCTGAGGACAGAAAGAGATTTAAAGAACTCCTCCATAGGCTCGATTTAAAACAGGCTGATAGCGACACAGCCATGTCTCCTGACGAGGCTATTGCTGTTGCGCAAAAGATTGGTTATCCGGTTATGGTGAGACCATCTTATGTCCTCGGCGGAAGGGCGATGGAGATCGTCTATGATGAAAATTCACTCATTGATTACATGAAGAGGGCTGTTAAGGCATCTCCTGAGCATCCTGTTCTTGTAGATAAATATCTTGAGGGCGCTATAGAGGTTGATGTTGATGCAATCTCAGACGGGATTGATGTGATTGTCGGCGGTGTGATGGAGCATATTGAAGAGGCAGGCATACATTCAGGAGACTCTGCATGCTCTCTGCCCCCATATTCTCTGAAGAAAGATATTGTCAATGAGATTAAAAGGCAGACAAAGGAATTAGCACGAGATCTCAAAGTCATTGGATTGATGAATGTGCAGTTTGCAGTTAGAGGTAATGAAATATATATCCTTGAGGTCAATCCCCGTGCATCGAGGACAATACCCTATGTGAGCAAGGCAACAGGAGTGCCTCTGGCAAAACTTGCCGCAAAGGTCATGCTCGGAAAGACATTAAAAGAACTTGGACTTACTTCGGAAATAGAGATAACTCATGTAGCCGTAAAAGAAGCAGTGTTTCCATTCGACAAATTCAGCGGAGTTGATACCATACTTGGCCCTGAGATGAAGTCAACAGGCGAGGTCATGGGCATTGATGAAGATTTCGGTCTTGCCTATGCAAAGGCGCAATTGTCATCCTATAACAGGATTCCTACCTCTGGAAAAATCTTCATAAGTGTAAAGGACGAAGATAAGGAAGGGATATGCGATATTGTGAAAAGGCTGCATGATATGGGGTTTGATGTAATAGCAACACGCGGAACGTCTCAGCATCTGAAGAATAAAGGCATAGAGGTCGATGTGATTAATAAAGTGAAAGAAGGAAGACCTCATATTGTTGACCTGATTAAAAACAAAGAGGTGAATTTTATCATCAATACCGTGAGCGATGCACAGGCGCAGAAGGATTCTTTTTCAATACGCCGCAGTGCGCTGCAATACAGAGTGCCTTATACAACTACTGTTTCTGGTGCAAGGGCGGTTGTGAATGCAATCGAAATGCTTCTGAAGAAGGAAATGAGCATAAAGTCGATACAGGAGTATCATAAGAAATAAAAAAAATTTGATTGCAAGAATAAAACAGAAAAATTGTCTCTATCTTAATGAAAGCATAATATAGGTTATATGATTATACTTTCAGCATTGGCTATAATTTTTTACCTCTTCAGTTTAGGCAGAGGATTCTTCCTCTATGCAGGCCTTCTCTTGCAAGTCGCATATATGCTGATGCGTGGTATTCAGCTTGAGCGTTTGCCATTAGTTGGACCTCATGACACATTGTTTTTTCTTTCAACATCAATGGTTGCATTTGCAATACCATTTGCTATTTCTATGGAGAACAAGAAGAGATTTCTTGACCCTGTTGTGATTGTAGCATCTTGCTTTGCCCTTTTTTCTTTTTTTGCCAAGCCGCAAGATATGCCTTTGCCTCCGGTACTCAGGACATACTGGTTCGAACTGCATGTGACCCTTTCATTTTTTTCCTATGCGCTTTTTGGCATAGCAGCAGTCTTAGGTTTTTTATTTTTAAGAAATAAGGAACAGGAATTAGAGATATTGCAGTATAAGGCTATACTCATAGGTTATCTTATGTTTTCTTTGTCCATGATATTCGGTGGCATCTGGGCTTATCTCGCATGGGGCACATACTGGCTCTGGACCCCGAAGGAACTCTGGACAACAATACTCTGGTTGGTTTACAGTCTTTATCTTCATGCGAGGTTACGGAAGGAATGGATGGGAATACCGTCCGCTGTTTTAGGAATAATAGGTTTTGCAGTTACATTATTTACATATTTAGGTGTGAGTCTATTAATGAAGAGCTCGCATACGTTTTAAAGATGGTTAAAAAACAGGACATAATATTTTCGCTCATTCTCAGGCTGAAAATGATACTTAATTTCTTTCTCTCTCTAAGAACTACTATCTGGCTGCTGCTTGCACTGGTGTTCCTTCTCTTTTATGGCGCATTTATCATGCCTAAGCATCCTGAATTCTCATCGATAAACTCAATACCTCTATTTGACTGGCTCAGCGAGAATCCTGCTGGAACAACATGGTGGCTTTATGGAATTATTATATTGCTTTCTGTGCTGACTGCTAACACAATTATATGCAGTTTTGAATCGTTGTTTAAAAAGCAGGAGCGAAAAAACCGGCTGTTGGTAATATCCCCGCAAGTAATTCATATAGGTTTCTTATTCATACTTCTTGCTCATTTCCTGAGTTCCTTGGGAAGCTTTAAAGGAAGCGCAGTTGGGTATGAAGGAACTTTTATAAGGCTTCCGAATAATCTTGTTGTAGGAATAAAAGAGATTAACCTGAATATAAATCCTTCCGGATACATCTCTGACTGGTCAGTCAATATCGAATATCTTTCGAATGACGGACGAAAAATAAAAGAAGCTTCTCTTAAACCAAATGCCCCGTCTTTTTATCATGGACTCGGGATTTATCTGAAAGATGTGAGATCCTATCCATTTAAAGCAGCGTTGTTGGAGGTGAGCAGAGAACCCGGTGCGTTATGGGCGCTGATAGGCGGAGTGCTTTTCATGTTTGGGACGATCACGCTCTTGGTATTGAAGATTAAGAGAGAGACATAGTATACGAGATTAGGCAGGATATGGTATTTGAACGGCATTATTTTGCCGATATTCCAACACCCCCCTCCATCCCCCCTTACTAAGGGGGGAATATGAGGGGGGTGAGGCAAAATCCTTGGAGGGCTTTAGCCCGAGAATGAGTAAAAATGCTATATCCTGCCTAATCAAACTAAGAGATTTTATCTTAATTTTTTGCCGGTCATTTATGTTAAAATATAGCGCTTTTCAGAAGCAATCAATCTATTAACAAAGGAGAGAAATGGCAAAGGTTCCTGTAAGTATCGAAGAGGAGATGAAGGTCTCCTATCTTGATTATGCAATGAGCGTAATAATCGGGAGGGCTTTACCTGATGTAAAAGACGGGCTTAAACCTGTACAGAGAAGGATACTCTATGCAATGTTCAGGGAGGGACTCCTTTCGAATAAGAAATATTCAAAGTGCGCTGGTGTTGTCGGAGAGGTTCTTAAAAAGTATCATCCTCATGGCGATACTGCTGTATACGATGCCCTTGTAAGGCTTGCGCAGAATTTCAATCTGAGATATCCACTGATAGACGGACAGGGCAATTTTGGCTCTATAGACGGCGACCCCGCTGCTGCATATCGTTACACAGAGGCGAGGCTTTCAAAACTGGCTGAGGAACTTCTCAAGGACATAGACAAGGAGACGGTAGACTTTTTATCTAATTTTGATGAAACAACAGAGGAGCCTCTGGTGCTCCCCTCGAGAGTGCCTAATTTGATAGTAAACGGCTCTGCAGGTATTGCTGTTGGTATGGCGACAAATGTTCCTCCACATAATCTTGGAGAGATTATTAAGGGGCTTGTAATGCTTCTTGAAAATCCGGATGCCACAATGGATGACCTTATGGCAGTAATAAAGGGTCCTGATTTTCCGACAGGCGGTATTATCCACGGGACAGAAGGAATAGTTGAGGCTTATAAAACAGGTAAGGGGCTTATCAAGGTCAGGGCAAAGGCAAGAATTGAGCAGGAATATCGCGGAGGCGAGAACATTATCATCACAGAGCTGCCGTATCAGGTTAACAAGGCAAGACTTATAGAAAAGATTGCCGAGCTTGTCAGAGGAAAAAGGATTGAGGGCATTTCTGAGATCAGGGACGAATCTGACAGGGACGGGATAAGAGTTGTTCTTGAACTCAAAAGAGGCGAGATGGCAGAAGTGATGCTGAATAACCTTTATAAGCATACACAGATGGAGTCAACATTCGGGATTATCATGCTTGCCCTTGTAGGCGGACAGCCACAAGTATTGTCCCTGAAAAGTGTGCTCAACCATTTTCTCCAGCACAGACATGATGTTGTCATAAGAAGGACTAAGTTTGAACTAAAAAAAGCAGAGGAACGGGCGCATATATTAGAGGGATTGAATATTGCCCTTAACCACTTAGATGAGATTATTGCTCTCATAAAGAGGTCAAAGACTCCCGAAGAAGCAAAACTGGGACTGATTAAGAATTATCAGCTTTCAGAAATTCAGGCTCAGGCAATCCTTGATATGAAACTACAGCGTCTGACAGGACTTGAGCGTGAAAAGATTATCAAGGAATACGCTGACACATTAAAGGAGATAGAGAGGCTCATGGCGGTACTGGGAAGCGATGCGCTTGTGTCAAAGATAGTAAAGGATGAACTTGTTGATATTCAGGAGACATACGCTGATGAGAGGAGAACAGAGATTGCCTCAGAGACAAGAGAGATTACAATCGAAGACCTGATAACAGAGGAAGATATGGTGATTACGCTCTCTCATCAGGGTTACATAAAAAGAAATCCATTGTCCGCATACAGAAGCCAAAGGAGGGGCGGTAAAGGCCTCATTGGAATGGAGACTAAGGAGGAGGATTTTGTAGAACAGCTGTTTATCGGTTCCACGCATGATTACATGCTCTTCTTCTCCAATCTCGGAAGATTATATTGGCTGAAGACATATCAGCTTCCTGAAGCCGGCCGTGCTACAAAAGGCAAGGCGCTTGTAAACCTTCTTCAGCTTTCAGATGGCGAGAGGGTTGCAACAGCATTGCCTGTGAGGGATTTCAGGGAAGGATTTCTTGTTATGTTCACAAAAAACGGAGTAGTTAAAAAGACCATGCTTAAAGAATATAACAACCCGAGGGGGAAAGGTATTATAGCCATCACGATTGAAGAAGGAGATGAGCTTATTTCTGTAAAGAAGACAGATGGCAAAAGTGATCTTATAATAGGCACAAAAAATGGGCTTTCAATTCGTTTCAATGAAGAAGATGTAAGGTATATGGGACGGACAGCAAAGGGAGTTATAGGTATACGCCTTGTTAAAGGGGATGAAGTTGTTTCAGCAGAGGTTGCAGAAGAAAGGACAGAGCTTATCACAGTTACAGAAAAAGGGCTTGGCAAGAGGACAAAGATAGAAGAATATCCTGTGCAGGGAAGGGGCGGAAAAGGTGTTATATCGATAAAGGTGATAGAAAAAGGCGGAAAGGCGGTTGGACTTATACAGGTGCGGGATGAGGATGAGATTATTATGATAACAAACTCTGGCAAAATCATCAGGACCAGTGCAAACAATATATCCATGCAGGGAAGAAATACTCAGGGAGTCAGGCTTATGGATGTTGATGCAGAAGATAAGATTGTGAGCATTAGTAAGGTTGTGGAAAAAGATTAATCCAAGGGTTTCAAAGGACGAAAGATTGCAGAAGACTATAAATAATTTTATAAGGTTCCCTATTTATTTTTTTGGTTTTATACTTTTCAGTCTGGCCTTTGCTTATTTCACATTTAAATTAATGAGCTTTAGCAGGACAGTGGATGTTCCCGACCTTACCGGTAAGAATCTTATCGAAGCAAACGAACTGCTTGCCAAGAGAGGTCTAATACTTAAGATAGAGGGAGAAGATTACGATTCATCAGTAGCCTCGGGTTATATAATCAGGCAGGATGTGCCTGTTGGGAGTAAGATTAAGGAGCACCGTGGCATAAAGGTTGTACTAAGCAAGGGGGCAAAGGTTCAGTCAGTTCCTTATGTAGTTGGGGAATCAATGGAGAAGGCAGAATATATTCTGTTGCAAAATGGTTTGAAGATAGGCAGGATAATACATGTGCATTCGAGCACTGTGGAAAGGGATAAAGTGATTGCGCAAAAACCAGGCAGTAATGAGCACATTACAGAAAAGATTACGCTTATTGTCAGTTCGGGTCCTTATGAGACAGTTTATTACTGCCCTGAGTTCAGGGGGAAGAATCAGGCAGATGCCCAGCAACTTGCAGACAAACTGGGTCTAAAGCTCAAGATTACAGGTTACGGGGAGGTTGTGAAAATCCAGAAACCAAAAGGAGGCAGCCTGATAAAATCAGGTGAGACAATAGAACTTCAGCTCGAGCAAGGAGGGGTGAATGGTTAAGATTGCACCGTCTATACTTTCTGCTGACTTTCTGCGGCTCGGCGCTGAAATCAAAGAAGCTGAGTCTGCAGGGGTTGATATGTTTCATATAGATATAATGGACGGACAGTTTGTGCCTAATATAACAATAGGTCCGTCAATTGTTAAATCTATAAGGAAAATTACATCTGTGCCCCTCGATGTGCATCTGATGATAGATAACCCGGACAGATATTTAAAGGATTTTATAGAAGCTGGCGCAGATTATCTGGCCGTACATGTTGAAACATCAGTACATCTGCACAGGACAGTGCAGCAGATAAAGGAGAGCGGCGTAAAGGCAGGCGTCTCGCTTAATCCTGCGACTCCTGTCTGCAGTCTTGAAGACATAATCGAGGATGCAGATTTTGTGTTGGTTATGTCTGTTAATCCTGGTTTTGGAGGTCAGAGTTTTATCCCTCAGTCAATAGATAAGATAAAGGCTCTGAAGAAGATGATTATGACCAGAGGTCTTCAAACTATTATCGAAGTTGATGGCGGTGTCAAACCTGAGAATGCCAGGAAAGTTGCAGATGCAGGTGCAGACATACTTGTCATGGGCTCGGCATTCTTTAATTCAGAAGATTATCGTTCTCTTACGAAAAGATTGCGTGATATGCTTAGTTAGCCATGATTTTAACCTCAGAAAGACTTTTCCAGCAGGCAGAGGGATTAAAGAGCAGATTTAAATATAAAGACGCCCTCAATCTTTTGAAAAAATCACTCATTTCATACAAGAAGAACCATGATATTGAGGGAATGCTGAACTGTCTTATGTCTATGGGTGATCTCTATCGCATGATGGGCAAATTCGGAAATGCTGGAAAAAATTATACTCAGTCAATAGAACTTGCCAGAAAGCTTAAAGACATGACAATATTGGTAGATGCAAGAGTTGGGCTTGGCCTTTCGCTGAGGGCGGTTGGGAGATGGCATGATGCGCTGAATTTTTTTACCAAGGCAGAAAGGTCATACAGGAATAACAAAGATAAAGAGGGAATGGCTTTTGTGCAATGGGCAAAGGGAGGAGCGCTGAGAATAAAAGGAGACATCCCCGGAGCAATCAGCTCATTCAGAAAATCAATTGCCATTTATAGAACACTGAGATTCGAAAACGGTATTGGATACAGCCTGTGCGGTTTGGGAGGAACAAGCAGGGTTGCAGGGTTGTTCAGGGATTCGCTTAAATATTATACCGCTGCCAATAAGGTTTTTACGGGATTAAAAGATATATTTGGAACCGCATATTCACACTGTGGAATTGGAAACGCATTCAGAATGCTTGGTGACTATGAAAATGCCCTTGTGCATTTTAAGAAAGCAACAGGTCTTTACAACAGAATTGGTGATATCGTGAGCTATTCTTATACCCTCTGGAGTCTTGGCACGACATTTATGATGATCGGAGAACCTGATAAGGCAATGTATTATTTTAAGCAGGCATACAGGCTTTTCAGAAAGACAAAAGACCCGAGAGGAATAATATACTGCAGGCTTGGCGAAGGGCAGGTTGCATATATGCAGGGGAATATTCATTCGGCACAGAGGAATTTTCAATCTGCGCTTAGTGATTCGATCGCAAATAAGTTGTCTTTGGAAGGGTGTCATGCAAGGATATTATTATCTTTTGTTGATGGAAAGCTTGACAGCAGATGTTATAATAGGCTTGGGTTAAGGCTGAAATTCAGGCCGATACCATTCAGTATTCCATAAAACATATTAAATTCCATTAATCATGTTGCCTGTTGGCGAGTGATTTTTATTTGAGGTATAACATGCGTGTTCTCAATCTCCCGAATACACTTACAATAATGAGAATTGTCATAATCCCTGTTTTCATAACAGCAATCATATACAAACGTTATGACTATGCCCTTTATCTGTTTATTGTCGCTGCGTTGACAGACACGCTCGATGGTCTTATTGCAAGACTGACAAACCAGAAGACAGCCATCGGTACTTTTCTTGATCCGCTGGCAGACAAATTTCTCCTCGTTACTTCTTTTATCTTTTTTTCGATGAATGGCTGGCTTCCAAAATGGCTGACTATAACAGTGATAAGCAGGGATGTTATTGTGATAATAGGATGGGTGATTATTTATCTTATAACAAATACATCGAGTGTAGAGCCTACAGTTACCGGCAAGGCAGCAATTGCAATGCAGCTTCTGCTCCTGTGTTATGTGCTTCTTGCTATAAACATAGCAGCAATTCCTGATATCCGTGCAATTCTGATATGGATAACAGCGGCTATTACCATATTTTCAGGATTACACTATATATACAGAGGCTTGAAATTGACCCATGCAGCGTAAAGATGGCGTTGAAATAGAAAGCATTAATCCCAAAAGCATTGCAGAAAAAGAAGGGCTTCTGCCGGGTGATCTGTTAATCTCTGTCAATGGCCAGAGGATTCATGACAGCATAGATTTTTTATTTTATAAAAATGGGTCCGAGCTAAGCACAGTTGTTTTGAGAAAAGGCAGGAAGATATCTTCTCAGTTTATGCTGAAAGAGGGAGAAGACATTGGCATTATTCTAAAGCCCTTTAAGATCAAAAGGTGCACGAATAACTGTATATTCTGTTTTGTTTCTCAGCTTCCGAAGGGGTTGAGAAAATCTCTTTATATAAAAGATGAAGACTACAGGATGTCATTTCTCTACGGTAATTATGTTACCCTTACAAACCTTGATGCTCAGGACAAAAAGAGGATTGTACAGCAGCGGTTAAGCCCTCTGTACATATCTGTTCACTCTACGAATAAATCCATACGTAACACCATGCTTGGGAATCCGAGGGCAGGAGATATTCTGAAGGAGCTGAAGTTTTTTAAGGAAAACAAGATCAGGATGCATACCCAGATTGTGCTTTGTCCCGGGTATAATGATGGCAGGGAACTTCAGAAGACTATCAGGGACCTTTATGGTTTTTATCCTTATGTCTCGTCAATCGCTGTGGTGCCTGTTGGGCTTACGATGTACAGAAAACAGACGATGCGACCTGTTGAACAAGAGGATGCGATTAAGGCTATTGAAATGATAAACGCATTTCAGAGAAGGTTTAAAAAGAAACATGGCGAGCATATTGTTTATGCCGCAGATGAGCTGTATATAAAAGCAGGTTTCAATTTTCCATCACTCAGGGATTACGGAGATCTTTCTCAGATAGAGAACGGTGTTGGAATGGTCCCTTTGTTTATATCTCAGGCGAAAAAAGTAAAAATTTCTGATACTATTCCGAGAAAAAAGAAATATTTTACATTCACAGGGGTTTCCTTTTATCCATATCTTAGAAAATTTGCAGACAGGCTTCTTGAGAAGGAAAATATAACTGTCGGCATTATACCTGTTGAGAATACATTCTTTGGCAGGACCGTAACCGTAACTGGTCTCCTTACAGGCAGGGATGTGATAAGAACACTATCTGACAGGACAGAAGGTCAGGAGTGTCTGTTGATACCTGACACTGTACTCAGGAATGGCGAGGATATGTTCCTTGATGATATTACCAAGAAAGATATCGAAGATGCACTTGATATAAAAGTGAGGATTATTGAGTCTACGCCAGACGGGCTTATAAAAGGAATGGAGGCTGCGAATTGAAGATAAGCGCTAAAACAAGGATAGTGGGCTTGCTGGGATATCCTGTTGAACATAGTCTTTCTCCTGCGATGCACAATGCTGCATTTGAACGGCTTAAGCTTGACTTTTGTTATATAGCATTCCCAGTCAGGCCGGAACTATTAAAGGAGGCAGTAAAGGCTGTAAGGGCGCTGGACCTTGCCGGCGTTAATGTTACTGTCCCCCACAAGGAAAAGGTTATCCCATTTCTCGATGAAGTTGATAAGGAGGCATTTTTCATAGGGGCAGTAAACACTATTGTGAATAAGAACAGAAAACTTATCGGATATAACACTGATGGCAGAGGATTTATGAGATCTTTGTCAGAGAAAGGCATATCAGTAAGAAATAGAAATGTCCTGATTGTGGGTGCTGGCGGCGCCTCAAGGGCAGTGGGATATTACCTCTGCCAAAAAGCAGCGAGATTATTTTTATACGATATTGATAAGAAAAAGGCCGTAAAACTAAGCAATGTTTTAAATAAAATCAGAAATAATGTATCTTTTCTAAACCTTCAATCTTCAACCTTCAACCTTGATGAAATTGACGTAATAGTAAATGCCACTCCATTGGGTTTAAAAAAAGACGACCCGTTACCGATAAATGTTGATCTCCTAAAATCAGAACATATAGTCTGCGATTTAATATACAAAAAGACTAAATTGCTTGAAATAGCCTCAAGGAAAGGCTGCAAGACCCTCAATGGGCTTGGTATGCTTTTATGGCAGGGCGTCTTAGCATTCGAGCTGTGGACTGGCAAAAGACCGCCTGTTGATATAATGAGGAAGGCATTGATTTCAAATATTTGACTGTCGATTGAATAAACTTCTCTATGCTTGAAATAACTGGCGGGGCTATGCCCCGTCAAGTTATTTAGATCGTTATGCTTTCTTTATTCTCTTTTTCCAATAATCAGGTTCCCTATTTAATTGCATGACTGCAATTATTATGATTTCGTCTTCAATATTTTTCGTGAATTTCCTTAAAGACTTTATCGCCAGATATGGTTTTAACCTTGCCGGTTTTAATTTCTTTAACTCGCTTTTCAGCTTCTTTTGCCCATAATGCATCTATTTCTTTCTGTGATGGATGGAGGCTATTGAGAATCTTTTCAACCAACGTAGTTTTTATGTCCACAGGCAAAGACTCAACCATTGAAATTAACTCACTGATAGGTAAGCCACTGGTTTGACCAGTGTGACTTGAAAAGGTTTGACCTTGCAGAATTAAGTAAGATAAACCTCCAGAGAGGCTTGATGGAATCAAAGGCTATCTGGAGGTTTAAATGGACAGTTAT